>JBGSTS010000196.1:0-20415 GCA_041736435.1 Desulfobacterales bacterium | reverse complement strand
TCCTGGTCTCCGCCTCCCAGATGAGCTGGAAGGTGGACGCGTCCAGACCGTCCGGATCGGTGATCAGGCTGGTCGCCACCAGGAGCAGCCCCTCGGTCGGGGTCAGGTCCGAGATGGTGACGGTGCCGGAGGCCGGCACGTTGCTGGGCGCCTCCGCCGCGCAGGTGACCGGAAAAGCGCTGGCCGCGGCCGGGATCCGCTGGGACTGGGAGCGGGTGCACCGCGGCATCTGCGCCTGCCGGACCCAGGGCGAATCGATCCGGGTCGACGACCTGGCCTATGTTCGGGCCAATGGCACAGACGGGATGCTCGGGCTGACGATTCACCCCTTGACCCGGGCGGCGGGTGCCCCGGGCGGAGTCACCGTCATCGGAGCCGACATCACCGAGCGCAAGCAGCTGGAGCGGCAACTGGCCCAGTCCCAGAAGTTGCGTTCGATCGGCCAGCTTGCCTCCGGCATTGCGCACGAGATCAACACGCCCACTCAATACGTCGGCGACAACACCCGCTTTTTGCTGGATGCGTTCGCTGACCTGATGGCCGTTCTCAACGCATACGGCGAGTTGCTGGCCGACGCCCGCTCAGCCGGTTTCTGCCCCGATCGGGTGCGGGCGGTGGAGGAGGCCATCCGTCATGCGGATGTGGACTACCTGAGCGCGGAAATTCCCACCGCCATCCGCCACACCCTGGAGGGGGTCGAGCGGATAGCCAAGATCGTGCGGGCCATGAAGGAGTTCGCTCATCCCGGCCGGGAAGAGAAAGTGATGGCGGACCTGAACGGGATCATCGAGACAACGCTGACGGTGGCCCGCAACGAGTGGAAGTACGTGGCCGATGTGGTGACGGATTTCGAACCCGGCCTGCCGCGTCTGTCCTGCCACCCGGGCGAGATCAACCAGGTCATGTTGAACCTGATCGTGAATGCAGCCCATGCCATCGAGGAAGCGGTCGGTTCGGGGGCTGAGGTCAAGGGCGTCATCACGGTCACCACGCGCCGCTGCAACGGGTGGGTTCGGATCCGCGTCCGGGACACCGGGGTTGGGATACCGGCGGCCGTGCAGCCGCGGATCTTCGACCCGTTTTTCACGACCAAGCCGGTGGGCCGCGGCACCGGGCAGGGGTTGGCGATCTGCCACCCCGTGATTGTCGAAAAGCATGGCGGCCGGATCTCTTTCGAGTCGGAAGTCGGCCGCGGGACCACCTTCACCATCGAGTTGCCGTTTGCCGGCGCGGGAGAATCGGCATGACGGCACCCCGGTCCAGCGCGGTCCTGTTTGTGGACGACGAACCGTTGCTGCTTCAGGGCCTGCAGCGGATGCTGCGCAGCCAGCGGGAGGCCTGGACGATGCGGTTTGCCGGCA
Organism: Desulfobacterales bacterium; assembly: GCA_041736435.1. Taxonomy (GTDB): domain Bacteria; phylum Desulfobacterota; class Desulfobacteria; order Desulfobacterales; family SpSt-501; genus SpSt-501. The sequence continues at coordinate 19,054 of JBGSTS010000196.1, read as the reverse complement.
GCGGGAGGGAGGCCCTTGAGCTGCTGGCGCAGGAGACGTTCGATGCGCTGGTGACCGATCTGCGCATGCCCGGGATGAGCGGGGAGGAGCTCCTGCGCGCGGTGCAGGAGCTCCATCCGCAGCTGGTGCGGATCATCTTGTCCGGGGAGATAGACTCGGCTTCGGCCTTGCCGGCCCTGCGCTGCGCCCATCGCTACCTGGCCAAACCCTGCGAGGCGGAGGAGCTCAAGTCCGCCCTGTCGCAGGCCCTGGCGCTGCGCCGGTGGGTGGAAGCCCATCCCTTGAAGAGCCTGTTGGCGCGGATCGAGTCGTTGCCCAGCTTGCCCGATCTGTATGCCAAACTGTTGGCCGAGATCCAGTCGCCGCGTTCTTCCCTTCAACGCGTGGGCCGTCTCGTCGAACGCGATATCGGCATGACGGCCAAGATCCTTCAGATCGTCAATTCGGCCTTCTTCGGCCTGCCGCGGAGGGTGGTCAGTGCCCAGGACGCAGTGGCGCTGCTGGGGTACGACACGCTTAAGGCCCTGGTACTCTCCTCCGGAATCTTCAGCCAGTTCGACGCCAAGCACATGCGCTGCCTCAACCTGGATGCCCTCTGGCAGCACTGTATGCACGCCGGGCTCTTCGCTCGCACCATCGCCGTCAGCGAAAAGCTCCCGCGCGCGTCTCAGGATGAGGCCTTCACGGCCGGAATGCTGCACGACATCGGCAAACTGGTGTTGGCCCAGAACTTCCCGGAAGGCTACGCCGAAGTCCTGGCCGCGGCCCACGCGGACACGAGGCCGTCCGCGCAAATCGAGCAGGAGCGCTTCGGCGCCTCCCACGCGGAGCTGGGGGCGTATCTGCTGGGATTGTGGGGAATCGGGGAGGGGGTGGTGGACGCCATCGCCCGCCACCACCAGGTGTTTCAGCACTCCGGCAGTGGAGCGCTCTCGGCGGCCGTCTGTGCGGCGAACGAGCTCGAGCACATGCTCACCGGCGAGCCCGGCCGGATCGGAGTGGCCGGTAGCGGCTCGGAGGGCCCCGGGCGTTTGTGCGCCGGGGAGCTCTTCGAGTGCTGGGGGCAGATCTGCAGGTCGCTGCACCTGCAGGAGGTGCAACGTGTCTAACCGGGTTCTGCTGGTCGATGACGACCTCCATATTCTAGCGGCCTTTCAACGTCAGCTGCGTAAGAAAGCGGACATTCAAACCGCCTCGAGCGGCGCGGCCGGCCTGGAGATTCTCCGCGGCGGCGGCCCTTTCGCAGTGATCGTCACCGACTATTGCATGCCGGAGATGAACGGCATCGAGTTTCTTGCTCGGGTCCGCCGGATTTCACCGGACTCCGTGCGCATGCTGCTGACCGGCAGCGCCGATCTGGAGGCGGCGATCCAGGCCGTGAACCAGGGCCACATATTTCGCTTCCTCACCAAGCCCTGTGCAAGCGAGGACCTGCTCAAGGTGCTGACGGCGGGCATTCAGGAGTACCGCCGCATTCACAAAGAGCGCAAGTTCAACAAACGCAGCCGCCGCTGGCTTCAACAGGCCATGGAGGTGCAGCAGTGCCTGCTGCCGGGTAAAAGCTCGGGCTGGCAGGAGCTGGACATCGCCGGGCGCAGCGTGTTCTGCGATCAGACGGGTGGCGACTACTATGACTACTTCGAGAAGGGCGAGACCGACGGTCCTGCGATCAGCATTGTGGTCGGGGACGTTTCCGACCACGGGCTGCCATCGGCGCTGCTGATGACCACCGCCCGCGCCACGCTCAGGGAGTGCGCGTCACGGCCCGGGAGCACCCCTGAGATCGTCGGTCATCTGAACCGCCGCCTGGCCCAGGACGTGCAGGACACCGGCCGCTTCATGACCCTTTTTTACGCCGAGATCGAACGCTCCTCCCGCAACATCCGCTGGGTGCGCGCCGGGCATGACCCGGCCATGGTCTATGACCCGCTTTCCGGGGAGTTTGCCGAGTTGAACGGGCAGAGCGGTTTGCCGCTGGGCATATTTGACCAGGCGGCCTACGAGGAGTGCCGGAGGGAGCTTGGGCCGGAGCAGATTGTCGTCATCGGGACCGACGGCATCTGGGAAGCTTGCAACCCTGAGGGCCGGGTTTTCGGTAAAAAGCGGCTGCAGGAGGTGATTCGAGAGCATGCCGCCCGGCCGGCGGCGGAAATGGTGGAGCGGGTGCTGGAGGACCTCCAGAAATTTTTGCATCCGTTGTCGGTGCAGGACGATGCCACCCTGGTGGTGGTCAAGCTGGGGGGGTGAGTGCACCGCCGGGTCGACTGCCACCTCTGCGTCCACTATCGCGTCACCTGGGACGAGCGTTTTCCCCATAGCTGCCGGCGGATGGGGTTTAAAAGCAGCCGCTACCCAAGCGATGAGGTCCGCACCGCAATGAACGGGGAGAGCTGCCGGCTCTTCGAACCGAAACATACCCGCCTGAAGCGATATCAGAACCCGATTATTATAACCAAAGAGTAGGCAGAGCCGTCCAGCCTTCGGCCAAGCCGATCTGGGTGCATCCGATAGCCGACTGTTTTTGTTCGGTTCAAAAAAGAAAAACCCTGTTCGGGGGGGTGGCCGAACAGGGTTAGTCGGAGGTGGGAATGAAGGAAAGGAGGAAAACTTCATTCCGTTTGGCATTTAGATTTTGCAAACCAAATGCCAATTTGTAAATAGTACTGAAAAATTTTTGAGTAGAATCGTAAAATTCTAAAAATATCAGTAAAAACAAATTATTATATATTCAGAAGCGATTGTGCCGGCCGCATCAGATCGAATCCCCGGTTGTTCAGCAGTCTGATTCCGGCAGGTTTTTCGTCAAAATACCGTCATCTGTTTACGACTTGCGTCAATTTTGACGCCGATTGAGACATTCGGACGAAAGGATCCACGACGGTGGGGAATTTGACGGTGCGATGAAAACCAGCTCAAGTTTTGCGTTTTCCAGGCCGATACAGAAGCTATCGCAGGCGGACCCTGCCGGGGCGGGGGCCCCGAATGAGATTTTTTTCAGACCGCAATGGGTTGCAACCAGCGGTTGTCACCGCATGAGGCAGTCAACACTATGATAAGCATCCCGAAGTCATTGAGTATTTCCCAGGCGGCCGCCCTGTGCGGGGTTGGCCGCACAACGGTGGGCTACTGGGTGCGTTCCAAGAAGGTGTTTGCCCTGCGCGAAGGTCGGAACTACAGCATCCCGGTTGAAGATCTGCTGCATTTTTTAAAGTTTTCGGGGCAGCCGATCCCGCCGGAACTCGTTAACGGCCATGCTCACCGGCCGGTCTTCAAGACCTTTCAAAGCTGCTGGACCTTTTGGAGCAGTAACGGCGGCAAGCACCGCTGCGAGGAGTGCACCGCATTCCGGCACCAGATCCAGGACTGCTTCCGGATACGCGAGAGCGGGGAATCGGGCTGCCCCCATTCCTGCCGGGAGTGCCGTTACTACCAGGACACCTTTCTTGCGCGCTTTCAGTTCATCCACCAGATAGATTTCCCGGCCGCCGTGTTCAAGGGCTTGAGCCTGTGGGGCGGCAACCCTGCCTGGGCGGCCCTGTGTGAGATGCCGGAAGACAGGCTCATCGGGCTCGGCATCGAAGAGGTTGTCCATTCTTCGTCATTGCCCACTGTTATTTCGGCTCTCAAGCGGATGTCCCTCGGAGAAAAGAGCACTGGGGCGACAGGGCCGATTTTTATCAATGTCCGCCAGCGGGGAAAGCGGGTGGTCGACGCCTGGGTGTTTTCCATGCATGAACCTGAAGGCGCCTTTTTGCTCATGGCCGGGCCTGCCGGTTCGGGCGAAAAGGTTTCAACCGGTTGAAACCGATCGAAACGAAAAGGAGGAAGGCATGATGCAAGAAAGCGAGAAGGTGTCTCAGGCTGTAAAGGCCATGGCGGAGCGGGAGGGCAAGTACCTGACCTTCTGCCTGGCGGAAGAGGAATACGGGATCGGTATTCTCAAGATCAAGGAGATCATCGGCATGATGCCGATTACCGCTGTGCCCCAGACCCCCGCCTACATCAAGGGCGTCATCAACCTGCGCGGCAAGGTGATTCCGGTCATGGATTTGCGCCTGCGGTTCGGTTTGCCCGGAGCCGACTATAGCGACCGCACCTGTATCATCGTGGTGGAGATCGACGGTCAGGCAGGCACCATCCAGGTAGGCGTTGTGGTGGATGCGGTTTCTGAAGTGCTCAACATCAAGGGCGACGATATCGAGGCCACCCCCTCCTTCGGAACTCGGCTGAACACCGATTGCATCCTGGGTATGGCGAAAATGGGGGCCGGCATCAAGATCCTGCTGGACATCAACCGGGTGCTCAACGGCGAAGAGGCCGCCCTGCTGTCCGAGGCCGCCTGAACCCGACATCCCGCGGGAGGGGTTAATGTTTCTGGGGTTGAGAAAAAGTAACGAAGCGGCCCGTTCGGCCGCCGATCTGGCGGACGAGTTCGAGCGCAGCGAAAAGCGGCGCGAGTTTCTGCTGCAGGCGGCGCAGGCGTTGCTGGCGGACCTGCGGGAGTTTGCCCTCGATCTGCGCGAACTCCCCTATGCCGCATTCAAGAAGGAACTATCCGAACTGGCGGACGGGTTCGGTTCGGAGGAGCGTCTCGGCCGGCTGGAACGGCTGTTCGACGCCCGCCAGCGAAGCATCCGCGAGTTCGCGCGGCGCCAGAGTGACTGCCTGCGCACGCGTGAGGCCGAACTCAAGGAAATCATCGACATTCTGACCAAGGCCATGGCGGTTCTGGACAGCGAGAACCGCGATTACAACCACAGCATCATGGAGCAAGGCCGGCGCCTGGAGGAGCTCACCCACCTGGAGGATATCCGGCGGCTCAAGCAGAGCCTGCTGCAGGAGATCGAGCATCTGCGCCGGGCGGTGCACGAAAAAGAATCCCGCGACGGGGCGAAAATCCAGTCCTTGGCCCAACAGGTGGCGGTTCTGAACACCGAGCTCCAACAAGCGCGCACCGAGTCCGAACGGGATGGCCTGACCGGGGTTTACAACCGCCGCTCTTTTGACCGGTTTCTTTCGAATCTGATGGCGAAAAACATGACCGCAGAGCAGCCCGTCACGCTGCTGATGGTCGACATCGACGACTTCAAACGCCTCAACGACAGCTTCGGCCACCCGGCCGGGGACAGTGTGCTGGCGGCCGTGGCCCGAAAGTGCCGGCAGTCGATCCGCAGTCAGGATTTTCTGGCGCGCTACGGCGGTGAGGAGTTTGCCATCGTCCTGCCCGGCGCCGGCCTGCGCGATGCGGTCAAGAAGGGCCGGCAGATCTGCGAGGCGATCTCCTCCACGCGCTATGTGCTGGAGGACGCGGGGTGCCAGGCGCCGATCGCACTCAGCGTGAGCATCGGCGTCAGTGCCTGCACCGGCGCCGATACGCCGGTTGCGCTGGTCGGGCGGGCGGACAAGGCGCTTTACCACGCGAAAGTGTGCGGGAAAAACTGCGTACGTTCGGAAAAAGACAGCCAATGAGCAGCCCGGAGCGCTTGGGTCAAACGCGGGGCGGCAAATTTTGCCGGGTGAGTGCGGCCCCTGTCCCGGCGCGGTCGCCGTTCGGTCGAGGGGGGACGGCGTTTTCCGGGCTTGGGCCAAAATTGAAGAGTGTGCATGGTTTTTGCTTTATTCGTTCGGGACGGGACCTTCCTCGATACATCCCGGCCAAGTGCCCTGACGTCCCCAGAGAGGAGATGCACGATGAAAATCAGTGGGTTTGACCCCGGGTTCGGCCGGATCGGCGTCGAACGGCCGGCACAGCCGGCGTCTGTTCCAAGTGCGGGTGAATTCAACGACATTCTCAAGCAAACCTTGGGCGAGGTAGCGTCTGCGATGGCCGATTCGGGTGCCGTGGCGCTGCCGTCCGCCGCCCTCGCGATCCAGCCGGTGGAACCGGCCCGCGCCGCCGCTGCGGCAGACCGTGTGGAGCACTGTCTCGACATGCTGGATCGCTATCGGCAGAGGTTGGCGGACCCCCGGGCGGACCTGAAGACTCTCGACGGGGCGCTGCGGAGCGTGGAAAAGGGCATGGACGCCCTCAAACCGGCCTTGGGCGCTTTACCGGAAAACGACGGGTTGAGAGACATCATCAACCGCACCCTGGTTGCCGCTTCAGTCGAGATCGTGAAGTTCCGCCGGGGGGACTATCTGGCCGCCTGAGGATGGTGTCGTGGCCCAGGCGCAGCTCATGTCCCACTCCCGTCCCATGGGAAAGGTGCGGGCCTACATTCTGCGAATGGCCGGGCTTTCCACGACGGCCATCAAAGTGCTGAGGATCTGCAACGAGGCGAACACCTGCGCCAACACACTGAACCGGGTCATCTCCCTTGACCCGGTCCTGACCGGCCGGGTTCTCCAGCTCATCAACTCCGCTTATTACTCACTGCCGAGCAAAGTCAACTCCCTCACCCGCGCCATCATCCTGCTGGGGATCAACACGGTTAAAAATGTCGTGCTCAGCTTCGCCCTCTTCGAAAGCTTTTCCAAAAGAGACGCGTTCCGGGCATTTTCGGCCGATGACTTCTGGGCACACTCGTTGAGCGTTGCTGCCGGCGCCAAGCTGCTGGCGGGGCAACATGACGTGCCGTTCGCCGAGCGAGAGGACTATTTCGTTGCCGGCCTCATGCACGACATCGGCAAAATCCCGTTGAACCACCTCTTCACTGAAGACTATCGCCGGGCCGTGGAATGGGCGCGCTCGGCACAAGCCCCTGTTTGCGATGGCGAGCAGGCCGTGATCGGCATCGACCATGGCGCGGTGGGCGAAGTCATCGCGAAAAAATGGGAACTGAGCCCGGCCCTGGCTGACGCCCTGGCGCTTCACCACGAGCCGCCGGCCCGGCGTGATCCCCCGTTGAAGCTGGTGGATGCGGTTGCACTGGCCGATGTGCTCGCACACGGCATGGGCGCGGGGATCCCCGGAACCGGAGGGCCCGGAGAGGACGAAGAGCGGCGGCTTCTAAGCGCGTGGGGCCTGCGGCCGGAGGGGGTAGCCGAGCTGATCGCCGCTATTGATCAGGAAATCGAAAAGGCGCGGGTATTCCTGGAGATAGCCGCGCGGGATTGAGATCATGCAGGTCACATTTTGGGGGGTGAGGGGTTCGATCCCGACACCCGGCTACGATACGGCCCGTTACGGCGGAAACACCCTGTGCATCGAGGCCGTTCCCGAGGGGGCCAACCGGACCCTGATCATCGACGCCGGTTCCGGGATCCGCCCCCTGGGAAACCACCTGATGTCCCGTTACGGCCGGACCGCAGGCTTGGCGCCGATCGATCTGCTGCTGACCCACACTCACCTGGACCACATTCTGGGATTGCCATTTTTCCGCCCGCTCTATCACCCCGCCGCACGGGCCACGCTTTACGGGCCGGTCATATCGGCGGCGGACAGCCTCAAACAGGTGATCGGAGGGCAACTCAGCTATCGCTACTTCCCCGTGCGCCAGGTGGAGCTTTCCGCTGATATGCGGTACGTGGACCTGAGGGAGGGGACTCTGGAGCTTGGCGACGGGATCCGGGTTTCAACCACCTACCTCAACCACCCGCTTCTGTGCATGGGCTACCGCATCGAGCAAGGCGGCAAGGTGATCTGCACGGCCTTCGACACCGAACCGTTCCGCAACGTTTTTACCACCGACCCCGCCGACCCCGGTTACGACGAACTCATGGCGCAGGAAGGTGAACTCGCGGCTCGGGAGGCCGACGCCCGCCTCACCGAATTCTTTTGCGACGCGGATGTCCTGATCCACGACGGCCAGTTCACCGAGGCGGAATACCGCTCCGGGCGCGCCGGCTGGGGGCACTCTGCGATCGAGCATGCCGTTGCCGTGGCCGAAACCTGCGGTGCCCGCCGCCTGGCATTGGTGCACCACGACCCGTTGCGGACCGACGACGAACTGGATGTGCTGGCGCGAATCTACGGCGGGGTGAGACCGGGCTCGGGGCTGGAGGTCATCTTTGCCCACGAAGGGCTTTCTATCATTCTTTAGTTTATCGTTTCCACATTAATTAATTGATATTATTTATAATAAGAAAAAGGCTACGGAACGGCAGCAGCACGGTACCGTCCGCCCGCGGCGGGTAGTGCGGCTTCAGCAGTATGGTTGCCTGACGAAAGATGCAATCATTATTGAAATTTAAGTTTTCCCGCCAATTGCCGAAAACATCTGCAAGTGCTCAGGCCCGCGCCGTTTTCCATCTGACTCGGCTCGGCGGCACCGTTTCATCTGATCTGAGTTGTGTCGGCGCCTTACAGGGGCCCCGGCCGCAAGCAGCTATTACAGTGAAATCATTCGATCCGTTTACCGCTTGCATGGAGCAGATCCTATCAGGAGGCAAATTACATGAAGCTGAACACCAAAATCATCATTCTCATTGCGACAGCCCTGGTTCTCACCGCGGTATCATCCGGTTTGGTTGCGGCCTGGAAAACCCAACACTCTGGCAAGGTCTCCATTGCTCAGATCGAGCGCCTGGGGCAAGAAAACCTTCAGCGCATCAAGGCCGATGGCGAGCGTCAGGTGGCGGCTTTCCGTGAGGAGTTGATGGCGCTAAAAAAGGAGTACCTCAAGTCCCAGGTGCAAACCGCCATGAGCCTCCTGCACGCTATCGAAAAAGATACAAACCTCAGCCCTGCGGACAGACAGAAGAAAGCCCATGTGATCCTCCAGTCGTTGCGATACGGACCCAAGAACGAAGACTATTTCTGGGTGAACGATTTACACCCTCGCATGGTGATGCACCCTTACAAGCCTGAGATGGACGGCCAGGACCTATCCGAGAGCAAGGACCCCAACGGGAAAAGGCTTTTTGTCGAATTCGCCAAGGTGTGCAAGGAGTCCGAGGAGGGTTTCGTCGACTACATGTGGCCCAAGTATGGCGCCGACAAGGCCCAGCCGAAGCTGTCCTTTGTGAAACTCTTCAAGCCGTGGGGCTGGGTTGTCGGCACCGGGCTTTACATCGACGACATCGATGCCATGGTCCACGCAAGGCGGGCTGAGCTGGCGCAGCGGTTGCAGACGGAGACCGACCATTTGAATCAGGGAGTTGAAAAAACAAAACTGGACATCCAGGAAAGCATTCGTGCCGTCCTCGCATGGATTGGAGGGATTTCGTTGGCCGTATTGGCGGCGGCGCTGCTGGTGTGCGTTGTTTTCACCCGCCGCAGCGTAACCCGTCCCATCGCTCGGATTGTCGCCGGCCTGAACGACTGTGCCGACCAAGTGGCGTCCGCCTCATCACAGATTTCATCCACCAGCCAACAGCTGGCGGAGGGAGCGTCCGAACAGGCCGCCTCCATAGAGGAGACTTCGGCCTCCCTGGAGGAAATGGCCTCCATGACCCGCCAGAATGCGGACAATGCGGCACAGGCCGATAGCCTGATGAAAGAAACAAGAAAGGTGGTGGCTCAGGCGACTGAGTCCATGTCCCAGATGTGCCGGTCCATGGATGACATCACCCAAGCCAGCGAAGACACCTCCAAAATCATAAAGACCATCGACGAGATCGCGTTTCAAACCAACCTCCTTGCCCTGAATGCTGCCGTGGAGGCTGCGCGGGCGGGTGAAGCGGGCGCCGGGTTCGCCGTGGTGGCGGATGAGGTCAGAAACCTTGCCATGCGGGCCGCAGATGCAGCCAAAAATACAGCCAACCTGATCGAAGAAACGGTTAAAAAGGTCAAGGACGGATCCGCGTTGATGTCTTCGACCAGCAGCGCGTTCGGCCAAGTGTCGGCCAGTGCCGACAAGGTGGCTGAGTTGGTGGGCGAAATCGCAGCTGCCTCCGGGGAGCAGGCCCAGGGGGCCGAACAGGTCAACAAGGCGGTTTCCGAGATGGACAAGGTGACGCAGCAGAATGCCGCCAGCGCCGAGGAGTCCGCCTCCGCTTCCGAAGAGATGAGCGCCCAGGCTGAAACAATGAAGGGCAGGGTCAGCGATCTACTGTGCATGATAGAAGGCAATCGTGCAACGGTCCGGAAAAACGATACCCAAACGAATGGAATTGAACTAAACCCACGGGAAAATCGGAAGCCCCAAAAAAAGAGCTTGGGGCGGTTACCTGTTTCGCAGATGGCCGAACAGATCATCCCCATGAACGCACCTGATCTGAAGGATTTTTAATTCGATCGGAAGCTTGAGGCCGGGCGTATTGCAATCCCGGCGGGATTTGCGATATCTATAGCATGTCCGAAACGATCGTCACGTAGGAAGGATCGAGCACCGTCGGCTTGCATCGCAAACCAATTTCCTGCAAGCCTCCGAGCGGAGGTGGGTGTTGGAACAGTGTGAAAAGGTCTATGTCGATTTGCAGCGCCACTTGGACCGGCAGGCCATCGGGTTCCCGGCGACGAAATCAGGATCGGAATTAAAAATTCTGAAACATATTTTTTCAGCCAAAGAGGCCGAGATTGCAACATGCCTGACCTACATGCCCGAGCCGATCGAAATCGTTTTTGAAAGGGCCAGGCAATTGGTCGCAACGCGGGAAACGCTGATTGAGATTCTCCATGGAATTGAAAAAAAGGGCGGGATCGAGCTGAAAATCCGGGATGGAAAAGAGCTGTTTTGCAATGCCCCCCTGGTCGTCGGGATGTTCGAATTTCAACTCGACCGACTCACTCCGGAATTTATCCGGGATTTTAACACCTACACCTCCGACAGGAAGTTCGGGGTAGAATTTCTCGGCACGAAACTGCCGCAGATGCGCACCATTCCGATCGCAAAGAGCATCCGGCCGCAGCAGCATGTGAGCACATTCGATGAAGTGACAACGCTGCTGCAGCAGGCCGAGGCGCCGTTTGCCGTCTTTGACTGCATCTGCCGCAAGAAAAAGGCATTAAGCGGCAAACCCTGTCGCGTCACGAACCGAAAGGAGACCTGCCTTGCCACCGGCAGCATGGCGCAAGCTGCTTTGCGAAATGGCATCGGACGGGATATCACGCTGGGTGAGACCCTTGCGATCCTCGATGCCAATCAAAAAGATGGGCTGGTTCTGCAGCCGTCCAATACGGAAAAGGCGGAGTTCATTTGCTCCTGTTGCGGGTGCTGCTGCGGCATGCTGGGTATGCATCAAGGCTTGCCCAAACCGGTGGATTTCTGGGCTTCAAATTATTATGCGGTGGCGGATACCGATGCATGCAACGGCTGCGGCAATTGCGAAACGCGCTGTCAGGTCGGAGCCGCAAGGGTGTCCGAAAAGACGCAGAAAGTGTTGGTGGACATGAACCGTTGCATCGGGTGCGGCTTGTGTGTCCCAACCTGCCCCCAGCAGGCCATTTCCCTGCAAAAAAAGCCTGATGAAATCAGACCCCCCAAAACCCGGGATGGGCTTCACGACATCATCATGGCTCATAAGAGAGGGCCGCTCGGAAAACTGAAAATCGTAGGCAAACTGCTGATCGACGCGGTCCGGACCGGGCAAACCCATTTGCTGAGGTGAAATGATTTTCAGCACCCATTTGGTGGCAGCTGGACCGGGGTGCCGGTTGCAGCGGTCTTATAGTCGGGCAATGCTGTTTGCGAGCGCCGGGTCCCGCAGCAGCCTCTTGGCGAAGGCCAGGTATTTCGATGTGATGGCCCGTACGGCCAGCTGCAGCGCATAGGGCTTGACGGGCTTTTCCAGCAGGTAGGTCACGTTCGAGGCCAGGCACATGTCCACCACGTCCTCGCTGGCCTTGCCGCTGATCATGATCGCGTCCTCGTGCACCGATGGGAACTTGCCCTCGATCGAGTCGAGGAAGAAAAACCCGCTCATGCCCTTCAGAAAAACGTCGACGACGAAGATGGCCACGCCCGATTCGCGCTTCAGGCAGTGCTCGATAGCCCTGTCCGCGTTCGAAAAACAGACCACGTCGCCCCAGGTGTAAAAACTTTCGATCAGCTCTTTGAGCACCCGGCTGATTCCCGCATCATCGTCGAGCACAATCACATCCAGACCGTCCGACATTGTCCTGCCTCGTCAAGTTGCATCGAATTTTTTGTGGATAAGGTTGTATTTTTCCAGTTTGCGATAGATGGTCGACGGGTTGATGCCCAGGATCCGGGCCGCCTTGGGGCGGTTGCCGCCCGTGACCTCCAGCACCCGCTCGATGTGGCGCCGCTCTAAATCCTCCAGGGTCAGCAGTTCGACGTTGCGGCGGCGCTCAGGGCCCTCGTAGGGCAGCAGCGTGCGCGCCGAGGCGAGGCTGAGGTGCTTGCCTTTCTCCAGCAGCACCGAGGTCGCGATCATGTTTTCAAGCTCGCGCACATTGCCCGGGAACTCGTAGTCCAGCAGGCGCTCGGCCAGCTCCGGGGTAAGGTCGACAATTTTTTTGCGATTGGCCTTGGCGTAGGTGTTTAAAAAGTGGCGCGCCAGGGGCAGAATGTCGCGCTTGCGCTCCCGCAGCGGTGGAATTTTGATGTTGTAGGTGTTGATGCGGTAAAACAGATCGGCGCGGAAGCGGCCGGACAGGATTTCTTCGCCGATGTCGCGGTTGGTGGCGGCGATGATGCGCACGTCCACGCTGCGGACCTCGGTGCTGCCCAGCCGGTAGAACTCGCGCTCTTCGATGACCCGCAGCAGCTTGGCCTGCAGAGCGGGGTCCAACTCCGTGATTTCGTCCAGAAACAGGGTGCCGCCGTTGGCAGCCTCGAAAAAGCCGCGGCGATCGGTGCCGGCGTCGGTGTAGGCCCCTTTGGCGTGCCCGAAGAATTCGTCCTCGAAGAGGGTCTTGCTGAACGAGGCCATGTTGACGGCAAAAAAAGGTGCAGCGCAGCGCTGGCTCAGCTTGTGGATCACCCGCGCCATCATCTCCTTGCCGGTGCCGGACTCGCCGTTGATCACGACGCTGTAGTCGGTGGAGGCTACGGCCTCTGCCTGGTGAAAGACAAGGGCCGTGGCCTCGTCTTCGGCGATGATGCCGGAGAAGGCCTCGGGGTGCTTTAAATTTGAGAATATCTTGGCATGCCCGAGTTGAGACAGTTCCTCGCGAAAACGGTGCTTCTCGATGAAGCTCTGCACCAGCGCCACGAGTTTTTCGCCGTTGAGCGGCTTGACCAGGTAGTCGGCGGCACCGCCGCTCATGGCCTTGACGGCCGTGGCCACGTCGTCAATGGCGCTGACCACTACGCAGTCGATGTTTGGGAATTTTTCGTTGACCTGAGACAGCACCTCCATGCCGCCGACGTGGGGCATCATCAGATCCAACAGCACGAGGTGAAATCGGCGGGTGCGGATCAGGTCGAGCGCGCGGCGGCTGTCGGAGAGCAGCGCCGGTTCGGGCAGCCCCGCACTGATCAGCGTGGCCTTGATGCTGAGCAGCAGCCCCTCGTCGTCATCGACGACCAGGATGGGGGTGTCGTGGGATGGAATGGATTCCATAAAAGCGGGCTGTCAGGATCCTCTCACCGGTAGAGCCAACTCAGGCGACGGGGTCGTCATAATCATCATCTTAGAATGAAACCGAAAAACAGTCAAGCATCGACGTTGCAAATTGTGTAATAAAATATAATGATAACAATTATATAAAGGATATTCGATTTCGTCTGGACCGTGGCGGCCGGCCTCAGCCCGGCATGCGGTCCAGTGTTTTTTCGACGCCGGCCTCCCAGGGGCGGGGGCTGATGCCGAAAGCCGCTTGGATGCGGCTGCAGTCGAGCACGGAGAAGGCCGGCCGCGCGGCCGGCGTCGGGTAGTCCCGGGTGGGAATGGGCAGCACGCGGACGGTCGCGATGCGCCGGCGGGCGGCCAGCACCGTGACAATGTGGGAGGCAAAACAGAACCAGGAGGCTTCCCCGCGGCCGCAGTAGTGAAAGGTCCCCCAGGGGGGCTCCGTGGGTTTCCCGAACCGGCCGAGCATTACGAGCATGGCTTCGGCCAGGTCCTCCGCGCAGGTCGGGCTGCCGAACTGGTCGTCGACGATGCGCAGTTCGTTTTTTTCGGAGGCCAGACGCACGATGGTCTTGAGGAAGTTGGCCCCGTGGGGGCTGTAGAGCCAGGCCGTGCGGACAATCAGGTGTTCTTTGACCTCGCGGCGTATGGCAGCTTCGCCCTCGGCCTTGCTGCGGCCGTAAACCCCCAGCGGGCGCACCGGATCGTCCTCGAGATAAGGGGTCCGTTTGCAACCGTCGAATACATAGTCGGTCGAGACGTGGATGAGGGGAATGCCGGCCCGGGCGCAGAGACGGGCCAGGTGCGCCGGCGCGCCGGCGTTCACGGCAAATGCCAGTTCGGGCTCGGTTTCGGCCCGGTCCACGGCGGTGTATGCCGCGGCGTTGATCACCGCTGCCGGGCGAAAGGATGAAAATGCCGCCTCGATCTGGCCGGGGTCCGTGAGGTTTACCGCGGCCATGCTCGGCGCGGCGATCTCGATGCCGGCCGAGGCTGCGAGCCGGATCAACTCGGTTCCCAGCTGTCCTTCCCCGCCGGTCAGAAAGAGTTTCATGCGATGGTCGCCTTGCCGCCGGGCTCGTGGGATACGGCCGGGTCGATCCGGGTGATCAGTCGCTCGATGGTTGCACGGGCCGTCAGGCCGTCCAGCCAACGGCGGGGGATGGTCTGCGTGCCGGCTCGGCTGTCGAGCAGCATATCACGCGCGTGAGTGGGCATGCGGGGGGGCTCCATGGTGAATCAGGTGTCCGCTTCCAGCTGCTTTTCCTGGTAGGCCGCGTGGATGGACTGAAGCATTTCCCTCAGCTCCTCGTGGGTCAGGATCCGTTTGTCCACGAGCAGCCGTGCGAGCGCCTCCAGGCGCAGCGTGGTGGAGAGAAACAGGTTCTCCAGGGCCTCGATGCGATCGGCGCCGGCGGTCGAAATGGGCCCCTCGGCCCCAAGCAATTCGAGGCGGCGGTCTTTCCCGCTGCGCCGCTCGACCCCTTGGTAGGGGGTTTTGATCCAGCGGCGATTCAAACCGGAGCGCCGGTCACTGGCGGTGGGGTCTGGCGTAAAGCTGCGCTTGAAGCTCATGTGGTTTAATCCCGTGGCAATCGGAATGGCGATACTATAAACAGTTTAGTACAAAACACCCGACAGGTCAAAATCCGGCCCCGGCGCATCCGGCAGCGTTTCAAAATCGTCTTGAAAGCGCTGCCGAACCGGAATATGCTATTGGTTGAACCCGGACGTTTCGCGAAGCGTTCGGGATGACGCCAACCATGGGAGGAGGGCCCTCATGAAGGTTTTCGACATTCGCACTATCGGAGCGGCTGCACTGACAGGTTTGGTGCTGAGTTGGGCTGCCGCCGGCTATGCCCAAAAGGTGAACGACTTCACGGCGGACCAGGTGACGATGGGAGCGGACGGGAAAACCCTGGCCCAGAGCAAGGTCTATTTTTCAGGCGGGAAAATGCGGTTGGATGATGCCATGCCCCAGTCCGGGACCAAACTGATTATGATATCCAGGGGCGATTTAAAAAAAATGTACATGATCAACGCCGACAAGAAGACTTACACCGAAACGGAAGTCGATGAAAATGAGTTCACCGGGCTCGCCATGTCGCATGTCAAGAACCGGAAAGAAAAGGCCCTGGGCGAAGAGACGGTCAACGGATACCGGTGCGCCAAGAAGGAGATCGAGGCCCAGGTCGAGGTCATGGGGTTCAAGAGCACCTCGCGGACCGTTGTCTGGCAGTCCCCGCAGTTCGCCATGCCGCTGCGAACCCGAAACGAGAACGGGCAGGTTACCGAGCTGCGCAACATCCAGGAGTCAAAGCCCGCGGCGGCCCTGTTCGAGGTCCCGGCCGGCCACAGCCGGGTCGCGAACATGATGGAGCTGCTGGGTGACGAACGTCCCAAAAGCGGCCGACCGCCGCAGCCGACCTCCAAAGGCAAGGGAGGCGGCGCTCAATTCCCGGTGGAATTGCCGCCTGGTATGAAACTGCCGTTTCCGAAACAGTGACATACGGGTGACGACACGTGTATTTGGATCATTACGGGATAGACAAGGAGCCGTTCGGCATCAGCCCTGACCCGGAGTTTTTGTGGCTCAGCGAAAAGCATACCCGGGCCTATGAAACCCTCCGGGACGGCATCCTGGAGCAGGACGGGTGTGTGCTGCTCACCGGCGACATCGGCACCGGCAAGACGACCCTCATCAAGCGGCTTGTCCAAATCGACGATGTCGCCGCGATTTTCGTGACCGTTCATGATCCCGACCTGTCCGGGCTGGACTTTTTCAATGTCCTGGCGGCAGAGTTCCGGATGGGGCGGCGGTTCCGCAGCCGGGAGGAGTTTCTCTCGGCTTTCAAGCACTTCCTGCTCGAGGCCTTTTCGGATTATAAAAAAGTGTTGCTCATCATCGACGAGGCCCAGCGACTCAACCACGAAATCCTTCTGGAAGCCGTCGCCCTTTCCGATCTCAAAATGGCCGGCCGGAAATTGCTCAAGGTCTTCTTCGTGGGGCAGCTCGAGTTCAACCAGTTGCTGATGAGCGCGGAGAACCAGGATGTCCTGAAACACATCAGCATCCACCACTATCTCGAGCCGCTTTCGGCCGAGGAGACCCGGCACTACATCGAGCACCGCTTGAACGTCGCCGGAGCGCGGAGCCCGATTTTCACCCCCGAGGCTGCCGGCCGGGTCGCGCAGCTCTCGAAAGGCTACCCGCGGCTGATCAACATTGTCTGCGACCACGCGCTGCTCTGCGGCTATGGCGCCGATGTGCACAGCATCGATGTATCCCTCATCGACGAGTGCAGCCGGGACCTCTCCGTCGCCCTGGGCATCGACGAGGAGCTGGATCGGGAGAAGCTGGTCGCCTCGGTCGAGGAGCGCATAGAGGCGCAGGGCGCGGAAAACGCTAAATGTTCAAGGCCGTCCGGGTTTCGCCCCTATGTGTTCATCGCAGCCGCAACCCTGGCGGTGGCGGTCGTTGCTTTTTTTGTCCTCCGATAAACTCACCCGGCTAGATACTTCACGTGTCGAGTGCCGGCCTCAGTAAAGGTCGAACCTGGCCAGCCGCCCGTCCAGCCCGCCGTTGCTGAGCGGCTGTTTCCACGACGGCTTGAGCCCGATGTGCTTGAGCATTTCCCGGTTGCCGAAATAAATGTACGCTGATGCGCCACGGCATCGCTGCTTGAGAAAATCCCCGAAGGCCCGATAGAACTCCCTGATGTCCCCCCCGCGCTGGAGCCGCACCCCGTAGGGCGGGTTGCAGACGATGACCCGGTCGGAGAGCCCTTCCAGGCGCTTGAAATCGAGGCGATCGATCCTCACTCCGCTGCCGTAGGCCAGCCGGCCCAGGTTGGCGCGGGCGGCGGAAACGGCCTCCGCGGCGATGTCGCTGCCGGTGATCAGGCCAGGCGGCAGGGGCCGGACCGAACGCTCAGCACCGGCCTTCACCGCGGCCCACCGCTCCGGCTCGAAATCCGGCAGGCGTTCAAAGCCGAAACGGGCGCGGAGGCAGCCGGCGGGGACCCGGCAGTAGTGCATGAGGGCCTCAGCCAGCAGGGTGCCCGAGCCGCACATGGGGTCGTGCAGCGGTCGGCTGCCGTCCCACTCCGTGCGGCGGATGACGGCGGCCGCCACCGTCTCCTGCATGGGGGCTTCCACCGTTTCCGTGCGGTAGCCGCGGCGGTGCAGGGAGCCCCCGGAGGTGTCGATGCCGATTGCAGCGCGGTCGTTCTCGACGAACAGGCTGACCCACACGTCCGGGTCGCTGCGCTCGACATCCGGGCGGCGGCCGCACGCCTCGCGGAAATAGTCCACGATGGCGTCTTTCAAACACAGGGCCGCATACTGGGAGTGGCGGATTTTACTGTGTGACACGTTGGCGAAGACCGCCAGGGTCTGCTCCGCGCTGAAGAACTCCCCCCAGGCCACGGTTTTGGCCTTCCGGTAGAGGACCTCAGTGCTGTGGCAGGCGAACACCACCAGTGGAGCGATCACGCGCGTGACCAGTCGGGACTGGTAATTGATCCGGTAGAGGGCCGTCGGGTCCGCCTCGAAGTACAGGCCGCGGTAGGACAGGCGAATCTGCCGCGCCCCCAGGGGCTTCAGCTCTTCCGCGGCCGGCTCCTCCAGCCCCTCCGCCACCTGGGCAAAATAGCGATGGTTTTGCTGATATGCGTACATGGGGGTCCTTTCTGCGCTCCGGTGATTTAGGATACTTCATCTGCTGAAGGCAGACAAGAGCACGAAGATGCGTTGACAAACCCTTCGGTACTGGGGCATCCTGCAAATGAACCGATCGCTTCGGGTTCAGGGTGTGCCCATGCGCAGAGAGAGCTCAGCAGGCGCACCGGGATGGCGTTCATGCACCTTCGGTTTTTCGGATTCAACGACAACCCGTTCAAAGCCTCGCCGGAGCGCGACGCCTTGTTCATCGGCCGCCACCAGGAAGAGGCTTTGGCTCACCTGCGCTATGCGCTGGTCGAGGGCGAGGGGTTCACCGTGATCAGCGGCGAGCGGGGCGTGGGCAAAACCACCGTTTGCCGTGAGTTTCTGGACCGATTGGAACCCAGCGTCTCGGCGGCGTTCCTCTCTGGCCCGGTGGCGAGTCCAGGAGAGCTGCTGCGGCGCACAAACATGGCGTTTGGGATTGCCGCTGCCGGCACAACGCTCAAGGGGCTCATCGACCCGCTCAACGATTTTCTGATGCGCCAGAAGATGGGCGGCGGCAAGGTGGCGGTTTTCATCGACGATGCCCACGCACTGGCACCGCAGGTGCTGGAGCAGGTTCGGCTCATCTCCAACCTGGAGACGACCCGTGAGAAGCTCATCCACCTGGTCCTCATCGGGGAGCCCGGCCTGCTGGAGGTCTTGAATTCGCATGCGCTGCGCCAGATGGGTCAACGCGTCTCGGTGCGCTACGAGCTCGGCCCTTTGTCCGAGGCGGAAACGGCGCGCTACATCCAGCACCGGGTGCGCGTGGCGTCCCAAGGTGTCCCGGTTCACTTCGAGCCCGGCGCTCTGAGGGTTCTTCACCGTTACGCGTGCGGTAACCCGCGCCGGATCAACACGGCGGGTGAGGCGTCGCTCAAGGCTGCCCACGGCGCCGCTCAAAGAACGGTAACGGAGGAAGCCGCCCGGGCTGCCGTGGAGGATTTGCGCCGGCGGGACGCCGCGGGCGGGGCCTGCCGCCCCCGCC
>JBGSTS010000013.1:0-2594 GCA_041736435.1 Desulfobacterales bacterium | reverse complement strand
GGGTGGCCGGCGGCACGTTTCACTCGTTTGCGCACCTGAAGCTGCGGCAGCACGGCACGGCCATGGGCCTGCCGGTGGACTTCGCCGTCATCGACCGCGCCGATGCCGAGGAGCTGATCGGCCTGCTGCGCAAGGAGGCCGCCGGACCGAACCCGGACCGGTCGCTGCCGCGCAAGGGAACGCTGGCCGCCATCTTCAGCCGCGCCGTCAACAAGGCCCTGCCGCTCGAGGAGGTCATCGATCGCGACTACCCGCATCTGCTGGAACACCTGGACACGATCCTGTCGCTGCACGAGGCCTACACCCGGCGCAAGCGCGAACATCACTTTCTAGACTACGACGATTTGCTGGTTTTCTTCCATGGGCTGCTGCAGCAGTTTTCGGAGATCCGGCGCCGGATTGCCTCCGCCTACCGGTACGTGATGGTCGACGAGTACCAGGACACCAACAAGCTCCAGGCGGAGATCCTCTACCGGCTGGCCGAAGGCAACCGCAACATCATGGTCGTCGGCGACGACTCCCAGAGCATCTATGCCTTTCGCGGCGCCAACTTCCGCAACATCATGGATTTTCCCGCCATGTTTGCCGGCACCCGCATCATCGGCCTTGAGGAGAACTATCGCAGCGCCCAGCCCGTGCTCAATCTCACCAACATCATCATCGAACGCGCCCGGGAGAAGTTTTCCAAGCGCCTGTTCACGCGCAAGCCCGGCGGCGAGCTGCCCCAGATGATCGAGGCCGAGGACGAAAACAGCCAGTCTTTGTTCGTGGTCCAGCGGGTCCAGGAACTGGTGCGCCGCGGGGTCGAGCTGAACCGCATTGCCGTTTTGTTTCGAGCGGGGTTTCACTCCTTCGATCTGGAGATCGAGCTGGCCCGGGAGGGCCTCCCGTTCATCAAGGTGGGCGGGTTCAAGTTCACCGAATCCGCCCACATCAAGGACGTCCTGGCGCACCTGCGGGTGATCGCCAACCCCTATGACCGCATCAGCTGGCACCGGATTCTGCTGCTGATCGACAAGATCGGACCCCGCAGCGCCCAGCGCATCTATGACCGTCTCGTCGAGGCCCGATCCGGGGCGGCCGGTTTGTCCGAACTCACACGCCGGCACCCCGGACTGGAACGGCTTGCGGCCCTCTACCAGGCCCTCGACACCGGCAGCCGCCCCCCGGCCGATATGGGTGCCGCCGTGGTGCAGTATTACCTGCCGCTGCTGAAGCGCACTTTCGATGACCACCCCAAGCGCGCCAAAGACCTCGAGCAGCTTCTCGGCATCCTGGAGCGCTACCGGCGGCTGGAACCGTTCCTGACGGACATGACCCTGGAGCCGCCCACGATCAGCGCGGACGACCGCCTGTACGCGGCCGACAGCGCCGAGGACCGCCTGGTCCTCTCGACCATCCACTCCGCCAAAGGCCTGGAGTGGCACACGGTGTTCGTTATTTGGGCGTTGGACGGGCGGTTCCCGTCGCTGTATGCCATGTCCAACGACGAGGATTTGGAGGAGGAACTGCGCTTGATGTATGTGGCCGCCACCCGGGCCCAGGAAGGCCTGTTCATCACCTACCCGCGCCAGGCCTACGACCGGGGTCTCGGCATCGTTCTCAACCGGCCCTCGCGGTTTGTCGACATGATCCCGGAGGAGGTTCTGGAAAAACGCTACGTGCGCTTCTAGTCGGTGAAGAACCCCCACCACACGAACGCCGCGAACGCCAGGATGGCCGCCGCCGCCGCCAGGTAGCCCCTGACGTTGACGGGCTTTTCAGCGTGGCCCAGCCTGTTCACCGGCCCGACCGCTTTGCCGCAGGAGGTGCAGATCTTGGCCTGAAGCGGCAGGTAGGCGAAGCACTCCGGGCACTTTTTGGTCATGTGGATGTTCGCGGACGCCTGCGGGCGCTCCTGCTTTTTGACAGCCATACCCACCTCCCGGTGCCCGTTGGCCGCGTCGAGACGTTAGGAAAAATCCTTCTTTTGATCGATCTCGCTGGCCTGGCGCAGCTGCTCCAGCCACGCGGACCAGGCCGCCGACTTCTTCTGCTGCAGCAGCCGTGAGCGGATCTGCTCGCGTTCCGGAGCAAGCCCCTCGGGCGGCGGCGCCTTTCTCTCGCGGAACCGGATCACCGCATACCCGTCGGCTGTCTTGACCGGTTCCGACGGCAGCGGCTCACGCTCCGACAGCGTAAAGGCCGCCCGGACGGCCTCGGGGGCGACACCCGCCTCCGGCGAGCCGCCGCTGCGCTTGAAAAAATCAGTGGTTTGAACGGAGGCCTTGAGTTTCTTGGCAGCCTGGTCGATGGCCACCCCGGCCTTCAGCTCGGCAAGCAGGGCCCGGGCCTCCTGCCCCGCCTGCTCGGTTTGCTTCTCC
Organism: Desulfobacterales bacterium; assembly: GCA_041736435.1. GTDB lineage: Bacteria > Desulfobacterota > Desulfobacteria > Desulfobacterales > SpSt-501 > SpSt-501. The sequence continues at coordinate 231 of JBGSTS010000013.1, read as the reverse complement.
CGGATCAGGTCCTGCTTGACCCGCGCTTGCACGGCCGCCAGCTCGGGCACCCGCGCCGGGCGCTGCTCGACCACCTGCAGCACGACAAAGTCGTCTCCAAGATCCAGGATGTCGCTCATTTCGCCGGCCGGCAGCTGAAAGGCCGCCTGTGCGAAGTCCGCGGCGCGCTCGATCCCCGGGACCTGCCCCTGGCGGGTGAAGAACTCCGTGGTGAGCGCCTCCACCCCCCGG
>JBGSTS010000136.1:0-36897 GCA_041736435.1 Desulfobacterales bacterium | reverse complement strand
AGGCGGCGGGCGGCGACGGCGCTGGCCGCCCCCGTGCGCTTGGCCGTGATCCACCCGCAGTCCATCACCGCCAGCGGCAGGCCGGTCTCGACGTCGTTCCAGATCAGCAGGCCCGCGATGTAAGGCAGGTTGCGCCGGTGGTTTTCCGGAAACCCGCTGACCCATTTGACACCGGCGGACTTCAGGTCCTGGATGTAAGCCGGCATGGCGTGGATGAAGTTGTCGCCCCCGCCGGGATGCACTCCCGGCTTGGGAGGCATTTCCGTCCGACCCTCACCCTTGGCCCGAAAGGCTGTCTCGAGGGCTGCGATAATTTCGGCCATGGTGACTCCCACGGCGACCACGTCGGCCTGAGAGAGATAAAGCAGTTGATGCACCGTCATAGAACCTCCGCAACGTTCAGTTTGAAATGGATCCAACCTAATACCGGTAGATTCATTCAGGTGTCAAGGAAATCACGCCGATTTCCGGTTGACCTCATTGCTGGGGGGGATCTATAGACAACCTGAGAGTCTCCCGCGTTTTGCCTTTTCCTCAAGGTCAGGGGGATTGAGGCGGGAGCCATGGGGCAGAGGGGAAAAACTGAAGAGAGCGTGGGGGTCTTTGATCCCTAAGCCCTATGCGGTTCGCTGGGCATCGGAGCGGTTTTCGGAGAGACTTCCCAAAGTTGCAGGAGGATGATCAGTGGAAGAAAGCTACGTCATGGCCATCGACCAGGGCACGACCGGCTCGCGGGTCTTGATCGTCAACCCCGCCGGTCACATCGTTGCCAACGCCTATTCCGAATTTCCCCAGATTTATCCCCGGCCCGGCTGGGTTGAGCACGACCCGGAGGCGATCTGGCAGGCCACCCTATCGGTCATGCGCCGGGCACTGACCTCCGCCGGGATGGCACCCGGGCAGATTGCCGCCATGGGCATCACCAACCAGCGCGAGACCACCGTGGTCTGGGAGCGCAGCACGCTCAGGCCGGTCCACAACGCCATCGTCTGGCAATGCCGGCGCTCCGCCGGCATCTGCGAAGCGCTCAAGGCCGCAGGCCTGGAGGCGATGTTTCGCGAGCGCACCGGGCTGCTGCTGGACGCCTATTTTTCGGGCACCAAGCTCAGGTGGCTTCTGGATGAAATCCCCGGCCTGCGCGCGCGGGCGGAGTCGGGCGAGCTGGCCTTCGGCACCGTGGACAGCTGGCTGATCGCCCGGCTCACCAGCGGGCGCACCCATGTCACCGACGTCACCAACGCCTCCCGGACGCTGATGTTCAACATTCACGATCGGGCCTGGGACCCGGATCTGCTGGATGCTCTCGACATCCCCGCGGCGCTGCTGCCCGCTGTGGTCCCTTCCAGCCGCGTGACCGGCTGCACCGACGCGGCCATCGTCGGCGCCGAGATCCCGATCGCCGGCATCGCCGGGGATCAGCAGGCGGCGCTGTTCGGCCAGGCCTGTTTCGAGGCCGGCCAGGCCAAAAACACCTATGGGACGGGATGCTTTTTACTGCTCAATTCCGGCCAAACGCGCGTGGACCCGGGGCCGGGTCTGCTGCTGACCCTGGCCTGCGACGGCGACGGGCAGCCCTGCTATGCCCTGGAAGGCTCGGTGTTCATTGCCGGTGCCGTCGTGCAGTGGCTGCGCGACGGGCTGGGTCTGATCCGCACCGCCGCTGAAACGCAAACGCTGGCGGAAAGCGTCCCCGACAGCCAGGGGGTTTTTCTCGTGCCGGCCTTTGCGGGGCTCGGGGCCCCGCACTGGGACATGTATGCCCGCGGCGGGATCCTCGGCATCACCCGCGGCACGACCCGGGCCCACATCGTGCGTGCGGCGCTGGAAGGCATCGCCTACCAGACGCGGGACCTATCGGGTGCCGTGGAGACTGCAATGGGAATGAAGCTCACCGAGCTGCGGGTGGACGGCGGGGCCTGCCGCAATGATTTCCTGATGCAGTTCCAGGCGGACATCCTCGATTGCACGATCAGCCGGTCCCGGTATCTTGAATCTACCGCCATGGGAGCGGCATTTCTGGCAGGGAGGGCGGTCGGTTTCTGGGTGAGTTCAGGCGAGATCGCGGCGCTCAGGTCCTCGGACAAGCTCTTTTCCCCGGAGATCGATGCGGAACACCGTCGGCGTCTGGTCCAGGGGTGGACGGACGCCGTGGAGCGGGTCAAAAGCCGGGCTTAGCGCAGGCCCTTCAACCGTTCCATGCGGCTGGTGATTTCGGTGATGCGGATCCCGTATTTTTCGTTGCGGACCACGACTTCGCCGCGGGCGATCAGCACGTCGTTGGCGAGAATGTCGACCGGCTCACCTTCGAACTTGGCCAGTTTCACTGCGGATCCGGGGCTGAGTTTTAAAAGCTCGCGAATGGGAAGCTTCGTTCGGCCCAACTCCACCGTAAGCTCCATGGGGATCTCGAGCAGGATGTCAAGACCCAAATCCTCGCCGCCGCCGCCGGCGGAGTTGGCTGTGCCTCCAGCTGGCAGGTCCGGATCCGGCGGTACGGGGGGGCCTTGCGACACGACCGGCGGGGCTGGAACGTCGGCCGGTTTCCTTTGCTCCGCGACAGGCGTTTTGCCGTCGCTGCTCGCGGCTTCCGTCACGGGGTGGGGGATTTTGCCCGCTTGCTGATCTGCTTGCACATGATCGGAGATCTTGATGCCCATTTCCACGAATACCGCCCGACCCTCGCAGACGAACCTATAGCGCTCGTAGCGTTCCAGATTCAGGGATTCGATCATGAAGTCTGAACCGGTGGTGAAGGAGGGTGCGGACAACGCGCAGCGCAGGCCGGCATCCGTCAAGGCGGATTTGAGGTTGCCTCCGATGATATTGCCGAGCTCGCCCATCAGGTCTCGGATATCGTCAAAACCTTCGAGTTCCTCCGGCTCGATGCCCAGCATGTTGGACGTCATGATGCGGGCAAACTCTTCCGCCAGATGGATGCTCACGATCCCGGTAGCCTCCCCGGCAAAGCACACCGAGGACACGGCACGCAGACCCGTGAGGTCGGCGCTCTCCTCTGCCTCGACGGGCTCCAATTTGAGCGAGAGCATGGTGTCGAAAACATCGATTGCCGCCGCGCTGAGCCGGGCCCTGTAATCCAGGCCGGTCAGTTTTGCGAGGTCCACCTCCGGCAGGCGGCTCTTCGCATCCGTGGAGCTGAGGTCAGGGCTGCTTTCGGCGCCCTCGACTGTTTTCAGGCCGACCTCTATGATCAGCGTGTCGTCCGCGTACTGATAGGCACAACGCTCGAAAAAGTCCATGCTCAGTGAGCGGATACTGAAATCGGTGCCGGTGGTGATCGAGGGGGTGGACAGGATGCAGGGATGGCCGGCATCCTCGAGGGCGGATTTCAGGTTGCCGCCCACAATGTTGGTGATTTCGGCGATCAGGTCACGCACATCGCTGCCGGGGTCAACCTGCTCAGGTTTCACCCCACGCAGGGCTGCCGCCATCCGCCGGCCGAAATCATAGGTCACCTGAAGGTTGAAAATCCCGGTGACGGTGCCCGCAAAGTTGATGGTACCCACCATGCGGTGAATTCCACTCTCGGCCAAGGGTTCCGCGTCGTTCGGTCGGATCTCCAGGGAGAGCATGGTGGCGAACGTCTCGACGATGCAGCCGCTGATCTGAGCCTTTATGTCCAATGCGTCGATCGTGCTCATAGTGCTCGGAAGGGTCCTGCCGCGTTATCGGACGTCGCAAACAGCAAGCGGGCCGGCCCGGTTGCGAATCCTTAAAATAACGGATTTATTTAACTTTTATAATTTTACAACGATGGGATGGAAACCTCAACATCAAATTGCAACGGCGCAGGGCACCAGGCGTCTTTAAAGCGCCCCGGCGTGCCTCGAGAATGAATCTGCCGCAGTGCTCATCTGCCGGGAGAGGTTGGCAGCACATCGCTCCCCGGAGAACGTCATGACCGTTTCGCCTCAACGCTTCAGACGCTCGAACGGATCCCGCTCCCACTCCGGGGTGCCGGCTTCGGTGGCCGACCCATCCGATCCGTAAAAATCAACGGCTGCCAGGTTTGCGCACATGGCCTTGATCTTTGCGGCCACCGGCAGATGGTCCGGGTGTTTCTGGTAGCGCTCCAGTGCGGGGAGGTTGGCGAACAGGGCTATTAACGCGAAATCGTAAGACCGCTCTGAGCGCAGGATGTCCCGGCCGAACTCGAACATCTGAATTTCCATGATCTTGTTGGGCAGATCGTCTAAAAGCCTCTCCAGCTCTATAACCTCCGCATCCTCGGTCCCGGGGTTGAATTTCATCAGCACCACGTGAGTCAGCATTAAACCCTCTCTTTTCTGTGGTTGAACGGGCGCAGCCGCCATGCTGCCGATCGCTCAGGCTGTCTTCAACGAGCCGTAATCCAATCCGGCCGGTCGGTCAACCGCACGGCGACATCGGTGAACCACACCCGAAACGATCCGTCCGGGCTGCGATGGTCCAGGGCCAAGGTGAGCGGTCCCACTTTTTGATACCCCTCCCAGGTGGTGATCCGGGTCGGTTGAGGTCCTCCGCCCTTGCGATAAACCCATTGTGCAATCCGGTCCGAGTCGTCGAGGAACAACTCGTAGACATCGCCCGGCGTGTAGCCTTCGTTTGTGGGGTACCTCACCATGAGGCGCCTGGCGTGCCCGGGTCCGATGGGGAGCTTCATCAGGGTCGCGTCCGCCGTCACGGTTGCCGATTGATCCCAAAAAAGCCGCAAGGGGAAGATGAGCCAGTAGTTGTCGTTGACAAACTGCGGGTCGATCTTCTTGATCCGGTCGTCGGGTTGCCCGGCCAGCACGGAACGCTCGTAGGCAATGGTTCCCCCCTGCTCGGCGGTGCCCCTGAACGTCACGCGGTCTGTTTTCGGCTCCCACGCCCAGCTGCGGCGGACGATCCGGTCGGGAAGGCTGGCGTTGAAGGTGTAACGTATTTCCTCCACCTGGCCGAAGTCGCTCAAGCCGTAGGTTTCAGCCAACCGGACACGCGGCGGCTCCGAATGCGGCCATCCGGCACAACCAGGCAGCAGCGCCAGCATGAGGCTTCCCAGGAGAAGCCGTTCAAGTCGGTAAGAGCGGGGTTTCACGAAACACCTCCCTAACAGTGATCGCATTTCGTCATCCGGTCACCGGACGCGTTCGGATATCATAAAGCTGAAACCGTGCGAAAAAAAGAGGCGGATCGAAATTTTGCTGCGGCCTTCGGCAAGTTATGCCGAGAGAAGGGCCGCCGGGATGGCAGCCGGCTCATGCGGGACGGCGGTTGCGTGCGTAAACGATCTGGTTTTTTAACTCGCTGAGGATGAAGCTGCTCTTCAGGCTGCGGGCGACCTCATCCTCGCTCGGTGCAAAACCGAGGACGGTCGTTGCATGGTTGCGGATCGTCTCTATCCCTGCGCCGATCTCTTCGATGATGTATCCTGCCCGGACCAGGCTGTTTCCGAAGCGGCCGGCTGCAAGATTAAAGCGATGGCGCGGCCGGGGCGGGCTGCCGGAGTGCGGCGCGGCAGTTTGCTGAAGCGGTTTCCTGCGGAGGTAACGGATCTGGTTGGCGACTTCATCGAGCGTGAAGTAGGATTTCAAAACGGCGGCAATTTCAGCCTGAGTCGGTTCGATTCCGGTGGCGTGGGATACGAACCGTGTCACGGTCAGGATGGCTTCCCGGGTGCTTTCGCCAAGCTTGATCACGCGCTACCGAATGCGGGGCGGCACTTTTAGACCACCCCCCGGCTCGGGGAGGCCACGCAGCTCCCCTCCGGGCGTCGGCACGGCCTCCGCGGCTGAGCCGGATAGGGTGATGGGGGTTCGGACAGCGCAAGCAGAGCCGCCGGACCCGAACGGGGTCAGAACTCACCGAGCGGTCGTTCAAACGTCCACTCGAACGGGGCTTGGACCAGAGCTTCGGTGGAGGCCTCGGTGTTGCCGCCCAGATAGGCAAACGGGTAGCTCACCAACCAGACCGCAGAGCCTATCACCGTAGCGCAGATTCCGATCGGCCGCAGGGCCACCGTGTCCCACATCATCATGCCCCCGCTGGGTTTTTCGTTTTCCATGTGCTCTGCCGCCGTTGCGGCGGGAACCAGCGGCCCAACCACGAGCACCGCCATCAACACCGTGATCATCGCGAGTTTCCCAAATCCGAACATGACATCCTCCTTGACTATTGGGTATCAGACCGTTTCTGCAAGTTTAGGTTGACGGCTTCCGTCGAAGCAGGTTATGGCCGTTTCTGCCTGCGGGCACCATCTCACGGCGCAGCCCCGGCGCAGTGCCCGCCTCGAGGTGCCTTTGGATGACCGCCAAAGCATCTGACTACAGTCATATTATACATCAGAAACGGCTACAAATTCAAATTTTTTAAATTATGTAATATAATTGGATGGTTATAAGGCCATAGCGATGTGCTTGGCCGTTCCCGTCCGCCAGAATGACTGGTCATGCCTTTTGCCTGTGACGCCATGATCGAAGTGGCCGTTGCCATGCCGGTAAACGGCACCTTCACCTACCGGGTGCCGGAGGATCTCGGCGCCCCGGTCGACATCGGCATGCGCGTGCTGGTGCCGTTCGGCCGCCGCCGTGCGACCGGCTATGTCCTGGGGCCGGTTTCTGCGACGGAGCGTCAGGATATCAAGCCCGTCTTGGGCGTGTTGGACAACCGCCCGATATTCCCCTCTCAGAGCATCCCTCTTTTCCGCTGGGCCGCTGACTATTATCTGCATCCACTGGGGGAGGTCATTCAGACCGCGCTTCCCGGCGGGCTGACCGTTTCCGAGTCGCCCGTCTTCACGCTGTCGGACGAGGGTCGCCGTTGCCTGCAGGATACATCCTCCACATCCGCCGAACGGGCCCTGCTGAGGGAGCTTGTCGGCGGGCGGCTTTCGGCCGAGAGCTTGCGGACCCGGCTTGGCTCGGATTTCCGCGTCGAAACACTTGATTCCCTGACGGCGCACGGGCGGGTCCTGCGAGAAACCCGCCTTGCGGGGGGGCGGGCGAAAACCCTCTATGAACCGCGCGTCAGGCACCTGCCTGGCGATGTCGATCCCGCCGGGCTTTCGGGGAAAAAAGCGCTCATCCTAAGGATGCTCGAGGACTCGGGCGATATGGGGGTGCGGGAGTTGGCAGGCCGGGTGCCGCGGGCGGCAGCGCACCTGCGCGGTTTGGTGCAGGCCGGGCTCGTGGAGCGGTATGCGCGCCGGGTTTTCAGGGACCCGTTCGGCGATCCGATCGCACCCGACGAGGCACCGGCGCTCACCGTTGAGCAGCAGGCCGCGGTGGCGGCCGTCGGGGCTGCCCGCGATGAATTCCGCTGTTTTCTTTTGAACGGGGTGACCGGCAGCGGCAAGACGGAAGTTTACATGCGCGTGGCGGCCGAGAGCCTGTGTGCCGGCCGCAGCGTCATCGTCCTGGTGCCGGAGATTGCTCTGATCACCCAGACCGAACGTCGCTTTCGTGCCCGCTTCGGGGACCGCGTCGCGGTGCTTCACAGCGGGCTCTCCGCAGGCGAGCGCTACGACCAGTGGTGCCGCATCCTGCAGGGGGATGCCCGCATTGCGATCGGTGCCCGGTCGGCAGTGTTTGCGCCGTTTTCGGATCTCGGGCTGATCGTCGTGGACGAGGAGCATGACAGCTCTTACAAGCAGGAGGGCGGGCTGCACTACAGTGCACGGGACTTGGCCGTGGTGCGCGCCCGTTACTGCAGCTGCCCGGTGATTCTGGGCTCGGCCACTCCTTCGCTGCAGTCTTACTACAACGTGCGCGGGGGGAAATACGCCGAACTCAGACTGCCCCGCAGAGTCCGGCAGCGGCCGCTGCCGGTCATCCGGGTGGTGGACCTGCGAACCTGCCGCGACCTGCGCGGGCCCGGGCGCTTCATCAGCGCCGAGCTGAAAACAACCCTGGACGAAACCCTCGCCCAGGGCGATCAGGCGCTGCTCTTCCTCAACCGACGCGGCTTTGCAAGTTTTCCGGTCTGCGCCGCCTGCGGCAGCCCCCTGCGCTGCCGCCATTGCGACATTTCCCTGACCCTGCACCAATCGGCCCAGGTATACCGCTGCCATTACTGCGGGTTCAGCCGGCCGGCCGGTGCACACTGCGAGAGCTGCGGCTCCGGCAAGATCAAGCGGCTGGGGCTTGGCACGGAAAAAGTCGAAGAGGCGGTGCGGGCCCTTTTTCCCCAGGCCCGCATCGCCCGGATGGACCGCGACACGACCGAGCGCAAGGGAGCGCTGGTCAGCCTTTTGAAGGGGCTGCGGGAGCGGGCGATCGACATCCTGGTGGGCACCCAGATGGTGGCCAAAGGTCACGACTTCCCGGACATAACGCTGGTGGGGATCGTGTGTGCCGACTTGTCCCTGAGTTTTCCGGATTTCAGGGCGGCCGAGCAGACCTTTCAGCTGCTGGCGCAGGTAGCCGGCCGTGCGGGCCGCGGGGACCATCCGGGGCGGGTGATTTTGCAGACCTACACCCCGGATCATTTCAGCATCCAAACCGCCCGGGCGCAGGATTACGAGCAGTTCTACCGGCATGAAATTGAGTTCCGGCAGGCGCTGGGCTATCCCCCGGTCACACGCATGGTGCAGCTGCGCGTTGCCGGGCGGGATCCGCAGCGCACCCGGACATTTGCCGAGGAGTTCGGCGCAGAGTGTCGGGCGCTCCAGGCCGCGGATCCGGGTTTGGCCGAGTCCATCCGGATCATGGGCCCGGCCGAAGCAGCCTTGTCGCGGATTGCGGGGTACTACCGCTGGCAGATCCTGTTGAAGTCCCCCCGCTCGGGGACGCTGCGGCGGTTTGTCCTGCGTCTTCGCGCGGATTGCCCCCGACGCTTCGCCAGCCGCCACGTGCGCGTCGTTATCGACGTCGACCCCCAGTTTCTAATGTGACAGCCGCCATCGGGGCGGATGCTGAATGATCCCACAGGAGCTTCAACTCCGCGCCCCGAAGGCGGCACTGCCGCCGGGTCCATGCCCGGTCAATCTTTCTTGACTTTAAAAGAGGCCCTTCATAGTATTCATTTTTATATCAGTGAGGTCAACGACGGTTTATGAACGATGTGAAGGTTGTCGCGTTTGACTGCGATGGCGTCCTTTTCGATACCGAGGAGGCCAACCGCGCCTATTACAACTTCATCCTGGCGCATTTCGGCCGACCTCCCATGGACGATGGCCAACTGCGCTACGTGCATGCCCATACGCTTTACCAGTCCCTCGAGCACCTGTTCCCGGACGAGGACGAGCGCCGGGAGGCAGCGGCGTTTCGGTCCACGATCGACTACGGCCGGTTTCTTCGATACCTGACCATCGAGCCCAGCCTGATCGACGTGCTGGACTGGATGCGGGATCGCTTCAGCACCGCTATCGCCACAAACCGCACCGACACCATGGACCGGCTCCTGAAGGAATTCGGCCTGACCGAACGATTCGGTCTGGTGGTGACCTCGCTTGATGTGAAGCGGCCGAAGCCGTCGCCGGACCCGCTGTTGAAGATCCTGTCCCACTTCGGGGCCGGGCCGCGCCAAACGGTATTCGTGGGTGATTCGGAAGTCGACGAAGCCACGGCCCGGGCTGCCGGGGTGTGGTTCGTGGCCTACCGCAACCTCGCCTTGAGCGCCGACCGCCATATTCGCAGCCTGGCGGAGCTCAAGTCGGTGCTGACCTCGGACGGCCCGAACTGAAACACGATAGGAGAGAGCACGACCATGGAAGCTGACAAAAAAAACAAGGAAGAATCCTTAGCCGGCGATGCGGCGGCGGAGTGGGCCGATCGGCGGCTTTGCAGCGACGGGAACTGCATCGGGGTGATCGGACCGGACGGCCGCTGCAACGAGTGCGGCAAGCCGGATGCCGGGGGCGCCGGTGCGACGGTTGCTGCCCCCGAGACCCCTTTGCCCCTCGCCGTGGCGGATCAACCGGATGAGGTGGTGGCGCCGGAAGAGGACCAGGGAGGGGAGTGGGCCGATCGGCGGCTTTGCAGCGACGGGAACTGCATCGGGGTGATCGGGCCGGACGGCCGCTGCAACGAGTGCGGCAAACCCTTCACCGGATGACGCCGAGAGCCGGAAACGGGGGAGTTCAGAGATGAAGTGCCTGCCGATCAACGCCAGCGTGGATGTCTGCGTGAGCATCGACGTGAAGGTGATCTACCGCACGCCGGGCTCGGGTGAATTGCGCGAGGAGGTTGTGCGCCGGGAAGCCCAGCTCAAGGCCAGACACGTCGGCACCACCCACGAGAAGGCGATCGCCGAAGCGGTTTGCGCGGCGCTGACCGGCGAGGAGCTCGGCGCGGGGTGATTCGATGCCTCAGCCGGCGCTGGCCGGCAGCGTGATGGTGAACACCGCCCCGCCCCCCTGAGCGTTGGCTGCGGTGATCCGGCCCTGGTGGTCCTCGATAATGCCGTGGCAGATGCTCAGGCCGACCCCCATGCCCATCGGTTTTTTGCTGGTGAAAAAGGGGTCGAAGATGCGATCCAGATCGGCCTCCGGAATCCCGGGTCCGTTGTCCTGCAGCTCGATCAACAACTCCCCGTCTCGGTTGGCGGTCTTGATCCCGATCCAGCCGCCGGCCCCTGAAGAGAGGTGTGCCTTTTCGAAATAGCCCGGCACGCCGGTGATGGCATCCACCGAATTGTTGATGAGATTCATGAGCACCTGGCCCAACTGCTGTGGGGAGACGGTGAGCGTGGGGGCTGTCGCCGCCAGTTCCAGGTCCGCCGCAATGATGTTCTTCTTGAGCAGGCTGCGGACGAGGGCCAGCGTGTTCTCCACCACCTGATTCACGTCGGTCAGTTGCTTCTTCTCCTTGCCGGGCCGGTTGAGGTCGATAAGGTTCTTGACCGTGTCCCGAATGCTGTTGAAGGCGCTTTTCACCAAGTCGATTTTTCGCGTCAGGTACTCGTCGTCCTCGTACTTGGAGCGCATGACGTTCAGGAGCGCGCTGATGCCCTGAAGCGGCGAGTTGATCTCGTGGGCGATGGAGGCTGCCAGCTGGCCGGTGGCGGCGAGCCGCTCGGAGCGGATGAGCTGGTGGTGCAGCAGCCGCGTTTGGGTGATGTCGCGGGCCACGCACAGGAAGCACGGCATGCCCACGTAAAGCACGAAGCGGCAGCTGACCTCGAAAGGGATCGTCCGGTCGTCCTTGGTCTTCAGATCGATCTCGTAGCGTATCTCACCGTCGCGTTCGGCCTGTGCCAGGATCTGCCCGGCCAGCACGGACTGCTCCGGGGAGAGCACGTCGGGCAGCGACAGGGAGAGCAGCTCCTCCCGGTTGAAGCCGGTTTTTTCCAGCACGCGGTCGTTGGACTCCACGATTTTTCCCTTGGCGTTGAGGATGAAGACCCCGTCGCCGACGTTGTCGAACAGCTCTTTGTAGCGGATCAGCTCCTCGGCGCGTTTGAATTCGGTTGTGTTGGTCGAAATAATCGTGGCGGCAATGACGCGCTTTTCCAGGCGCAGCGGCCCCACCCGGAAGGTGTACCAGGAGGATTTGTGCGAGTCGCCGGTGCGGATTTCGAAGGCATCGTTATGACCGGTTCGGAAAACACTTTGCACGATCTCCTCGGCCAGGCTCCGGTCATTTTCCGGCAGCAGATCATACAGGCGTCGGCCGGTGACCTGGTTCGGGGGCATGTCGATGAGGGAGTGGTTGACAAACCGGATCACCCCCGACTGGTCCACGGTCATGATGGTGTCCGGTGCGGTCTCCACCAGAGAACGCCAGAGCTCTTCTGATTCGTTGAGCCGCTGCTTGGCCTCGTTCAAGCGGTTGATGATCGACTGGGCATGAGAGCCGAGAATGACCAGCAGGCAGAGCACCACTACACGAATGTAGACGTCGTAGAGGTCCGGGCCGACGATTTGTGCGATCAAATTGAATTTGTTGGAAAAGAAGATGTTCAGAATCGAGTCCAGCACCCAGTAGACCGTGGAGATCAAAACGACGGCGAGCACCATCGAGTCCGATAGCTTGCTTTTGCCCAAGAGTTGCATTTTCATGATGCAATTCCACCATGTTTATGGTTGGAGGCTTCAGGCGGGACGCAAACCTGACACTTCATATCACACTCAGCATCGACTGTGAAAGTGCATTTTGCCACCGGCATTCCTCCAGCGGGAATAGACCTATGTCAACTCGGGCGATCCGCTACCTGTTGCAGAACAAAATCGCATTCGAGGTGATTGCGTACGAGCATCTGCGCAAAGGGGCCGAATATGCCGCGCAGGCCACCGGTTTTCCCCTGTCGCGCACCGCCAAGACGCTCGTTCTGGCCGCTGCGCCCGGCCGCTATGCCCTGGCGCTGATGCCCGGCGATCGCCAGGCGGACATGAAACGGCTGGCCGGCATTCTCGCGGTCAAACGGGTGGAAATGGCGGACGCGGCCTCGGCCGAGCGGCTCTCAGGCTACCGCGTCGGCGGGATCAGCCCCTTCGGCTTCAGGCAGCTTCTGCCAGTGGTGATGGAGGCGAGCCTTCTCTTCTATGAGACGATCCTGATCAATGGCGGGGGCCGGGGCATAATGCTCAACATGGCTCCCTCCGTGATCCGGGACGCACTGGGATGCAGGGTCGCCGACATTGCCGAGCCGGAATCCTCAGCCGGCTGTTGAAACATTCGATTTGCGGTTTTATTGTTGCGGTGTGCTACCCGACAAGGAGCCCCGACATGAGAAATAAAACGATTGTTCTCCTGACAATCGCCGGCGCGCTGGCCTTGGCCGCCGTTGGCGTGGCAACCGATAACCCATCCGGAAAGACGGCAGACATGAGCGCAGACAAGCAAGGTTACAAAACGGCCACTTTCGCTGGCGGCTGTTTCTGGTGTTCCGAGGCTGATTTTGAAAAGGCGGACGGTGTGATCGAGGTCATATCCGGGTTTACCGGCGGCCAGACGCAGACCCCCACCTACGAGGAGGTCGTCGCCGGCGGCACCGGTCACTACGAGGCCGTCCAGGTGGTTTTCAACCCCCAAAAAATCACCTACCCCGGGCTGTTGGATATTTTCTGGCGCCATGTGGATCCGACCGACCCGGGTGGTCAGTTCGTGGACCGCGGTCCCCAGTATCGAACGGCCATTTTCTACCACGACGAGGAGCAGAAGCACCTGGCGGAGGAATCCAAAAGGCAGTTGGAGCGCTCGGGCCGGTTCACGAAGCCGGTGGTGACGGAAATCCTACCCGCGGTCGTATTCTTTGCCGCCGAGAACTACCATCAGGACTATCACAAAAAGAGTTCGCTGCGCTACAGCCTCTACCGGCAAGGCTCCGGAAGAGACCAGTTCATCCGGCAGGCATGGGGGGGCGCGGATAAGCCGGCACCCGGCCCGGCGGCCGGCTACGTCAAGCCCAGTGACGCGGAGCTACAAAAAAGGCTTTCACCCATGCAGTACAGCGTAACGCAAAAAGATGACACCGAGCCCCCGTTTGAGAATGAGTTCTGGAACAACAAGCGCGAGGGCATTTACGTGGATGTTGTCTCCGGCGAGCCGCTTTTCAGCTCGACCGACAAGTTCGACTCCGGCACGGGCTGGCCCAGCTTCACTAGGCCGCTGGACCCGCAATTCATCGTCGAACGGGTGGACCGCAGCCTCTTCATGACGCGCAAAGAGGTGCGCAGCCGGTTTGCGGACTCTCACCTGGGCCACCTTTTTCCGGACGGGCCTGCGCCGACGGGATTGCGCTACTGCATCAATTCGGCCGCGCTGCGGTTTATCCCCAAAGAGATGTTGGCGAAAGAGGGCTACGGGGAGTATCTAAGCCTTTTTGAGAAAAAGAGCTGAAGCCAAAGAAAGGGCGTTCCCACTTGCTTTCGGCCTTCCATCCGGTCGCTCCATTTTTGGTTTGGCTGCGGACCTACCGCGGCTATCACCTGCGTGCCGACCTGATCGCGGGGCTCACCGTGGCGGTGGTGGCGGTGCCTCAGTCCATCGCCTATGCCCTAATTGCGGGTCTGCCGGTTCAATACGGCCTCTACGCATCCATTGTCCCCACCATCGTCGCCTGCCTGTGGGGCAGCTCTGCCCACCTGATTACCGGTCCGACGACCGCCGTCTCCCTGGTGGTCTACTCCACACTGGTCGATGTGGCGGCGCCGGGAAGCAGCGCCCATATCCAGATGGCGTTTTCCCTGGCGCTGGTGGTGGGCCTGATCCAGATCGGCATGGGGCTGGCCCGGCTGGGGACCTTGCTCAATTTCGTCTCACACTCGGTGATTTTAGGCTTCAGCGCCGGGGCGGCGGTATTGATCGGTTTCAAGCAGATTCCCGGGTTTCTGGGCCTGACAGGCACAGGGGGCGGTTCCTTGCTGAGCATGCTGCCGGAGGTCTTTTCCCGCCTGCATGAAACCCACCTGATCACGCTGGGGCTCGGGCTGTTGACCATCGGTGTCATCGTGGTGCTCAAGCGTATTCGGCCGGTGTGGCCCGGCACCCTCATTGCCATGGGGGTTGCGGGGGCCCTTGTGGCGGGTTTCGACCTGGAGGCGCGCGGCGTATCCGTGGTGGGAGCGATTCCGGCCAGCTTGCCGCCCTTTAACGTCCCCTGGCAGGCCGTGGACGGACATTGGGGCCGGCTGGTTCCCGGGGCCCTGGCCATCGCGCTGCTGGGGCTGGTCGAGGCCGTTTCCATTGCCAAGGCCATCGCGGGCCGGACCCGCCAGCGGCTCGATGTCAACCAGGAGTTCATCGGCCAGGGGGTTTCCAATTGCGCCGCCTCATTTTTTAGCGGATACCCGGTCAGCGGTTCCTTCACCCGCTCGGCGGTCAATTTCGGATCGGGGGCCAAGACGCCCATGAGCGGGGTGGTGGCCGGCATGGCCGTGGCGGGAGCCGTGCTAATGGCCGCCCCTCTCGCCGCGAGCCTGCCTGTCGCCGCCCTCGCCGGCGTGCTGCTGGTGGTGGCGGTCGAGATGGTGCGAGTCGTGGACATCCGGCGCACCGCCCGTGCCACCCGCAACGATGCCGCCGTGTTGGGGGTCACCTTCCTGGCGACGCTGTTTCTCAACATCGAATTTGCCGTTTACGTGGGGGTGCTCCTCTCGATCGGGTTGCACATGGCCAACACTTCGCACCCGCGCATTTATTCGACGGTGCCCGATTTCAAGACCGGCAAAATGGCCCCGTCGGCTCAGGGGATCATGTGCTGCCAGATGGACATCCTCCGCATCGAGGGGTCCATCTTTTTCGGCTCCGCTGCGTTCGTCCAGGAGAATCTGCAGCGGCGCTTGAAAAGCCACCCCGAAATGACCAGCATGCTCATCCGCATGCACCAGGTCAACAACTTCGACGCGAGCGGTGTGCACGTGCTGGAACTGGTCGCGGAGGAGATCCGTGGCCGGGGCGGGGGGCTGTATTTGTCAGGAGTCAACAGCCGGGTCTTCCAGGTGTTCAAGAACTCGGGGCTGCTCAAGGAAGTTGGGGAAACGCACTTTCGCAGCACCACGGGCTCGGCCGTTCGGCAGGCGATGCGCGAGAGTTTCTGCCCGTTTATCTGCTCCCAGTGCGAGGTTGCGGTCTTCGTCGAGTGCCGCGACCTCAAGCAGGGAAACTGGGAGGTTCTGGGGAAAGGTCAGCAGCCGCGCTGCCGGCTCACGCCCGGGCGCCGGCTGCACTGAGCGGCGGGGGAAATTTCGAGGTGCTGAGTTTCCCCATCCTGGACCGGGAGACAACCTCCCGCCGTGACCCGAAGATGGTTGCTTGCAAACGCCCGACACCAACACTGAGGCTGCCGTGAAAATTCTTACTGTTTTCGATGACAAGCCTGCATCGATGCAAGCGCTGGAAACCGCGGTGGTGCTGGCGGGGCGCTTGCGCGCGGCGTTGGGGGTGATCACCGTCCGCTCCGGGACACATGCCACCGAGGAAGCCCCGCCGGTTGGAGTGGATATTCCGGTCGCAGATCGCCGGACCCTGCCGGTGGGGATCCAGGTCCTGCTGGCGGCCGCAGACCGGCTGGCGTCCGCCGGTGTTCTCAGCCCGTTCAGCACCGTCAAGCTGCGGGATCTGCCGCACGGGTATCTCTTCTCTCTCCTGCGGACCGACGGCGAGCGGATGCACTTCACCGAACGCTTCGGAGCGCTGGTCGAGGAGCTGAATCAGGAAATCGACGCGAACGGGTACAACCTGGTGGTGATGGCCTCCCTGCGGCGCGGTGCGCTCGGCCGGTTCGCGCCCATGAACGTGCCTCGCAAGCTCGCGTTGGACCTCCATTGCTCGTTTTGGATCGCCCGCGGCGGCTCTCCGGACAGCCGCTGCACGGTCTGCGCCGACGGGTCTCCCTCCTCGCGACGGATCTTCACTCTGCTCCAGAAGCTTCTGCCGGCCCTGACCGGTCCCGTGGACCTTGTCTGCGCCCGCCGGCCGCACGACTCCGAGCAGGATGTGGAAACGGCCGATTGGCGCCTGGAGCAGGCCGCGGCCTGGCTCAGGCGCCACGGCAAGACGGTGCAGGTGTTGAAGCCGCAGGGAAAGAAGCGCTTCGAGCTGATCCTGGCGGCCGCGGGCAGTCATGCGGTCATCGTCATGGGCGAGAGCCACATGCACGACGTTCGTCGCCGCACACTGGGAAGCCTGCCCATGAAGGTGATGGCCCGCACCGAGTCGAGCTTTCTTTTGGTCAAGCTCGCCAACGAGCCGGAGCCCGAGATTTTCGAAATGGGGGAGGAGACGACATGATCTACGACCGTTTTGATAACCTGGGCCTCTACTGCCGGCCGGGAACGCGCCTGCACCGGGCGTTGGTGTATGCCCGCGATGTCGTCCAAAACGCCGCCGAGGGCCGCACCGATATAGACGGAGACCGGCTCTTTGCGTCCCTGGCCGCGTACGAAACCGGGTCGCGGGAGGAGCGCCGCTTTGAAGCGCACCGCAATTACATCGACGTGCAGGTGCTCTTGGAGGGGGAAGAGAGCATCGATGTGGTGCTGGACCGGGACCTTCCGGTGCTCGCGGCCTACGACGAGCAAAAAGAGGTGATGTTCTTTCAGCCGCCGCAGCACTACGCATCTCTCCCGATGAGGCCCGGGTATTTTGCGGTTTTTTACCCGCACGACATCCATCGCCCGGGCTGCCGCCTGCGAGGGGAGCACCGGGTCCGCAAGATCGTGATGAAGGTTGCAGTCGAATGACCGGGATCGAGGTCTAATTTGTCTCTGCTCAGGCCGCGCCCCGTTTCCCCTCGGCGCGAAGATCGCCTTTTTTGCGGACAAGATAGCAACCGTCCCGGACTGAGAGCATCACCTTTTCGACCCGGGCGTCCGTCCTGACCTTCTCGTTGAAAGCCGCGATGCCCCGGGCGTTGTCATTCGTCAAGGGCGTTCTGAAGATCTTGCCCCGCCAGAACACGTTGTCGACAAAAATGAGGCCGCCGACGTTCAGCACCCGCAGCGCTTCCTCGTAGTAGCGTGCGTAGGAAGTCTTGTCCGCATCGATGAAGACGAAATCAACGCCCCCGTCGGGCATGCGGGCAAGACTCTCCAACGCCGGCCCGAATTCTATCCGGATTTTTTTCCCGTGGGGGCTGCGATCGAAAAAGCGCTGCGCGATTTTTGCGAAGGAGGCCTCCGATTCAAACGTGATGAGGCTACCGTCCGTTGGCAGGGTCTCTGCCATCAGCAAGGCCGAAAACCCGGTAAAGGTCCCGACCTCAACCACCTTTCGCGCATGCGAAATTCCGACCAGCATCTGAAGCAGCTTGCCTTCCGCGCGTCCGATGCTCCAGTGCGCCAGGCCTGTCAGCAGGCGGGTTTCCCGGGCCAGCTCTTCCAGCAGCGGGGGTAACGGGTCGGAGTGTTCATCGACATAGGCGTTGATGACGTCTGCGGGAATTTGCTTCACAGATGGATTCCTATTCCACTAATGGCTGAAGTCAGGGCGCAGTTCTACGCGCCGGTTAAGGGCCCGTCCCGTCCCCGTGTCTTTAGAGGCGGCAGGCCGGTTCTCGCTGAATCCTATGGCCCGGATCCGATTTACGACCTTTCTTCTTCAGCCTTACGGTTACCTGAAAGTGGTTTCATCCCTTCGGTGTTAATAGCCGACCGGTATGCTGAGCTGAGAAAGGATTTTTGGCAATGTTGTGCTGGAATAATAGCCGACGAGAGCCGCCATTGCCAAAGCGTGAAATAAAACAGCAGGAAGAATACTCTGTGACCGTTCCCTGACGTATGCGGCGGATAGTCCAGTTACCAACGCCGCCAACAGGCATGCAATCGCTGGTTTGGCCTGGAAACCATTTTGGAGGCTATCTGGATAAAGCAAGATGCCGACCACGCATGCTGCATATAAAATGGCAGAGGCAATGGATGAAAAAGATAAATACCAGCGCCCGTCGTAAATTCGAAAATTATGGGGGTCTATCAGGATTCCGTGAGATAAGCCTCGAAATAAAAATTCTGAGGAAAGAGGGATAGCGATGACAACGTAAGCGATGGCTTCAAGGTAGCCAAGAGGCGTAATACCTTTATATGGAAAAAATATCCCGATGCCTATTATGGGAAAAAACACAAAAGGGAAAAAAATCCACCAGCTTTTGCCGGAAGGGCGTGCAAATCCGAATTGCCAGGGTCTTCTATAGGCATAAATGCCCAGGAACACTAACGTGAAGAGAAACACCATGGCAAAAAATGTGAAGTACGTTTTTGTGAAAAGATCCATAGCGCCCATGCCGCCGGACCTGGATCGGAAAAAGGGGAGTGATGTGCATACGGCCGAAAGTACGATTATTACGCTGGTAATGACCAGGCTATGAAGGAAACGGATGACATTTCCGCCAAGGCTGGGCTTCCGGAAAGCATCACGACATGCTTTTACGATTTGTTGCGGCGTCAATTTGGTTCCGCCATCTCCACGAGGAGACCCTCCGATGTCAGCCGAGCCGCCCCACTTGTTGCCGTCGGCGCGGCCTCTTACTGCCGGGTCGATGAAATTTAAAGCTTGATAGACGGCATTCAGGCCCCCCGGCATGAAAGGGTCCCAACTGCGCAAGGTATAGGTCCCCTCGTCTTTCTTAAGGATGACCAGCCCAAGCCGTTCTCCGTACAACCGGTCCACATACGATTCCAATTCATAGATGCCTAATTGGGTTTCTACTGCGACCGCGATTCGGTTGTCGCCGAACTCAATCCGGGCGAGCTCCTTAACGTCCTTTACGTCACTCAACTCCGCTGACGTGTATATGATTCGATCCACCTTATGCAGTATCAGTGCGGCGTACTCCAGAAAGTCGTTTTCTCTCCAAATGCCCTTGCTCTTTAAATCAACCTCCTCCGCTCTTAAGTATTCAATCAGTTTTTTTGTTTTCGTAAGCGATTTGGATGCAAAGCCGCTTAACGCAGACATCTCCAGGCCGTGTGAATCGATAATGCCTTCCAGGCGGACCAATGCGCATAGCCGCTCCAATCCACCAAATTCTTTCTGCTGCACCCTCACGTGGTTAAAAATCAACCAAATTGCCAGAAGCGTGTCCAAATCGGGTTCGTTTGCAAAAACTCTCCAGTCCCGGCCGCGCAGGTCCATGCCTTTTAAAATCATCACCAAAACCTGCTCACAGGTCGAGAGCGTAAAAGGACGTATACATCCTTCATGGTGGTCGAAGTTATAGATTTTTTTTTCGAGATCCATGAAGGGTTCGGACTGAGCCACACCGTCGAGGTATATCGTGCAGGGAGGAGATTTGCGCGCGGCCGAAGAAGAGACTGCCAAACCAGGCTCGATCACAACGCCAATATTAGGGGTTTCGAGGCAGACGAGAAGTTTCCTGCCGTCGTGCTCTCGTGTCTTGTAGCGTTCCGGCAAATTTCGGATAGAAGAAAAACTGTTTCGTGGATCGTCTTTTGATGGACCGTCTTCGGCCAAATAGTCCAGGTTGTCCACAGGGCACCTTTTCCAATTAAAAGCTGCCGGTTTCGATAAGGAAGGTTTTAACCCCCTTATGCTTCAACCGCTGTTGCACTGCTTCGAACGCTTATACCAAGCCTTGGCCAAATAGAAAACACATTGTGCAACTGTGCAACCAGAGCGGCCTTGACGCAGCCCTTCAGTTGAAAAAAGCCTTGGATCAGGAGCATACCAGTTACGAGACCCAGCCGAGATTTTTAGTAGTGAGACAGCAATATGTCCTACCTGGAGGCTGCAGGTCTACGTCCTTGCCTTGGGTTCGGGCACAAGTCCCTGATCCAGTTGCGAATGGTCATCTCGGAGTAGGAACCGCCATCAGGCTTCCTGGCCTGGCGAATTATCTCGCTGTGGTTAATCATGGCTGCGATGGTGAAATCCGGCTGTCTATCCCATATTCGCCGGGCAATTTCCCGGCATTTTTTGTTGCACCCTTGCGCATACACGGACCTTGATGGCTTTGTTTCGACCGCAAGCGGCATCTTCTCTTGAGTCGAGTTTGTTGATTTTGACAAAAGACGATCAACTTCTTCGGCTCGATAGCGGGATCTGATTAAGCAACCGGCAAAACGCTCTTCTATGTCACGGTCCTTTGGCAGTTCAAATTCATCCCAATGCGATGTTTTTATGGATTCAAGGTACAACTTATACCTGTGCAACCTTTCTTGCAGGGGCTCAATCTGGTGGAGGATCATTCTTTCCCGTTCCACCCCGATCACTTCCCATGCAGCTTCGTCGAGACGAGAAAGTTCTTGCTCTAAATTTTCAATGTAGTGAGCCATCACATCGGCGGGCCGGACAGGCATGCATTGGTCATTGTGCGGTGTGAGGCTTTTAGTGATGCACCCCTGGAGTATTTCTAAATCAGTCATTTGAGCCAGTGCATGGATCTGGCTCCCGAGAATCCAACCCTGCATTACCCCTCCCCACCCGAATAGTTATGGCATATTGCTTTGCTCGAATGGATATTCCCGTGGAGAGTCCCGTTTGCAAATATGAATGGCATAAAAATCCAATGTGGTTTCAAACCGGGAAAAGGGTTTCACAATCCGCCCGGGTCGGGACACCAACGGAAAATCGAAAACGAAGAGAAAGTGAGAATACGTCTTGAATTCCAAACAATACCGGCATGATATCAAGATGGGCGAAACAAGTCAAACACCGGATCGCAGAAAGGGCTGCAATCAGATCCGTGATGAGGTGATTGCAATAACGGAAGTTTGTCTATATGGGACGGCATGCCGGTGAAAAATCCAGAGTGGTCTATCTATATGGTGAGGTGCCGCGACGGGGAACTGTACACCGGCATTGCCACTGATATCGACCGCCGATTCGCCGAGCATCAGTCCGGCAAGGGGGCGAAGTATTTAAAAGGTAGGGCTCCCTTGCAACTGGTTTTCAAAAAGAGGGTTGGTTCGCGATCATTGGCGCTTAAAATTGAACGGTTGATCAAAAGACTGCCCCGAATCAAGAAGGAAGTAGTCGTTAAAAAGCGCATTGATTTAGACGGACTGTTTAAGCGTCGAAAATAACCAAAACCGATTGCCATGTGCGTCCGGATGAATCAGCGTTTCGAAGTTTCGGCTCATGTCAGGTCTGCCGCCGCTTCCCGCAGGAAGCTGCCACGATCTGCCGTTGTCATCCGACACCAGGACCCCGCCCACTTCAACGGCCGCGTAGATCCGGCTCTCGTTGGGGCCGGATTCGGCAACGGCAAACCCGCGAACACAGCCTGCCCGGGGAGAGTAAGGTAAGAACCAGAGGTTGGCATTACGGAGCTTCAAGATCCCCGGATCGCTATTCCAACCCCAAATTTAAGGCGGTAGGTTTTGAAGCCAAATACCTCTTAAGTTTTTAAGCGTCTCCCATCGCTTGATCTGTTCCTCTATTTACATCTTTTTCCCAATATAGAAAACATAGCCGTAAAACTTTTTATATTTGCAATATAATTTAGCTTCATGCCTTTGGTTTGCTACGAGCTCTTCAGCAGTTCTATCGCCTACATGTTTTTTCAAGAAGTTTTTCTGTGCAGAAACTTGTGGATCATAAAAATGTTCTAACCAACAATTTTCAGGTAGAACAAAAGTAGCAATTGGAATATATCCAGCTTTTTGCATTTGCGCGACTTTATTTGAAATAGTATCGATCTCCGGATAAGCATCCTTCCAAAACTCGTCGATTTCGACAGGCCGCTCTTCGGTAAACCACGTGGCCTCAGAAACGGCAATATAACCACCAGTTTTCAAAAACTTACGCCATTCATTCAAGCCACGTTCAAACCCGATATTATAGATTGCTCCTTCCGACCAGATTAGGTCTAATTCCTCATGCTGAAAAGGAAGGTCGTCCATCGAACCAACAATACCTTGTATTCTATCCTGAAGATTAAATTTTTTAGCATTTATGTTAAACAGATCTATGAAGGTGGGAAACAGATCGATTCCAGCAATATGTCCTGGCGTATGATACGCCATTACCATTGTCTGGCCGCCGGTTCCGCAACCGATATCAGCAATGCGGGATTTGTTTGTCAGATTATCGATAAAACCCATTGCCTTAATAGTTACTTCAGGACTACCAGGCCCTTGTCGGGCCAAAGTAGAATAATATTCGCAAATTAATTTGAAGTCGAATTCGTGAATTGATTTACTTTCTTTACTCATGATGATCTGTCAGCTATCCAACAATTTAAATTTATTGCAGATTAGTTCCGTGTATCCTATTCTTACCTTCGTCGGCCCACCGAAGTCAAATCCAAACTGAACAACCTTGGACCGCCGCTGCCGTTGATACTGGCCGTCAACCTCACGTTTTCAGAAATCTGATATGGTGCCCATCGGGTAGACCGGAGGAGTTTCACCTCCAGTCCCCCTTAGAACTCCCGCGCTGCTTAAACTGTTTGCAGTGGTAAAAATAATAACCTTGCTCCCGAACCAGGTGACCATTGCGGTCATCCGGAGATATGACCGCAATGGCGGGATCTGTAATGCGGTTGGTGTTGTCCTGTTGTATGTGATGTTTGAGTTCGTTTAGCTCCAGTAGGATGGCGGCAACACGCTCAAGGCTCGTACGGATGTCGAATACGAAATGTTGAAAGTGTTCCCATCCGATGGCCATCTTAAACTGCGGAGTGTCGGACAAGGTGAGCTTTGCAAGCTGACACTGGCAGTAAAGATCGATGTTGGCGACAATTTTTTGGGGTTTGGCTGGAAGATCGGATTTATGTTTAGGGGTGACGACGATCTTGGATAGCTCCCGGTTGGTGATGGAAACAAGCGGTTTGGCGGGAAGGCTCGCGCGCAAGTATTGGCGAGCGGTTTGGGGGTTTTCGATGTCACCGGGCAAGTCGTTGATGGCATCATCGATCTGGCCCTTGGTCCAGTCGGCTGCTTGCAGAAAAAAACCTGAGATCAGATCAGAAGCATTGTCGTTGGTCCAGGCGAGGATGTCTGAGAACAGCGGATCGTTAAGATCCTTACCCGGTCGCTTGGTCTTCAAAAGCGTACTCTTTGCTTTAGCCATAGGCCCTTGCCCCGGTTTGAGGTGCACAACGAAGGTACCCTGCGTACTTATACCACAATCGAAAACAGATTGTGAAGTTCTCGTATTAAGGCGTGTTTTTATCTTTCTTTCAAGGATGGGAAAGGAAAATTTAGAAAAGAAATTGGGCTGGTAAAGTGAGATCTGAACCGCTTAAGGAAACCAGCGCCCGCATCAAGTCTGCTGGAGTGGGAAAGATACTACGACCTTGCTGGATAATACTCCTGTCCGGCGCTAAAAATCAAATTAAATCGGTCATTGGGAGGAGCCCATATCACAAGGAGTCACCATTTTGTGACTTGTCGATGCTATTCACACCAGTCAACAACATAGAATCATATCAGATTTATCGCTATAAGCACCCTTATGCACATCGATCATGTTAGTCGGCGTCCCGGTGGAAATAAACGCGTTGCACGGCCGCGATGACGATCGCGGTCGACCAACCAAACATGATGATTCCGTTGATGGCTTCGAGCGAAGACAGGATACGCTGGTTACCTTCAAGAACCACATCTCCGTATCCCAAAGTGGTGAAAGTGACTGCCGAGAAGTAGATCGCATTTTCCAATCCCTCAATGGCATCGAATGTCAGATAAGCAGCACCCCAGATCAACACCTCTATGATCGCAACGAGGTACATGATCAGTATCACCATCCCCACTTTGAATACTCGGGTCAGGTGTAAACGTGATCCTTCGATGGTTGCATGGCTGCGGACGGACCGCAATGATAGGGACATTCCTCCCGCATGAACGGCGGTTGTAAGAAGAATCAGTACTGTGCCGATGGTGATGTTTCTAAACATTCCGCTTCTCTCAGGCAAGTAATTCACGCCAGCGATAATTCAATCCTTGTACTCTCGACGCTTCCCTTTCCCCAGTAACGCCGCAAGCGGGTTTGCACTGAATCCGTGCGCAAGGATGCTCAAAATAACCGTGCAGGCCGCCGTTAGCGCCATCTCGTTATCACCCGGGAGATGTTGGTTCAAGACAATAACGGCAAAGACGACGGTGGCAAGGCCGCGCGGGCCAAACCATCCGAGGAAGAGTCTGCTGCCCGGGTTCAGACTCGAACCGGCAAGCGACAAATATACTGGCAGCATGCGAACGATAGTCAGACTGAGACAGGAATAAATCAGGATCGACCAGTTGAATTTCCCGATGACCTGCCCAACGACGGCTGCCCCGAAAAACATCCAGGTGACAAGGGACATCGTGTCACCGGAACCCTCGGCCGCACGGAGCAAATCATGCTTGTGCTCTTTTGCCAACGCCCCGAAAAGAATGCCGCCGGTGAAGGAGGCGATAAACCCGCTTCCACCGAAGATCTGGGCTACGGCGAAGCACATAAAAGCCAGCGCGACCACCGGGAGTTGCTGCCAGGTTTCGGTTATCCAATTGCGCTGCGCACACCGTTTCAGCAACCAACCTCCTGCTGCCGTAAGGCCAAGACCGACGGCAGCGCCGATGCCGATCTGCTGCGCGACCAGAACCAACGCAAGCTGAGCGCCACTCCCTTTCATAGTCGCGTCGGATGCGAGGGTGAGGAACACGAACAGAATGGGAACGCAGATTCCGTCATTGAGCCCACTTTCAACGTTCAGGCTCTCCCGCAATGTCACCGGAACGGCCGGATTCGTCACGACGGCCTTTCCCAGGGCGGCGTCGGTCGGAGCCAACATGGTCGCAAGAACTGCAAGCTCAAACAGAGCCATGCCGGGAAACACCAGGATACCAAAGCCGAATCCGAGCAGAATGGTCAACGGAAGACCGATCAACAGCAGCCTTTTCGGGATCTGCAGCTTGATCCTGAGAACGCCCAGATTCGCATTTGCTGCATCCGTAAAAAGAACCAAGGCAAGGGTCAATTCGGCCAGTGTCCGCAGCAGCTCCTCGTCGACGTGGTATGTAAAAATATCCAATCCGAGCGGCCCGCAGATGAAACCGAAGCCGATGGCAACGATCGCCCCGCCAATGGGCATCTTCTCCAGGCGACCAGCGACGGCGCTGTAGACAAGGACAAACGCTGCCAGTATCGCCAAATGCTGGTACATGATTTTCTCCTCACTATTTATCGGACGTATCTTTGGCCCAAGTGCCTGCGTTTTCTATAAACCAAACAAAAATGGGCCGGTGATGGAGGTTACGGATAAAGTTTGGTGCAATCGGAAACGTATTGCGACATCAATTAACGTAAAGGTGGCCGGTGTATGGTGGTTCGCTGTCACTGTATCGCTGGTTTTTGGGGAGCCGAGTTACTTGCGGTATCCCCGGAATCGGTGAGATTGAAGCATTGGTTTCGGAGCAAAGCTTTTATGACATGACCTCAATGATGTTGTTCTCGCTGCCGAAGCAATTTGGACATCTCAGCGTGTTGCGGGGGTCATTGTACCACTCCCCATCAGCCCAGAAGCGGTATTCATAGCGGCCGGGGTAAATCATCACGGTCTTACGCCACACGCCATTTTCGTCCCTGCGCATGGGGTGCGTTCTGGGATTCCACTGGTTGAAGTCGCCCATCAGGATGACCTGCTGTGCTTCGGGCATTTCCAACACGAATTCGATGCTTTTACCTTCTCCGACCGGAAAGGCTATGCGAATGCATGTACCAGTTCCAGACAATGAGTGCAGGGAAAATGAACCGCCGATTATTTCGACCCGCTCTCGCATGCTTTTCAAACCAAAACCGCTCATGCGATCGCCGGGATTAATGACTTCTTTAAAATCAAAACCACGGCCGTTATCTTCCACTTCGGCTTCGATATAATTGCCGGATATTTTCAAGCGGATATAAATTGTATCGGCCTCGCTGTGCATGGCTGCATTGTTCAACGCTTCCTGGATCACGCGATAGATCACTATTTTCAGAGGTTCCGGGACCTCCTGCTCATTAACGTCGATCTGCTGTATGATTTTTATCCTGCTATAGTGCTGATTGAATTGGCGAATGTGCCAGTCGATTGTGGGCAAAAATCCCCAGTCATCGATAATCTCCGGCCGCAGATTCGCAGAAATTCGCTTACAATCCTTAATAGTTTCGCTCAACTGTAAAATGGTCTTCTCAAGAGAGGCCGTCGCTGCGTCCGGCGCTTCAGCGATCTTCTTGACGATCGATTCCAAGGTGAACCTTATGGCGGCAAGATTTCCCCCGATGCTGTCGTGCAACTCCCGGGAAACTGCTTTTCGGTCGGCCTCCAGCGCTTCAATGCTCTTTCGCGAAAATTCCTTCAAACGGCTTTGGGAAGCCCGCAATTCCAATTCCAGATTTTTCAGGATAGAGATATCCTTAGTGATGGTTGCCATGAATTCGATTCTGCCGTTTTCGTCCATTAAGGGAAACGCCGTCATTAGCGTGGGAAACACCCGGCCGTATTTGTCTACCCGATACCCCTCCCAGTTACGCACCTCCTGGCCGCTCAGGCATTGCTGGCGCAACTGCATCGCGAGTTGATATCGTTCAGGCAGAAAAAAGACCTTGATGGACTTGCCGATCAACTCATCCCGAGTCCAGCCGTAGGATCGTTCCGCCTCCCGGTTCATCTCGATGATGGTCCCGGACAAGTCCTCGATGATAATTGGGTCGGCCGCATCTTGGAAGACCCGGGACAATTGGAGAAGTTGGGTCTGGACGCTCCTGTGTTCATCTTCCTTCTCCAATTCCATCCCAGCGTCTTCGGGCTCGACGGAGCGCTCTTTCAGCATCTTTTCCAACTCGGTGGAAAAGTCTTTCGCGGCTTCATCTGTATTCTTGTGCTCGCTGTTATCCATGACGGTGCGTGTCACGCTTATATTGCAGGAAGAAAAAAGGCTTATTTTTTTGTTTAAGCAGAAGGCATTAATCAGCAGCCATATCCGTTAGTGTGGAAAATGATATTTGGCTCCGACACCGTATTGTTTGTCTCGCTGGTCACACCATTTGACTTCCGCCACCCCACTGGATCGCACACATCCTGAAACATTTCTTTCAGTCCCAGATTTTTCAAGGCGGATCAAGACCGCTGAACCGGTGGTGAGATGTTGAGCCGTTTCAAAATAGCAACCATTTCGGCTGCAGTTAAGCATTCTCCCAGAGACTAATTTATTCTTGTTGAAATAGGCCCAAACAATATTGCAGTCGCACGGCTGCCGTTTTTCTGCCCGGCGCTCGTCTGGATAGCTCAGGGTCGGCCTGGATATATAACGTTCTCCAGCCAAGACACTCGAAATAGCTTTTATCAGCTCTTCACTGCTGACATCCTTGAAACAATAGCCATCGGCCCCTGCCTCAAAGGCCGCTCGTATGTTGTGGTCTGATTCGAGAATCGTCAGTACCAATATTTTTGTATCCGCGTTTTTGGATATTTCAGGAAGGACATCGTACCCGCTTCTGCCTGGAAGCCGTAGGTCTAAAAGAACTAAATCCGCAGGAATTGTCTTGATAATCGTTAATGCCTCTGCACCGCTGGCCGTCTCTGCCACCACCTCTAAAGTCTCCTGAGAGTTGATCAGATCCTTCAGGGCTGCACGGTAAAGATCATTGTCTTCGACGATTATGATTTTCTTCTTAGTGTCCATGACCTGCCTCCACCTTTTGTACAAGTTTTTAACTTAGACTGATCTTCGACAAGGCTCACCTCCAAACAGTCATGTTAGTTTTTTAAAAAATGGCAAATTTGTCTCTCGCGTTGAACCATTCCTTAAACAGAAACGGAAAGTGTGCCACCCTCCGGGAGCTGACCTTAGCCAAGGGCAGAGAATCAAATGAAATCATCCCCTGGTCGGAGTCTATATCACAAGGTTTCCGCACCTTGTGATTTGTCGGTGTATTCGGACTATCTTATTTTCTAAAAATAACGGCATATTCATTTCGCATATCTTGATCCTTTCTCTGACAGTCGTTGATTGAGATTGATCAAGCTAAATTTGGAGTGAATTTATTTTTTTGCACGGGCCAGAGGCACACCGCAGCGTTGCCCATTTCAGTTGTGTCACGTCTCATCATGCCCCTTTCAGTCCTTCGACTACCGACTCGTATTTCTCGTGAATCATTTTGCGATCGAACTCCCAAAACTCCGCCAACAACGCTTGATCCTCGACCTCCGTTACATACGCCCTGCCTGCCGTAAAAAAATACTTTGTCTTCTTTCTCGATATGTTTGGGGTAAAACTCGACAAGCATCTTGAGGTTGTCGGCAATATCGATCAAGGCCTTCTTATCGCCAATCCGATAGCGCTTGCTGGCACCAACAATGGCTTTGGTTAGACACCACGACCCCTTTTACGGCCTCCTTTTAGAGTTTTCCCTTGAAATCTTAATAACAACCAGTGTAGCATCATCCTCCATTTTAGCCCCTTTTTTGAACGCTGCTTGGGCATAAAAAATGGCATCGAGAATTTCTGTGGCGCTTTTTTGATGGTGCTTTCGAACGGTCTCATATACCGTTTTTTTTGAAAACATGTTTCCCTGCGGGTCGAATGCCTCCCAAACGCCGTCGGTTCCGAGCAAAATAACATGTCCCTCCGAATGGGTGGCTTTCGTCTGCTCGCAGTAGGCGTATTCTTCATCTACCCCCAAAGCCATTCCCGATCCACCGAGTTCTTCGAATGAGTCTGTTTCAGGCTTATACACAATGGCGGGATCATGTCCGGCCCGTACCCATGATATTTCTTTGGTCGCTTTGTCAATAACCAGGAAAAACAGGGTTACAAACTCACCTGAGCTTTCGATATCCTGAACGAGCTGGCGATTTGCGTCGGAGATCATTTGGCCTGTGTTGCCCGGATGGAAGGCTCGTTGCCTCAACGCTGATCGAACTGTAGCCATCAGCAATGCCGATGAAATACCATGCCCCGACACATCACCTATCACCACCCCAAGTTTTTCCTCACCCCCGCCGACCCTGGGGATGAAGTCAAAATAATCTCCGCCCGTTTCATCACAGTATTCGCTTTTACCGGCAACGTCGATGCCTTCAAACTTCAGCGTATCCCTTGGAAGAAGGTTCTGCTGGATCTCTTTCGCCATAGCAAGCGACTGCTTGATTCGGTCACGCTCCGTCAAACCATCGGTCATGGCGTTGATCACATCGCCCGCATATCCGATTTCATCGTTGGAGGTGACCTTCATTTTGGTTTCAAACTGGCCCTCTTGGACCCTACGCAGCACCTGTGTGATTTCTTGCAACGGTTTGGTCAGATTGCTGCTCACCAAAAAGGTCAACCAGATGCCTATAGCCATGAACACGAAAACTTCAATGACCAAATAGGATTGAAACTGCTCCACCATATTATTTAAGGATTCATCGGCATGAAGCCTTCCGTAACTATCCTGTAAGATTGATACTAGAGGAACGATATTGCAGGCAAAAAGAAAAGCGATGAGCTTGGTTCGAATGCGTATGCGCACCGTGCGGGGGATAGAGGACAGACCGCCGTTTGGAAATAAATGAGGAACCACCCTACGCTGCATAACAAATTCCAGTACAAAGAAAGCCACGGTTATGGTGATCAATCCCGTATAAATAGCTCGCAAAAAAACGATTCGGATCGCTACCGGTCCGGCTCCGTGAGCCCAGAACATGCCGGAGTAGATCGCAGCGGCGGCCATCCACATGCAAAAAGAAAGGCCTATGAGAAAAAATGGTTCGTTAAGCAACCTCTGGCGCGCCTTGAAAATGAGATCTGCTGGCAACGGTTTCTGCTTATGGCACCTCTCGAAATATGCACGGATCGGGCTCTCATAGAGCAGGATAAGAACAATAGGCAGAATGAAAGAGACGGGAAGAAAGAATTTGTCAATTTTGTCGGCAAGATGAAAGATTTTCGGCAACAGCAAAGAACCTGAAATTTCGGTAAAGTACCGGACTATTGCCACCCCAATCAGATTGGAGACAAGGGTTGAAATAAGCATGATATTCTTGGCGCGATAATAGTTCAGCCGGGTCATGTAAGGCATCCTCCGTATAGAGGAGAACATCCGAAACCAATTAAATTGATTGGGAAGCCAGTCTGCGTATTCCGAGCCAAGCCGGCCACCGATTCCGATCGAAAGCGGCCACTGATTCCGATCGATTTCGGCCACCCATTCCGAAGCAAAGCGGCCACCCTGTAATCCGATTTTCACGGAGCTGAGCGCAACGCTGGTGAACCCCTTCAGCTGTCGGTAAAAGGCATCTCAAAAAACCTTTTTTTGAGGAGGTGCCATGCCGGCCACGAGGTTGACCATGCGAAAGATCCGTGAAGTGCTGCATCTCTTCTTCGACTGTCATCTGACCAAGCGGCAGATCGCCAAAAGCTGCGCCATCGCCCGGAGCACTGTCAGTGAGTATCTGCGCCGGTTTGCGGCCTCCGGGCTGAGCTGGCCAGTATCTTCCGAGACCCACGCCACCAAACTGGAAGGCGGTGTCCTGGTGGTCGAGCGCTGGATCCTGGCGCGCATCCGAAACGAGACCTTCTTCAGCCTGGCTCAGTTAAACCAGCGCATCGGCGAGCTGCTTGAAGCGCTCAACCAGCGGCCCTTCCAAAAACTGCCCGGCACCCGGTACTCGGTCTTCCTGGAGATCGATCGGCCGGCACTCAAGCCGCTTCCGGCCCAACCTGTGGGGGGCGGAGGAAAGTAGAAGCGGTGGTCGGCTAAAAATTGTGACGCTGAGCTCATAAGTGATCTGTTATCGGTATTTTTGTCAATACCGAACTTGTATTTGCTCCTCGTATGGGTCAAATTGGCAGTGGAGGGAGTTTTTGTTCCATCCGGGCCTGGCGCAAACGGTAGCTTTCCCCGTTGGCCTCGATGATATGACATCGGTCGAAAAGCCGACCGGCCGGAGTCCTTTCTCTTGATGAAATCAGGCGTTTCATAGATGTCCTGGATGATTTCTGGAAGCCTCTTTTCATTCTGCTGTTTTTCACAGGGGTACGCATCGGAGAAGCGGCCGGGCTGAAATGGAAGCGGGTGAACCTCGTGAACGGAGTGGTCCAAATCCGAAAGACCATCGTTTTCGTCAACGGGGGCTATGTTTACAAGAAACCCAAGACGGAGAGTTCGATCCGGGATGTCAAACTGCCGAGGTTTGTGGTCGAGGCTTTACGCGAGCAGCGGAAACGGACGTGGAAAGGGGAGGGCGACAATTTCGTGTTCGTGAACAAGGAGGGCCGGCATCTTCACCGGCACACTCTGAACCGGACCGTGATTACCCCGGCCCTGAAAAAAATAAAGACCGCCACTCACATCAGCGTTAGAGACACGCGAGCATCCTACATCACCAACGCGCTGGATCGGAACGAGCGCATGAGTTTCATCCAGAAGCAAGTCGGGCACACCACGACACGCATGATCGTGGACCATTATTATCGGCACGTGCCCGCACCGGACGATGGTGATAGGCTGGAAGGTGCTTGGAATTCTACCACCCCTAAAGGATGCAGATTTTCAAGTGTCTTAAAAAAAGGGATAAAAATGGTGGAAGCGGCGGGAGTCGAATCAGAAAGTCGGCTTCTTGCGAAAAAGCAGATACATCAGGCTCTTACAGTATTTCAGGCACTTGGAACCGGTTGAGGCAAAACCTCATTTCGTTCGATTTCTTCAATACGTTCACGAAACACAAAACCGTTTGACCCCAAATTGACCCCAAGAAAATCCAGAAGTCAGCCTCCAAGATATCACAGCGTTTGTCATAGCTCTGTCACAGCTCGCTGTCACAGCTTGTCATAGCTCGGCCAACACGTAATGGCGGGTTGGATAGTTGCCTCTCACAGACTGGATATGGGAACGGCGTACAGATTATTTCCGAAACCCACCACAGCCTCGCCGTCATAGAGCACCACACCGCCGGCAAATGTTTTCCGAGCCGCATCCTGAAGCTTTCGCAGCCCTTTGAAATCATCGCTGGTTACTGTTGAAGCAGCCTTTATTTCAACCCCGGCCACCCGGGCTTGCGATTCCAGCACCACATCCACTTCGACCTGATCCTTGTCGCGGAAATGGCTGAACGTAATCGCCTCTTCCTGCCAGCTTGCCTGTCGTCGCAGCTCCTGATAGACGAACGTTTCCAGCAGCCGCCCGAAGACGGCGCGGTCCTGCCACAGCATTTCCGCATCCAGGCCCAGCAGCGAACAGGCCAGACCGGTATCGCCCATATGCAGCTTGGGAGTCTTAATCAGGCGCTTCAACCGGTTGCTGTGCCAGGGCGGCAGTTCTTCCAGCAAAAAGATCCGCGACAGCAGCGTCATATATTCACGAATAGTGGGCCGGCTCACCTGAAAAGGGGCCGCGAGTTCGGATATATTCACCAGACACGACGTCTGCTCGGCGGCCAGCGCCAGGAGCCGCGGCAGGGCATCCAATGCGCTGATACGCGCCAGGTCGCGGATATCGCGCTGAATCAAGGTGTCGGCATAATCCCGATACCATGCCGCTCGCCGGCGTTGATTGACACGTGCCAGCGCGGCTGGATAGCCGCCGTTTGCCACACGCCCAGCCAAGGCTCTGCCCTGTCTCTGCCCGGATGATCCAGCCTTGAAGTCGCCGAGAAACAGCCTGGATAAAAAACCGGACGCCTTCCCGCCCAACTCCGCCTGCGATAACGGATGCAGCCGCAGGATATCCATCCGGCCGGCCAGAGAATCCGCCAGTTTGGGCACCAGCAACACATTTGCCGATCCCGTCAGGATGAACCGGCCGGGTTTCCGGCGGACATCCACAGCCGCCTTCAAAGAGGTGAACAATTCCGGTACCCGCTGCACTTCATCAAGCACGGCCCGTTCCGGCAAATCAGCCACATAACCGACCGGATCGGCCTGCGCCGCCGCCCGCTGCACGTCGTCGTCAAAGGTGAAATAGGCAAACCCGGCTTCATCTCCGACCTGTCGCGCCAGGGTTGTCTTTCCGCACTGCCGGGGCCCATGAATCAGAACCACCGGCGAATCAGCCAACGCTTCCGCGATGCGTGGCCTCAGATAGCGGGGATAGAATACGCTCTCTTTCATGGTAGCTATTTGTAAACCAAATATCGTCTAATTGCAAGTTTTATCTCGTCCAATTACAAATTAACCGTCGTCCATTTGAAAGTATACGGCGTAAAAAATATAAGCAGGAAGAGTAACGTTCTTCCGCACCATGAACACGAGCGTCAGAGCGTTGACGAAACCGACAATGTCAGCCCGGCGGCGGTATAGATCACCGCGCACCCAAAGCTCTCGTACACAGAGGAAATGGTTGTTATTCTACATCACCAACGCGCTGGATCAGAATGAGCATGAGTTTCATCCAGAAGCAGGTGGGGCACACCACGACACGCATGATTGTGGACCATTATTACCGGCACGTGCCCGCACCGGACGATGGAGATAGGCTGGAAGAAGCGTGGAATTCTACCACCCTTCTACCACCCTCGGAGGATGCGTATTTTCAAGTATATGAAAATAAACGATAAAAATGGTGGAGGCGGCGGGAGTCGAATGTCAATTTGAGTAATTCACGCAAACCCAAGACACACGAGGCTTTCCTCTTGATTTCAGGCCATTGAGTAGCAAAAAGTCAGTATTCAATAAGTTCAAAAAAGTGCTTCTTTTTCAAGGAATCCGTTTGAAACCTACCATCATTCTACCACACCATCTGCTGTTGTGGGACTCCCCGGCTGGAATAAAAGCGGTTGGGGGCGAGAGGATGTCCCACAGCCATTTGAAGGACCATTAGGATCTCCCCCCAAAAAAATCCCGTCTCACACACTCACCAGGCATCGAGGACGGAGTGTGTGTACAGTCCACCCTCCGGTGTTTCCTTTATCCGTGTTCCGTGTTTCCATTTAAGTGTATAAAATAAACAAATACAATGTGTTAGCACTGTATCAATGCTGTACAGATCGTGTACAAAGAAGCATTCCCTTGTGTTAGCCCTTCAGTAGTCTCCCCTTTCAGTAGCAAAATATCAAATAAATACAATGTCATACACTCAATACAGTCGGTGTTTCGTATCTATTCGTTTTTTGGTTCAGAAAAAACAAAGAAAAAACGATGAAAAAAATTTTAGCCCTCTTCCTCCCATTCCGGTTGTTCCGATCACCGCCATTGCTAAAGAATCCAGGCAATTTGCCGATTAGTTCCATGAGGTGGATTTCTTCCTCGTTCCCCAATCTCATAAAGTCTTTTTAGGAGATATCATGCTGAAGGATGGCATCGAGATCTTCCAAGGCAAGACCAATCCCAATCTCTTATTGATAGCGCCTCATGGCTATCCAGATGACGATGAAAACACCGGAGACTTAGTCCGGTCAGTTCAGAAGATTCTCGACTGCACGGCCATCATCAATGAGTTCTACCGAAAACCTAAACCGCTGAAAGAGACTCCTAAGAAGGTTTATGAGAAGCTCAGCCTCGAAAAGCGAATTCTCAACCTGAACTATAAGCCGCAGGCAGAAAAACTCGCTTATTACATCGAGCAGATTCAGCAGAGCATAAAGGACCCCAACAACTCAAGAAGGAGACCGAATCATGATGAACCAAGAACCCCGAAGACTGAACGCCACCGAAATCGTATTGCCCAAGCGCGTGTTGGTAATCCGTGGCGATGACGGAAAATTTCATGCCTTTCACAATCGGTGCACGCATATCGGCCATCGTCGCCTTGATCCGGTTCCCGGCACAGGCACGGTCCAGTGCTGCAGCGTAGGCAAGTCCACCTACACCTATGACGGCAAGAAGATCTTCGGACCGCCTACCGGGCCTATCAAAATCTTCAAGGTTGAAGTCGAGTGTGATCGGCTGATGGCTTTATTGGAATAGTTTCTTCGTGCGCGAAAATAAAATTCGATGACCGGTCTGTTTAAATCCTTGGCTTCCCCCATGAGCCTAACCCTCAAAGTGCGTTGATGAAAACACGCCATGAAGGCAATCGGCTTGTGATCAGAGTCCAGCCTTTGGGTTTCTGAATGTTCTATTCATAACACCCACCCGACTCATTCAAGAAGATCACCCCCATGGATAAAACTCCGCAATAAGATGCAGAATAGAGAACGAAACCAAGAAATATTTTTAAAGACCCCTCAGGCCGACGAGCCGAGGCTTGCCCCAAAACAGGACACCGGGAGTTTCGTTGTTGACAGCCGATTCAGCCGTTGCTAAAAGTCAATCCGTGTCTGGAGGCAAGGTGCCTTTCTCTTTTTTTGAGGGCAGCCATGTTACCGGAGCACAATCCCACCCTCGAGTTACCACCGGCCCCCAAAAGCGAGCTCTTTCCCTTTCCAAAAGTGGCTGTTTTGAAACGCGCCGGGATCAACTGGGCCCAGTTTTCGGCTGGGGCCGCGTTTCTTGTCGCCGGTTCGCTGGAGTATTTCTTCTCGCGCCCGCCCGACTCGGCCTTTTTTCTCATCCCCATACGCGGCCTCGCCGCGGAGCTGCACGGCAGGTTCGATCCTTTCGGGGCGCTGGGCTTCCTGGCTCCCGACTTTTTCCACCCGCTGGCCTTCGCGCTGATGTGCATGGCGCTGCTGCCCGACACGGTTAAAAACAGAGTCGCCATTTGCCTGGCGTGGTTCATCCTGGACGCCGCCCTGGAGCTGGCCCAGAAATACGGCACCGGGCTGACCGGCTTTGCAGCGCGCTGGAGCGAAAACATCCCGGCCTTGAAACACCTTACGGGCTGCCTGGCGGGCGGCACGTTCGACGTCTACGACTTGCTGGCCATCGCGGGAGGGGCGTTGACCGCTCTTGTCATCGGACAGTTCACCAGAGGAGGAAAAAATGAAGCACGGGCGAGTTGAAAGCAAACGCCGCTGGCGGAACCTGATGTCGTATTTGACGTTTCAAAATGTTTTCCTGATGATCCTTTTTGCTGCCGGGTTATTGATTAATGTTGCAAGTACCCAGTTTAATAGGCTTGATGAAGCTGAGGAAGCTTCAACAAGAGATCAATTTAGGTATCTGGATGCCAAGGATCAGGATGATGCAGTTAGTTTGGAATTTTCTCTTGGTGTGGCATTATCACAACTCCAATGGCTTGGTTCTGGGCCTCTAAATCATGCGGATGCGCAAGAGAAAGCCGAGCTTCAAAAGAGGATTGCGACGATTAAAATCCTCCAGGCAGAACTCAGGGCGAAGAATGATGCGGCGGCCCGCTCTCAGTCGGGCAGCTGTTTCACCGCGGACATGCGGGTGCTGACCATAAATGGCGCCACGCCCATAGCAGAAGTCAAGGTGGGCGACAAGGTGCTGAGCCTGGACGCGGCCGGAAACCGGGTGGCCGCTGACGTGCTCAAGACATTTGCCGCTCAAGAGAATCATTACTTCCTCGTCAACCACAGGATCAAGGTCACCTCTCTGCACCGGTTCTCTACCGACAGGGGCTGGAAAAGGGCTTGCGATCTCAAGATCGGGGACCGGCGGTGGACCCCGTTGTTTGGACAGCCTGATGGGTGGGCTAAGCTCTGAATCGGTTTTTGGTTTTTTGTAGTTTTTATGGGAAGCATCAGGCTGCCTCCGCGAACGGATGAGGCAGACCGTAGTAAACCTCATCCGGG
>JBGSTS010000108.1:0-6908 GCA_041736435.1 Desulfobacterales bacterium | reverse complement strand
CAGGCCGTCGAGCACCAGCGGCGCGCCGCAGGGGAGCTCCTGTATCGTGATGTCGGGGCCCAGCCGCGCTCTGAGCAGGCGCGCACACTCCGGGGTCGCAAGGTAGCTCCTGCAGCCCGGGCGGACATGGTCCGCGTGGGCGTGGGTGATGACGGCGCGCTCGACCGGCCGCCAGGGATCGATGTGGAAGCCGCCGATCCGGCACCGCAGGCCGGCCTCGGTGTTTTCCAGCAGCGGGTCGTCTGTGTGGAGAACAGGCATGCGGCGGCGGGCTCCCCGGGAGTCGATCGGTTTCAATTGAGGTCGTGCAGGTCGCGGTAGGCCGCCTGCACGGCGGAAAAAACCCCGGACCAGGTGAGCGGTTTCAGGCGTTCGTCCGCATCCACGACCCGGCGGCACTCTAAACTGCGGGCGAGTTGGCGGTTGAGAGCTTCGGCCAGCCGTTCGACAAATCCCGGCAGGTCGGCGGCCGCCGGGGTGTCCGGGCCGGTCAGACGCGGCAGCGGCACGCGTTCGACCATCCCCTCCGTGCACAGGCCGGCCGGCATCCAGGCATCGGTCCCCGGCAGGTCGCTCATCACCACCCGGCAGCCGCAGGCGAGCGATTCGACGACGACCAGCGGCAGTCCCTCGAAAAAGGAGGGCAGGACGAAGACGTCGGCGTTTTGAAGGACGGCCGCCAGTTTTTCCTGCGGCAGAGCGCCTAAAAAGATTACGTTGTCCAGGCCCGCGGCCCGGCGGCGGATCCCCTCGGAGGCCGGATCGCCGGAGGACCCCGCCAGCAGCAGCTGCACCCGTTTGCCCGCCGGCGGTTTCAACCTCCTAAAGGCCTCGATCAGCCACGGTACCCCCTTGGGGGCGCTGATTTTTCCGGCATAGACTACGGTGAGCTCCCGGCGGTCCCAAGCCGGGCGGCATTCGGGATCCGGCCGGAAAAGGTCTTCCCGAAACCCGGCCCCGACGATACGCACGCGGGTTGCGGGAATGCCGTAGGCCTCCACGATCCGGTCCCGGTTCTCGGCGTGCAGAGCGAAGGCCCGGTCGACGTCCGAGCAGGCGGGAAGCACGAACGGGGCGAGCTGAGGGGCCTGCTGCAGCTGGCGCAACTCGGTGCCGTGGCTGTAAACGCAGAGGGGCGTCTGCGGGAAGAGAACCCGCGCCAGCGCCGTCAGCAGCCAGAGGTGGTTGGACTGGATGAGGTCCGGTCGGAAGCCCGCGGTGGCCGCCGCCAGGGCGTCGGCGAAGGCTTGGAGATAGGCTTCGAGCCGATCGGGGGTGAAGCTGGAAAAGCGGGTGGAGGGGTAGGGCATGCTATCGCTCATGCCGGCCACCGGGAACCCCACCGGAGGACGGTCGAAACGCACGGGGAAAATGTCGGCGGGATTCAGCGGCGGGATCTCGGGGAGCGGCTCCTCTGCCGGCAGGCCGATTACGGCGCGCTGGCGCCAGCCCGTCTCCGCGCCCAGGCGGACCATGGCGAGCAAAGCGATCCCGCTTCCGGTCTTCCCCGGCTGCTGAGAGAGAAGGTGCAGGACCTTCAGCGGATCTTGGCCTGCGATCCTCAACCGTTGCGTGTCCCGCGGTCTGAATTCACGCAGCCGCTGGGCGATCTCCCCGCAAATGTGGAACCCGGTTTCTATATGGGCATGCAGTGCGTCGTAAGGGGTTGTGTCCATGAACGGTAAGGGAACCTAGTTGTTTTCGGCCTCCGTCACAAGCCGATCGTTACATCGAATTCCTGCTTAAATTGATGGGCGCGCTCGAGGTAGGTTTTTAATTTACGCTGAACCCGGCCGTACACGGTATCGGCCGGATAGGTCCCTTGGCTGTCCGGCAGTCCCGCCGGCACACCGGTCAGGATCTCGATGCCTTGCTCGACCGTTGTGACCCGGTAGATGTGGAAGCGCCGGCGCCTGACGGCATCGACCACTTCCTTGCGCAGCATGAGATTCTGGACGTTGGCCTCGGGGATGATGACCCCCTGCGCACCGATCAGCCCTTTTTCCAGGCAGACCTCGAAAAAGCCCTCGATTTTCTGGTTGACACCGCCGATCGCCTGAATCCTGCCCTTCTGACTGACCGAGCCGGAAACCGCAATGCCCTGGAGGATCGGGGTTTCGGCCAGGCTGGAGAGGATGGCGTAGAGCTCGGCCGAGGAGGCGCTGTCGCCGTCGATGTCGCTGTAGCTCTGCTCGAACGTGATGCTGATCGCCAGGCTGAGCGGGTGGGACTGGGCAAAAACCCGGCCCAGGTAGCCGGAAAGGATGAGCACGCCTTTGTCGTGGGTGCGGCCGCTCAAACGGGCCTCGCGTTCGATGTTGATTACGCCCGGCTTTCCCATAAAGGCTTCGGCCGTGATGCGCACCGGCCGGCCGAAGGAGAAATCCCCGATCTGGTAAACGGCCAGGCCGTTGATCTGCCCGACCACGGCATCCGCGACATCGATCAGGATGGTGCCGTCGCGGTAGGATTCGTGGATCTTCTGCTCATAGAGGTTGTAGCGGAAGCGATGTTCCTGGAAGGCCCGGACCACATGTGTCTCCGTAACTTTGCGGGCGCGCTGCTGCCGCGCCCAGTAGTCGGACTCCTTCAGCACGCCCAGCAGGGGGCCGAAGCGGATGGAGAGCTTGTTCTGGTCGGCGACGTATTTTTTGCCGAACTCTACGATGGCGGCCACCCCCTTGGGGGTGAACGGCAGCAGCATCTCCTCGCGGCAGACCCGTGCGATGAAGTGCGCGTAGAGCTGGACCGTTTCCGGCGTGTGCGCCACCTCCTGGTCGAAGTCCGCGCGCACCTTGAAAATTTTGTTGAACCGGGCGTCGTAGTTCTGGAGGACCTCGAAGATGTCGTAGTCCCCCAGCAGGATCACCTTGACCTCCAGCGGAATGGGCTGAGGCCGCAGCGAGGTCGTGCCGGCTGCGGATTCATCCGGGATGTCTTCGATGTGCAGGCTTTTGGTCTGCAGCGCCCGTTTGAGGGCCTCCCAGACATACGGGTGCATCAGCAGGCCTTCGATGTCCATGATCAGGTAGCCGCCGTTGGCGCTGAGCAGGGACCCCGCGGTCACCAGGGTGAAATCGGTGTTGACCGTCCCCATGGCCGCACGCTTCTCGATGCGGCCGAAAACGTTTTGGTAGGTGGGGTTGGTTTCGAAAATGACGGGCGCCCCCTTCATGAGCTCGCGCTGGACGAGTACGTTGACCTGGTATTTCTGCGGGGGCGTTTTTGGGTTCTGCGGCCAGTCCGTGGGGGCGACGGCGTCTTCCTTTTCTGCGGGCATGAAGAGGTTGAAGTTCTCGACGATGTCCGCTTGCAGTGCGTCGAGATGCTCCAGGACGCTCCCCCGCTGTTTGAAGTCCTGGCGGATGGACGCGAAGCGTTTCTCGACGAGGGCCCTCACCACCTCGTTCATGAGGCGTTCGATCTCGGCGTGGAGCTGCTGGGTCAGTTTTTCGATCCGGCGGCCGCTACGCTCGATTTCAGACTGGATGAGGTGGACGTTTGCGTCGATTCCGGTGCGGACCTCCTCGGGAAGCTCCTGGTAGTCCTCGGCGGAAAGGATGTTGCCGTCCAGGATCGGCACCACGGGGTAATCCTTCTGGGTGGAGTCGATGTGAAGGCTGTGCTCCGCCGCAAACCGCTCTATTTTTTTAAAGATGTTGGCCTGCCGGCCGCTGAAGCGCTCTTTGATCTCGGCGAGGTTTTTAAGGTAGCCCTCCTGCTCGAAGGCCCGGGGGATATCACGCTTCAGGTCGCGGACCAGCCGGTTGACTTTCTTGGCAAACGAAAGGCCGCGGCCGGGGGGCAGGGCGATCGCCTGCGGCCGAAACTCGTCCTGAAAGTTGTTCACCAGGCACCAGTCGTCGGGAACGGCCTGTCTGCGGGCATGCTTTGAAGCAAGCTCGCGCACGATAGTGGATTTGCCGGTCCCTTCCGTGCCGGTGACGAAGATGTTGTAGCCGGGGCTGCGCATGTTCAGACCGAACTCGATGGCCTGGACGGCGCGCTCCTGGCCGATGACTGCGTCCAGCACCGGAAGCTCGGAGGTGTCCTTGAATGTAAAGGCGGAAGGGTCGCAGACGCTGCGAAGGGCGGAGGCGTTCAGCTCCAATCCTTTGGCCATAGGGGGCTCCTCTCGCATCGGTTGGAGAAGATCTGACTCAGGCTTAGCCCAATCGCCAGATGATGACAACCCGTAGAGCGGCCCCGGCGCCACGGGTTCCAAAAAAAGCAGAGCACCGGCTGGGGCATCCGGTGCTCTGCGAACCGCGTTTTCGGGGTTGAACGGATCTTCCGCCGGGCATCGACCGGCACTCTTGCTATTTATAGGCTTTGACCGCCCGGACGTTGACGGCTTGCTTGCCGCGCTGGGTTTCGCGCACCTCGAAGGTCACCTTGTCGTCCTCCTGGAACCCAAAAAACCCAAACTCCTTGATGCCGGAATTGTGTACGAAAATCTCACCGACCTCATCCGAGGTGATGAAACCGTAGCCTTTTTTCGGGTTGTACCACTTGATGCGGCCTTCAACCATTAGATCTTCCTTTCAATAAAACGTAAGCCACGAGGAACCACCCTAAGGGTTT
This sequence comes from Desulfobacterales bacterium, assembly GCA_041736435.1. Taxonomy (GTDB): domain Bacteria; phylum Desulfobacterota; class Desulfobacteria; order Desulfobacterales; family SpSt-501; genus SpSt-501. The sequence continues at coordinate 2,324 of JBGSTS010000108.1, read as the reverse complement.
TGGCACGATTTGTCAAAATCTAATTGAGCCTTGCGGATTTTTTGCGACTCCGGCAACGACTCATGTTCGCATCGGAGTAGATCCGCTAAAAAGGGTGATGCTGGAAAATTTTCATGAAATGTTCGTTTCAGCGGGCCGAGGACGCCTTTTGAAACCGTGTCGGGTTTCGCCCGCCGGCCGGTCTACGATACGAACTGAAAGAACGGGGTCCCGCACCCGACGGGCGGGGTACTGCTGCAGGCAAAGCGGCACCCGCCACCCGGTTCGCTAAAACCTTGAGCTTACCGCCGATTAGATTGCCGATTTCCCGGGCCAACCCCCGGTCTTCGCTGCTCACGAACGTGATGGCCTCGCCGGTTGCGCAGGCGCGACCGGTGCGGCCGATGCGGTGGGTGTAGGCATCGGCGGTCGCCGGAATATCGTAGTTGATCACATGCGACACCCCGCACACATCGATGCCGCGGGCGGCGATATCCGTTGCCACCAGAATCTTGTAGCGGCCGGCGCGAAATCCCTGGATGGCTTTCTGGCGATTGTTCTGGGACAGGTTGCCGTGCAGGGCCGCGGCCTCGTACCCGGAGGCTTCGAGCTGCTGGGCGACCCGCTTTGAGCGCTGCTTGGTGCGCGTGAACACCAGGACAAGACCTGTCGCCGCCGTCTTCAGGATGTGGTGCAACAGCGAGTTCTTGGCGTTGGTCTCCACCGGGCAGAAGGTGTGGGACACGGTCTCGGCCGGTGCCGAGCGGCCGATTTGTACCCGGACCGGATCGCGCAAGACATCGCGGGCCAGGGTGTTGATCTCCGGGGGCATCGTAGCCGAGAACAGCAGCGTCTGGCGTCCGGCGGGCAGGTGTTTAAGGATGGCGCGGATATCCGGCAGAAAGCCCATGTCCAGCATCTGGTCGGCCTCGTCCAGAACCAGGACCTCGACCTTGGAAAGGGTGATGGTTTTTCGCCGGAGATGGTCCAGCAACCGCCCGGGGCAGGCTGAAACGATATCCGCCCCGCGGCGCAGCGCATCGACCTGGGCCTGCATGCTGGCTCCGCCGTAGATGCTGACGCAGGCGAGGCCCGTTTTACGGCCTAACTGGCGGGTGGACTGAAGGGTCTGCTCGGTCAACTCGCGTGTGGGGGCGATGATGAGGGCGCGCACGCCGCCGCGGCGTCCCGGCATCAGGCGCTGAAGGATCGGCAAGACGAAGGCGGCGGTCTTGCCTGTTCCGGTTTGGGCAAGACCTATGACATCCTTGCCCTCCATGATCGGCGGAATCGCCTCCAGCTGGATCGGGGTCGGTGTCGTATAACCCAGCGCTTGCACGCCGGCCATGATGGTGGGGTTCAAATTAAAACGGTTGAAATTCAATATCTTCTCCTTTGAAATAAAGTGCCCTTTCGGGCGGGTTGGTGTTTCCGGTGAATAAAAAAGCCCGCGGGATTTCAAGAAAAATCCCACGGGCTTTGATTTAAGAACGTATAGGATTTTCAGTTTAAAAATCGAGTCTACGCTCGATTTGGTCTGAACTTACAGGGCAATCTCTTTTTTGTCAACAGGCATGTAAACCGGTTTGGGGATCAAACGTCTAATGGGGTCAAAGCAGATAAAAACCCTTCGACACAATGAAAGAGGTCGACGTCATGAAAAAAACGGCTCTGGCGGTTGCCTTGATGTTTGCGGCGCTCATGGCGGCGCCTTCGTATGGGGAGGCCGGCCAACGGCATCGGCACACACGCCATTTCTTCGGGGTCAACATCGGCGTCCCGGGACCGGCCTGGTACGGGCCTCCGGTTTGGGCCCCACGGCCATATTGGGCGCACCCGGTGGTGATTCCGGCTCCGCCCGTCTACTATACGCCGGCCCCGGTATTCGTTCAGCAGCCCCCGGCCTACGTTCGCCAGCCGGCTGCGGATGATTCGGACTATTGGTACTACTGCGAGAGCCCGCGGGGGTATTACCCGTATGTAAAAGGGTGCCCGGGCGGGTGGATGAGGGTGGTCCCGGAAACCGTGCCGCCCGACCAGCGCTAGCCCGCAGGGGAGGAGACCATGCGTATTCGCACAACTCTGGTTTCAATGCTTGTTCTGTCAGCGGTCCTGAACGGTTGCGCGACGATCCCCCCCGGCCCGAGCGTGATGGTGATGCCACCCCCGGGGAAACCCTTCGAGGCGTTCCAGTCAGACGATGCGCTCTGCCGGGGGTGGGCGCAGCAGCAGTCGGGCTGGCAGGCCAACGACACCGCCAACCGCAATACGGCCGACGGGGCGGTGCTCGGCGCTTTGATGGGGGCGGGTTTGGGTCTTGCCATCGGGGCGGCCTCGGGCGATCC
>JBGSTS010000104.1:0-2328 GCA_041736435.1 Desulfobacterales bacterium | reverse complement strand
CCCCTGCGTGCGGCAGCCACGGCACTGGCCTACTTCGGGCTGGCCGGCGAAATCGCCGCGCGTACGGCCGCCGCGCCGGGCAGTTTCATGATCGCGATGCTGGATGCCCTCTACACGATCACCCCGGAGCAGCTGGAGGCGGGATGCACGCTAGAGGAAAACAGCGCGTAACCATGACGCCCATCGACTACTCTTTGTATCTCGTCACCGACCGGGGGCTTTCCGGCGGACGGGCGACCGTAGATGTTGTCCGCGCGGCGGTGGACGGCGGGGTCAGCTGCGTGCAGCTGAGGGAGAAAGCCTGTTCCACGCGCGAATTCATCTCCGAGGCCGCTGCGATCAGCGACGTATTGAAACCCCGCGGGGTCCCGCTCATCATCAACGATCGCCTGGACGTCGCCATGGCGGTGGGGGCGGACGGGGTGCACCTGGGCCAGACGGACATGCCGCTCGCCATGGCCCGCGCGATCGTCGGCCGGCGCATGCTCATCGGGATCTCCGTGGAATCCGTGCAGGACGCCGTTGCGGCCGTGCGCGGGGACGCCGACTATGTCAGCGCCAGCCCGATCTTCCCGACCCCGACCAAGACCGACACGGCCCCGGCCCTGGGGCTGGAGGGATTGCAGGCCATCCGCCGGAGTGTGGCGGTCCCGTTGCTTGCCATCGGCGGAATTCACCGCGGCAATGCCGGCGAGCTGATCCGCAGCGGAGCGGACGGGGTGGCCGTGGTCTCGGCTATCACCGCTGCCGCGGACCCCGCGCAGGCCGCACGTGAGATCCTGCTTGAGATCCGGAAAGCGAGGAGCGGATGAGCTTGAAAGAGATCGGCGAGTTCGGTTTCATCAAACGCATCCGCCGCGGCTGCCTCACCCGGCCGCAGGACATTATCCGCGGCATCGGCGACGATGCAGCCGCGTTTCGGACCGACGGCCGGCTCATCTGCCTGATCACAACCGACATGCTGGTCGAACGGGTGCACTTCCTGCGCGAGGCCATCAGCGGCCGCGACCTCGGCCACAAATCCCTGGCGGTGAACCTGAGCGACATCGCCGCCATGGGCGGGACCGCCCGGGAGGCGTTTGTCGCCATCGCCATCCCGGATGACTGCGCCTTGCCCTATCTCGAGGAGATATTTCAGGGCATGAAGGCACTGGCCGCGGCGCATGCGGTCAACATCCTCGGGGGCGACACCACCCGCTCCGCCGCGGATCTGGTCATCACCGTGACCGTCTATGGGGTCGTTCCCGAAGCCGAACTCCTGACGCGCGATGCGGCCCGGCCCGGAGATGTGATCTTCTCCACGGGCTGCCTCGGCGACAGCCGCGCCGGCCTGCATTTGATGTTAGACCACGCACCGGCCGACACGCCGACGCTCCAAGCCCTGCTGGCCGTGCACCGTCGTCCGGCCCCCCACCTGGCGGAGGGCCGATTCCTGGCCGGCCGCACAGGCGTTCACGCCGCCATCGACGTGAGCGACGGACTGAGTTCGGACATCGGCCACATCGCCGAGCAGAGCCGGGTCGGGGTGCGGCTTTTCGCCGATAACATTCCCATATCGGAAAACCTGCAGGACTACTGCCGCCGCTTCGGCCGCTCGCCCCTGGACTACGCCCTGTCGGGCGGCGAGGACTACACCCTGCTCGTAACGGCGGCGGCCGAGGCGGCCGGGGGGATCGCGCGGGACTTCGAGAAAACCTTCGGTCGCAAACTGGACGCGATCGGCGAGATCACGGCCGGCCCGGAGCTCGAGCTGGTGGACTCCGGCGGCCGCATCCGGCCCATCTCCCCCGCGGGATGGGACCACTTCAAGGCCAACTGAGATGGAACCACGGGAGAAAAGCGCATCGGCCCCCGGCACCTACCGGCGGGTGCTGACCATTGCGGGCTCGGACAGCGGAGGCGGGGCCGGCATTCAAGCCGATTTGAAAACCTTCGCGGCCCTCGGCTGCTACGGCATGTCCGCCATCACCGCCCTGACCGCCCAGAACACCCGAGGGGTGAGTGCCATCCACCCGGTGCCGCCCGAGTTCGCCGCGGCCCAAATCGCGGCGGTGCTGGAGGACATCGGCGCCGACGCGGTTAAAATCGGCATGCTCTACTCGGCCGAGCTCATCCGCACGGTGGCCGACCAGCTGCAGCGCTTCAAGACCCGGCGGATCGTGCTTGACCCGGTGATGGTGGCCCAGAGCGGGGACCGACTGCTGCGCGACGACGCCGTCGGGGCCATGATCGACGATCTCATGCCGCTGGCGGCGGTGGTGACACCCAACATCCCCGAGGCCGAAGTGCTGCTCGGGCGAACGCTGCGCCGCCGGGAGGAGCTGCCGG
>JBGSTS010000047.1:0-13827 GCA_041736435.1 Desulfobacterales bacterium | reverse complement strand
GAAGCCGAACTTGTAGGGCTTGACCTTGCTCGTCATGGTCATGGTCAGAAGCGTCCGGCCGTGGTAGGCGTTCTCGAAGACGATCACCGCCGGCCGCTTCGTGTAATAGCGCGCGATCTTGACCGCGTTCTCCACGGCCTCAGCCCCGCTGTTGACGAAAACGGCCTTCTTGGGAAAAGCGCCGGGGGTGACCCGACAGAGCTTTTCGGCCAGCCGGATGGCCACCTCGTAAGGGCTCACCATGAAGCAGGTGTGGTGGAACTTCTCGGCCTGGGCCCGGATAGCCGCCACCACCTTGGGGTGACAGTGGCCGATGTTCATCACCCCGATCCCGCCACCGAAATCGATGTACTCCTTGCCCTCCACGTCGCGCACGATGGCGCCCCGCGCCGACTCCACGTGCAGCGGGGTGACGCTCGACACCCCTTTGGAGATAACATCTTCTCTAATCTTTCCTAATTCCGAATTGGTTTTGTCCGAATTCATATAGAGTCACCATAACCTTTTATTTCAAGAATCATTGTCTTTCCGCGCTGCGCCCGGCTCTGAGGCGGTTCTGCTGGCCAGTTGCTATTTGGCAATTTGGGCGCAGCTAAGCCGCCCAGTGGCCTCCTGCGTAAAGCGCGGATCGCAACACTTTCGGCTGTGCCTTCACCATGGCCGGGTTGTCGTTTCAATCCGGAAGTGGTAGGCGGTCTTCCCGCATCAAGGACAAGTCCCTCCCAATGCCCCTGCTCCGCGCCTTTTCGTACACATACGTGCCGAGGGAGATATCCTCGCAGGCCAGCCCGATATTGATCGCCATGATGCTTTCGCCGTCATCTTCCCGGCCCTTCTTGAGTCCGGCGACCACCTCTCCGGTTTCGGCATAGACCGGTGGGATCCCGCCGGCAAACGCGCCGCCCTGCTGATACAAACTGCCCTGCTCGAGATCGTCGATCACGAACTTGTCCATGCCGAACAGAGTCTCGTCTTCCCAGGCCCGGTTTGATTCCAGGGGCAGGGCCAAAACGCCACGCTTCAGCCACTGGCGTTTGACGATGGGCTTGGCCAGTTTCTGAGTGCAGGTGATCACGATATCGGAGTCGCTGACCGCTTCCTGGACGGAAGCCGTCGGCACGATCTTCGTCGCGAACCTGCCGCTCACTTCTGCGATCATAGAGGCCATCGCCTCCGCCTTGATGTCGAAGATCTTGCAAGTCTGAAGCGACGGAAAATGTTTCGCCAGAACGGAGTAGTTCATCAGGCCCTGAACACCTGCGCCCACGATCCCCAGCACCTTGGAGTCCCGCCGCGCGAAGCTCTTGACGGTCACCGCGGTCACGGCCGCAGTTCGGACGGCGGTGATCCAGCGGCAGTCCATTACGGCCAGAACCTTTCCGGTCTGCGGGCAGTTGAGAACGAGCAGGCCGGTAATCGATGGTATGCCCACCTTTTGGTTGTCCGGATAGCCACTCACCCACTTCATCCCGATCGCGTTCAATTTTTTCAGATAGGCCGGCATGGCGTGGATGAAGGAGTTGCCCTTGCTGTGCACTCCCGGTTTCGGAGGGTTCTCGACCGTCTTCTCCCCATGCTCGCGCAGGGCTAGCTCCACCCGGTTGATGACCTCCTGCCAGGACAGATGCAGCGATACGATATCTTCCTGCGACAGATAGAGAAATCTGATCTCCTCCACCTTATCCTCCTCGCGGCCCCCGACCCCGGGCCGCTGCTGCCCTTTAGGGCTTCCGGCCCGTCCGCACGTATTCGATGATCTGCGCTCCGCTCATGCCGGCGATGCCGCAGCGCTCGAGAGTTCTTCCTTCGGCGAAGAAGTTCCGGCCCAAAAGCGCGCCGGCGATGTGAATGACCGACTCCATCAGGTTGGCGGGAGCACCCAAAAGCCGCCCCAGTTGCGAGTAGATCACCAAGCCGATGGGCACGTCTTCCGTCAGGTAGCGGCTGTCCGCGGTGCTCGGTCCCTTGATGTCGACGAGGGGTTTCACGCCGCGGATCACCTCCCAGAAGGTGTTGCCTTTGGGGCCGTAGCCCATCTTCCAGTAAGTATCCAGCAGGCTCAGCAGCTCTAAGCCAAGGGCCTGGCCGATCGCCAGCCGCTCCTGATCGATCGCCTCCACCGCCTTGCAGACATGATAGGTCAGCCCCTCGTCGTAGTAGTAGAACTCCCCGCGGCTCTGCTCTATGCGCCCTATATTAAGCAGGACCCCGAGACAATGGAGGGTCGGATTGGGGTTGCTCAAGCCCGCTTCCAGCACATCCCGCATCCGTTCGATGCCAGGGTAGATGTCCTCGTACATGGGCATGATGCGGGTGGCCGCCGAGGCAGGAAAGACCCCAGCGCTCACGTAACGGCGCCGGCCGAAGACATGCACGGACACGGGAGACTGGATGCGCGTGGCATACGGAAGGGCGGCAAATTCCCCGATGGTGATCTCCCTTTCGCCGCCCAGACGATCCAGCTCGGCCCGAAACTCCAGCGCGCCGAGTGAACCCGGCATCAAGGTGACGTTTTGTCCCTTCTGCAGCAGAGGGGCGAGCAGACGGGCGTAGTTGATTTGGTACATCGTCGGCACGATCACCAGGATCAAGTCCGACCCGTCGACGGCCTTCTTCAGATCCAACTCCACCTTGACTGGGGCTCGCCCCTGGATGCTGCCGGAAGCCTCGATGTAGCCCGCCTCCTTGATCGCGCCAACCTGGGAGACCAGCGACTCGATCTCGTACAACGTTACCCGGTGCCCCAGCAGGGAAATCTCCACTGCGGCCGTGCGGGCACCGTTGCCCCCGCCGAGAATTGTTATCTTTCTCTGCATGCGCACCCCCGTTCGTGCATCCTATATGTTGACCCCGTGCTTGCGGGCAAACTCGTGAAATTTCTTCCTCAACTCGATCGCCTGCTCGTAAGAATGCTCGACGGTGATCGCTCTGCAGTCGACCCCGAGCGTTTCCTTGAAGGTTTGGTAGGCCTCGTCGGTGACGACGATGTCCCCGTTGTCCCGGATCTCCTTGACGCCGTCATACACCTGTGCCTTCACATTCAGCTCTCTGGCCTGCGCCAGGGTCATCCCTTTCGGCAGTACGACCTCCGCCCCCTTTCTGCTCAAACGTACCGGATAACCGCCCTCCAGCCCTTGGGGCCCCGGTGCGTGGGTAATCTCGGCGGTGTCGTTGAAGATTGCCATGATGTTCTTCACAGAAGACGCAGCCACCACATACTGACCGTGCCGGCCGCCAGGCCGCATGCCGCGCTTGGGTAGCTCGGCGATGAACTCCTTCACGTCGCCCAGTTTCTCGGTCACGTCCTCGTGTCCGACATACACCCGCAAGTAGAACGGCGCCTCCCAGCCCCTGCCGTAGCGGCACCAGAAGTAGCAGTGGTAGTGATGGGCGATCAACTCGACACTCACGTTCCGCATGGGCACGCCGAGAATCTCCGAGGTGGCCTTCTGAATATAAGGGATCGTCAGGTCCATATTGCCAATGCCGATTGTCGGGGCCAGACCCACTCTGGAAAGGCTCGGGTTGATCGCGTCCGGGAACGAGGTGTTCACGACGTAGGTGTCGATACCGGACATCTTGACCGCCTTCATCAGCTTCGAGGTGAGCGCCAGGTGCATGGCGGCCCAGGGTCCAATGGCGCATTTGTCCCGGTACAGCTTGGCGTTAACCTCGGGGGGAAGCTCGTTGACCACCCACCAGGACTGCAGCGTCGTGCCATTAAGGATGATCGTCGGGTTGGTCTTCCGCAGCAGCTCAGCGGTCTTTTCGATGTTCAGGGCGTCCGTCGGATAGAAATCTATCCGCGGGTACAGCCCCATGTACGTGGCGCCCTCGATGGCGCAGTTGGTCTTCCGTAAACCCCAGTCGGTGTTGGCATCTGCCGTGACGATGTCACAGATGTTGGGGATCCTGCACAGATACTCCAGAATGATTCCCCCCAGTTCCCCGACACCAAAGAGCATGATCTTTTCCCGTTCCCTCATTTGGAGTTCCTCCTTGACCATTCGATTTTGCTCACCGCCACCGAGAAGCTGCCGCTAAACGGCCGATTCCCGAAGGCTCTGTCGTTGTCTCCGGCCCCTGTGTAGGACGTAAATGATCCCGAACACTCCCACTCCGACAAAGCTCGTTATCAGCTCCGGCATGAAGGTCGCCAGCCCGGCGACGACTAGTAGGATCCGCTCATACCAATGCGCTTTGACCAACACAAAGCCAAACAAACCGCAGCTGAGAATCATCAGGCCGCCGAAGGAGAACACGATGTTGAATAAGAGCTCCGTCTGGAACGGCATTTGCCCGATCAGCAACAACGGATGATATACGAAAAAGAACGGAGCAATATATGCCGAAATTCCCAGCTTCGATGCGTTGAGCGCGGTGGGCCAGAACTTGGATCCGGCCACACCCGCACCGGCAAGCGAGGCCAGGGCGACGGGCGGAGTGATGTCCGACACGATGCCGAAGTAGAAGCAGAACAAATGCGCGGACATCGGCAGCACGCCCATGGGCACAATGGCGGGGGCCGTGATCATCGACATCATCACATAGTTAGCCGTGGTGGGCACGCCCATTCCCAGAACGATGGATGCCAGGGCCGTGAACATCAGGGTCGGCAGGAGGTGCCCACCGCCGATCTCCACCACCAGCGACGCGAGCCGCAACCCCATGCCGCTCAAGGTGAAGGATCCGATGATGAATCCCACGGTGGCACAGGCGATCAACACTTCGATCGCGTTCTTGGCCCCATCGGAGAACGCGAAGAACAGCTTCTTCGGGGTGTATCTGGTTTCCTTGCGTAGCCAACTCAACACGATGGCCGATAAGATCGAAATCAATCCGGCGTAGGCTGGAGAGAATCCCAACCACATGATCAAAATGATCAGAAGCAGCGGGATAAGCAGATAGGCACGCTTGGCGACATTGCCGAACTTAGGAATGTCCTCCGGAGGCAGTCCCTGAAGATTGGTGCGCACTGCTTCCTGGTGAACGGCGAAAAAGATCCCCGCAAAATAAAGGAGAGCAGGCAGGGCTGCGGCCGCGCAGACCATGAGATACGGCTGCCCCAGGTTCTCTGCGATAATGAACGCCGCCGCGCCCATTACGGGCGGCATGATCTGCCCGCCGACAGATGCCGCGGCTTCGACGGATCCGGCGAAGTACGGCTTGTATCCCGTCTTTTTCATCAAGGGAATCGTGAAGGTTCCCGTTGTGCATACGTTCGCGACCGACGAGCCGCTGATGACACCGAACATGGCGCTGGAGACGACCGCTGCCTTGGCTGGCCCTCCCCTCTGCTTGCCGAAGACACAGATGGCCAGATCGATAAGGAACTCGCCTGTGCCCATGTGGGTCAGGATGGCTCCCATCAGGATGAAGAGGAAAATGAAATTGGTGGATACCCCCAGCGCGATCCCGTAGACCCCTTCGAGCGTCAGGTACATGTGACGCACGAGGTGCGTCAACGAGACTCCTCTGTGGGCGATGGCTTCGGGGAAGTATTGGCCATACAAGGTGTAAATGAGGAAGAATGCCGCGATGCCGGTCAGCACCGGCCCGACGACCCGCCTAGCGCATTCCAGCAGAAGGAGGATCATCAGAATACCTAGATAGAGATCCACCTTGGTCATCAGTCCGGCCCGCATGGTCAGCTGCTGGAAGTTCACCACGATGTACAGATTGACCACGATTCCGGCCAAGGCAAAAACGAAGTCTAACCAGGCAATCTTTTGTTTGGAGCCCCTCTTGCTCGCAGGAAAGAGAAGGAACACGATGCACATGCCATAGCCCAGGTGGATAGCCCTTGATATATTAGCCACCAAGTTGCCGGGCCCAGCGATATAGAGCTGAAAAAGGGTCATGGAGAAGCAGATGAGGTTCACCAGCAGTAGGGAGGCGCCCGTGAGGTTCCTCTTGCTGTCCATCAAAGCCTCGGGCGCCTTGCCTGCGACCGGTAGGTCTCTCGCGGAATCGGCGTACGCTTCAACCGCAGAATCCGCCGTCCCCTGCGTCTTGCCCGAGAGCCTGTCGAAGAAACCCTTTAGACCTCTCGACTCCGGTGATTTCATCGATATTTTGCCCTCTATCGACCGAACGAAATCCTCAGGCGTGCGGCCATTCGCTTCGGTTTCAGATGCAAAGAAAGAAGGCGGGGAACCCGCCTTCTTTGCTCTTTCATAAGCTCTTCACGGTTCAGTTCGAATGCATCTTAGAAACCCCGACTGTCCCAGCACTACATCTTACCCTGTTCCTTATAGTACTTGAGGGCCCCCGGATGGGCAGGAACGGGGAACCCCTTCACCGCCATCTCCATGTTCCATTTGGCCATGGCCGAATGGCTTGCCTTGATGGTTGCCAGATCGGCCCACATTGCCTTGGTCAGGTTATAGACCACCTGCTCGGGGACCTTGGTACTCGTGAAGAGGGTCGTCAGGGTCGAGAACGTGGGGACGTCTCCCGACAGGAAGTTGTACTGCTTGGTGGTGATCACATCGTCGACGGCGTAGGGCATGGCCGCGAGGATCTTGGTCCGCATTTCGGGAGTGAACCCGAGGAACTTGATCTTGGCCTGCGACCCTGCGTCCAAGATCGCTGCGGTGGGGGCGGCGGCGGCGACAAAGATACAGTCGATCTGGCGGTTTTTGAACGCCGTCACCTGCTCAGCGAACGAAAGCGGCATCGTCTTGACCTTGTCCATCAGGCCCAGTGCCTTGAGGACACCCTCCGCGAGTATCTGGTCGCCGGAGCCCGGCGCGCCGGTGCCCACGGTTTTACCAGCAAGGTCCGTCATGGAGTTGATGCCCGAACCGTCTCGCACGACAAATTGAAATTGGTTCGGTAGCATGCTGGCGATGGAGGCCAGGTCCGGATACTTCTCGCCCTTGAACATCTCGACGCCCTGGACGGCGAAAAGGATCAGGCCCGATGAGGCCATGCCCAGCTGCCGTTCTCCCGCGCCGACCGTGCGGATGTTCTCGATGCTCGCGGCTGAAGCCTGCGCCGTGACGCTGACGGTTCCGGACTTGCTCATTGCAGCGGCCAGCACTCCGCCCACGGGGTACCATGTGCCAGCGGTCCCACCGGTGCCCAAGGACAGATAGGTCATCTGCGCGTTGCTTGTTTCCAGGGCTCCACCGGCAAGAACAAGGGCGCTGCCAAGCAGCAGTGACAGGATCATCAGTCGCAACTTCATCGTCTTTTTGCTCATCGCTCATACCTCCTTCTGTGGTTTTGGTCGGCTAACTGCTCAGTTTGATAGAGCAGCATCGAAGGGCCATCGGCCAAAATCAACAGGCCGCGATCCATTGACTCATCACTGATTTAGATTGCTAACATGACAATTGGCTGTATTGGTATAACCACTGGCTATAGAGACTGACCGGATCTCCCTACTTCCATATCTTAGGCTTATATGGCTTTTAAGACGTATACCGCAATAAAATTGAAAAAGGAAGTTGGCAAGATCCCGAAGCGACTGATTTAGTTCTAGGCAATTAGAATACCAAACCTGTCTGGCCCGGATAACATTTTAAAATTAATATAAAAAAGTTGGAACCAATGAGAAATGCCTTTCGGAAAATAGATTCATTTATGCATCATGTCGTTTATAACATATTGTTATTATGATTCGATTATATATGCTTCAATATTGCTTCATATATGACTTTTATTTAATCGTATTATTTTATTATGTTAAGTATTAATTGATTCATTTTTGATTCTATTTAGTCTAGGTATTCCGAGTTTTTTCATTTTCCGAATCACTGTCGCTTGGCTAATTTGCAAATTTTTAGCAATGGCTCTTGTGTTCCCATATTTTGCTTTCGAAGCGAGAATGATCTCCTTTTCAACAGAATTGATTTGGGACTCAAACGATCCGCTACGTTGGCTTATATCAGGACAGGATAGTCCTGAGTCGCTTTTACTTTTCAATTCAGTTTGGATGAACACATCAATGTTATCTTCTTCGCTAATAACCACAGCGTTGTTGATAATACTCTTCAGTTCACGAATATTTCCAGGAAAGCTGTAAGATCTCATGAAACCAAGCCCGTGCACAGTAATGCGTTTTTTCATTGAGTATTTTTTATTTGAAACCTGTAAAAAGTGACGCGTCAGCTCAATGATATCCTCAGGCCGCTCACGCAGTGAAGGGATTTGAAGGGTAAAGGTGTTGAGCCGATAGAATAGATCTTTTCGAAAACGGCCATTTCGAACTAATTTTTGTAGGTCTTGATTTGTTGCTGCGATCACCATGCAGTTGGTTTTCACTGGGTTTACGCTCCCAATACGAAGTACTTCTCCATCGTCGAGATATTTTAAAATTTTAGCTTGCAACGACAGCGGTAGATCTCCAATCTCATCCAAAAACAATGTTCCATTCTGAGCCAATTCAATAAGACCGATTTTCCCCTGTTCTTTTGCTCCGGTGAAGGCTCCTTTTTCATAACCGAAAAGTTCAGCTTCAAGCAGGTTTTCCGGCAAAGCGGCACAGTTGATCTGAATAAATGGTTCTTTGATACGCTTCCCGTTTTGATGAACAAATTTAGCAATCAGGCCTTTCCCTGTTCCGCTTTCTCCCAATATAAGAATGTTGGGAACCTCTAAATTGGACAGTTTAAATGCAACCTTGAGAAGATCACGCATCTTTCTGTTCTCGGCAATCACATTTTGTTCTTTTAGCTCTTGAAAACTTATTTCCATGAGCTTCTCTTTAAATTTTTGAGCTTCCAACCGGCTGTCTTGAAGCTCCTTTTGAATTTTGTTGAGTTCAGAAACATCTCGAGAGTTTACAACAACTAATGATATTTCCCCCTTTTCGTTGAACACGGGTGTGCCGGTTGCAAGTACGTCCTTACCTGTTTTCATGATTCGTTGGACAATCGTCACCTGTTTTTTTCTCTTCAACACCAAGTCGGTCACAGATTGGTCGAACATACCCCCTTTTACAAGATCCGCAACTTTCTTTCCAATTATATCCTTTGCCTTAATAGCATTTATTTTTTCAGAAGCCTTATTAATATCAATGACAACGCCCTGCCCATCGCATACCCAGATAGTATCGGAAACAGAATTAAAGATAGCTTTGAGTTGCTTGTTAAGGAGAGAGTATGATTCCAACTGCCTGGCCGAACGTTCAAACATTTCCATTTCTTGAAAGTTACATACAACCCCAATTTTTCCTTTTTTTTCAAAAATAGGCGATATATTGACGATCACACTGTATTTATTGGTTACAATTTTATGTCCTAGAATAGGCATTTCCAATTCTAAGCTTTTTGAAACAATATTCCCAAATTCCTTGGATATTTTTTTAATGTGAATACCGTCCGAACAATTCGGAGAAAGGTGAAGGAATCCTTCGGCCTGGCTGTTTATATGAACGATTTCTCCATTCGTATCGGTAACAATGACACCGTTACTTGTTGCCTCAAAAATGTGTCTAAAATTAATTTGGGTTTGCATAGCTCATCCACCAATGAGTGCTGTTACTTGAAACGTGGTTTTTCGATTACACATTGTGACTTAATTTAAGAGATAAAACAACCACATTTTTTATGGGTGACAAAAGCCCAACAAATTGTTTATTGGCTTCGGCCTGCCTCAAACGCAATTGGAACCCACCCCTTGATGTGTCAGCGGCTCCCGAGAAGGGAAAGGACCCGTGCGGCAGATGCAGTGTCATTTCCGTCCCCGGGCGATGGCTGGCATTTTCATGAAGTATCGTCTTCTTATGGTGACGGTTGACTTTTCGAATCGGTTCTATCATGATGGAGGTTAAAGACGATGGATGATTAGTAGCAAAACGCTTGAGGAGGCGACCGGATGAAGAAAATCTTGGTGTTGGGCGGCGTCGGCGCCATGGCCACTGAGACTTCCTACGACCTGATCGAGACGAGCGACTTCGGCCAGATCACAATCGCAGACATCGATCTTAAAAAGGCCGAGGCGTTCGTCAAGAATGCGGGCGACAAGCGCCTGAAGGCCGAGAAGGTCAATGCCGAGAATGTTGTTCAGATGGCTGAGCTGATGGCCGGCTACGACATTGTGGCCAACGGCCTTCCCCGCATCTACTGCGAGAACGCCCTCCGGGCGGCGATAAAGGCTCGAGTCGATATGCTGGACCTCATCAGCCCCCACCAGGAGACCCTGGCGCTCAACGGCGAGGCGCAGAAGGCGGGGATCTCGATCGTTGGCGGAGTGGGCATGACCCCCGGTCTCACCAACATCCTTGCCAAGCTCGGAAGCGAAAGGCTGGACACGGTCGAAAGCATCGACATCGACTTCGCCGCCTTCCGGGGCATCGCCTATTCTCCGGGCCTGCTGCACGTGATCCTATGGGAGTTCGACCCGAAGACAAAGGATCGTTCCTACTACGAGAACGGAAAGTTCATCGACAACCCACCTTTCGCGGGCGCTCGCGTCGTGCATTTTCCGGAGCCCATCGGTACTCAGACCACCTACTACGTGCCTCACGGTGAGCCAAGAACCCTGTCCAAGAACACCCCCGGCGTTAAGCGGGTGTGCATCCGCGGCTGCTTCCCGCCAGAGGCCATGGCCATGTGCCGGGTTATGTACGCTTATGGAACCTTCACCAAGGATCCGATGGAGTTCGAAGGCACGAAGATCTCTGCCGACAAGTTCCTGCGGCACTATCTGACCAACGTTCCCGAGGGAAACCAGACAAGCGTTTGGGGCTACTCCGTCCAGGTGGAGGTGTGCGGCACGGCGGGGAAAAACCGGGTGATGCACCGTTTCGTTACCACGCACCCCCCAATGAAGACCTGGGGCGGCACGCGCGCCTACGCCAAGAATGTGGGCATCCCGATGTCCGTCGGGGCTCAGATGATGGCGAGAGGGCTGACGATGAAGAAGGGAGTTGACGGCGTGGAGACCATGCTGCCGGCGCAGGAATTCGCGGACGAACTGAGAAAGAGAAACATCGCCATCAACGAGAGCCTAATCTACCTGTAGCGTCCATGAAGTCGCCGCCCTTCGTGGCTTGCGCACCCCGCGAAGAGTGGAAACCCACCGGCGCCCTTGATCCCCTCAACACCGAGAGGGCACGGCCAGAACGACGGCAAGCCTGTCTCGCCGCCTCCAAGGCTACCGGCCGAAACTTCCGCACGGCACCGCCTGCGCGGCCCTTGACACCATATCAGCGCAAAACAACCCGGAATCGTGATTTCTTCCAAGAAGCATTTATCAATTTGAGCGAATAGGAGCGAATGAAATGAAAGTGACTGTTCTGGGAGCGGCCGGTATTCAAGCGCAAGGGGTGATTCGCGATCTGTGTACCTCGCCCGAGATTACCGCGGTCAATTTGGCTGATCTTGAAAAGACAAGTGAGATCTTGGAAAAACGCTCAAAAGAGTGGGGAAACGGCAAGACTGCCATATCCTTTGTTGATGTCAACAATCCGGAAAATTTACGAGAAACCTTGAAAGGGAGTTTCGCCTGCGCGCATTGCATCAGCCATATTTTCAACCTTCAGGTGATGACCGCCTGCCTTGAGGAAAAATGTCACTATACTGATATGGGGGGGCTTTTTCACTACTATCGAAAACAGGTTCTTGAGCACGAAAAGTGGAAGGCTGCGGGAATCACAGCCGTTTTAGGAATGGGCAGCGCACCTGGAATAACAAATGTACTTGCTAGGTATGCAGGGGATCGGCTGGACACAATAGAGTACATATATCTCCGTGATGGGATAGCCAACTATGCTAAATCCGACTTTCCATTGACAGTGCCTTACAACACAGGGACCCTTCTACAAGAATTCAGTGACAATTGTTTTATTTTCAGGGACGGCGAGTGGGTGGAGGTGCCTCCCTTTTCACAGCCGGAGGTTATTGATTTTCCAGACCCCGTAGGGACAATGAAGGTCTTTGCCACGATTCACTCTGAAGTGGCGAGTATTCCAGTCAGTTACAAGGCGAAGGGTATACGGCACATGAGCTTTAAACTTGGCTTGCCGGAGGATTTCGAGAAAAAATTGCGCTTCCTCGCAGGAATCGGATTTGGTGCCTCGAAACCACTTGAAATCAAGGGGGTCAAGATCAGCCCCCGGGAGTATTTTTCTGCACTAGCCGAAACCTTCCCGAAGCCGACCGGGAAACCGGCAGACTACAAGTGCCTGCGCGTTGATGCCAAAGGGATGAAGGACGGCAAAGTCATAAGCATCCAGACCGAAGTCATGTGCCATCCTTGCGAATCGTGGAACATGAAAACGGGGCCTTACTCTGTAGGGGTGCCGGTGGGGATCATCTGCCGGATGCTTGTTCGGAATGAAATCACGGATCGAGGGGCTATGCCCGCAGAGATCTGCGTTCCACCCGATCCTTTTTTCAAACATCTGGCCGAAAGAGACATGCACTCGAGCATAAAAATCACGACCCCGATCGCACAGCAAGCGCATTGGCCTTGTCAAGCCTTTGAGCCTTCTGGACGAGCCTATTGTCGTGGGTAACCATAATCATGTGACCGCCGCCTTGTCCTGTGTTCGACAGTCATAGGCAAACGCTATAGGGAATAACAAAACAATTCGGGTTGTTGCGATTAGAGACCGATTCAGCGTGTGTCTATGGATTTAGTGGGTGGTTTCGAGCTTCACAAAGGGCCTGGGAGGAGTGATCTTCAGTTTTTTTAGTATGTTGGCCTGATCGGCGCTGAGCGCGGTGTGCCGGAGCACACGGTTTTTTTCATTCAAAAATTCACCAAGATGAAGCCGCTGCATGACGCGTCGGATCAGCGCCCAACTCGTCTCGGTCTCCACCTCGGCGATGCTCACCAGAAGCAGCGCCAGCCAGCCACATGGGCAATGAATACGACTCGGCTTGTAACATACGTGCCTCTATCGCACCCTGACTCGGGCAGAAGGGGATTGGTATTAACAGATCAAAGGTGTCGGTTAAGGGAATAGCAGTTCAGATGCTCGAGGGTTCTGGGGGCAACAGGCTGCCCCCTGTGAATCGCTGAAACAATCTCAGAAATGGTCGTTCGGCGATACGCCGGATGTAAATCAAATCATAGAAGCTTAATGTGATATACTGATCCTATCCCTCAGCTGCCCCAAACACTTGCGAGGTCCAACTCCCCCATAAGCCGATCGACTGTTTCAGTCACCGTTGTCGGCCTTGCCTCTTTCGGTTTGCCGGGGGAGTCTCTTATCATGGCCGATAATTTCAGAACCCTATAGGGATTTGTGAAAAACCTTTTTTAAAGTCTCACTGCTCCTTTATCACAAGGGAGACCTCATAGCCTTCATAGGATGATAGAAGCTTCCAGAACTTCTCAACATCCACCTCCTTGCCGTCCACCTCCAAAACCGTCTCACCCGCGTCAGATGAAGTTATTCGCCCGACCAACTCGTCATGGGTGAGTACCGTTTGGTCATCCGCTTCATCGAGGTATTTTATTGAAAGATTTTTTCTGATTTTACCACGGATTTTATAGAGCGCCTCATTCAACGTGTTCGACCAAGCGTGGAAATGGTAGCCGATCCGTTTGCCCTTGCTTTTGTCGGTTTCGATTGCTGTTGCTGTGAAGCCTGATACGAGATCCACCACATTGATTGAAAATTCTATGGTTTTTCCAGCTGCGTTTCGATAGCTCTCGATCATAGGATATTTTTCTTTGATTGGGTCTGGATCTGGGATGCCTTCTAAGATCGCCTTATCGACCGCTTTGGGTATTCCGGGCGAAGCCGGCCACTGATTCCGGGCGAAGCCGGCCACTGATTCCGGGCGAAGCCGGCCACCCATTCCGACGCAAGGCGGCCACCCCGTCTTGACTGATTCACGGAGCTGAAAGCAACGCTGGTTAAAC
>JBGSTS010000008.1:0-10592 GCA_041736435.1 Desulfobacterales bacterium | reverse complement strand
GGTCGAGAAAGCGCCCGGTGGTGTCCACCACGAGCCTGACCCCGTGCTCGCCCCAGCCGATCCGGGCGGGGTCGCGTTGCGCGCGCAGGAAGGTGACGGGCACCCCGTCGATCAACATGCGACCGCCCGTCTCGTCGATATCGGTGATGACGGGCTGCGCCCGGTGACCGTAGAGGTAGGCCTGCAGGCGGCCGTAAGTCGAATCCCGCTCAACGTAATGGGCCACATCGGCCAGCGACCCGCCGGCCGGCCGGCCGAGATTCACGACGATTTCCCCGAAAAACTTGCGTCCCACGTGGTGCCACAGCGTCAGCTTCCCGATTCGCCCCAGGCCGTTGATCCCCAATTTTTTCCCTCGGTTGGGTGCGGCGTTCATGCGATTGCCTCCTTTCCCGTCGTTACGGCTGCCGCGCTGCGCACGGCGTCACGATTCCGCCACCGGGATCATGCCCCGGTAGACGGACCCCTCATGACCGTCAATGCTGACAAGGTCCCCGGAGTTCAGGACGGTGGTGGTGAACATGCAGCGCTTCTCTTTTTCATAACAGATCATGTCCCCGCACCCGACGACACAGGTCTTGCCCAGGCGGTGGGCCACCACCGCCGCGTGGGAGGTCAGCCCGCCCCGCTCGGTCAGCAATCCGTCGGCTGCATGGATTTCCCGGATATCGTCCGGCACCGTATCGGCCCGCGCTAAAATGAGCCGGCTTTCCGGTTCGCGCACACGCCAGGCCGCGATCTCCTCCAGGCTGAACACGAGCCGCCCGCTCATGGCACCGCCGCTGACCCCGATGCCGTGCCCGAGCAGCCGGTCGCGCGGATTGCCCTCGAAGTCGAACTTCAGCACGTTCTGGCTCTCCCGCATGGCCATGTCCCGGGTCTGCAACAGATACAGATCCTCGGCCTGCGGGCTTTCGAAGGTGAATTCTATTTCCTGCGGGCTCCAGCCGTGCTCGTCGATCAGCAGGTGGGCCGAATCCTTCAGCGCGCGGTAGATCTCCGGGTAATGCGTTTCCAAGGTGACGTCGGTCTCGCGCAGCTCGATGTCCTGCTGGAAGACCGAGATGGGCATGGTACGCACCAGGCCGGAAACCACATCCTCCCCCTGGTTGGCCGTGGTAAAGTCGCCCCAGAGGCGGAGGACCTCGCCGGACCAGCGGGGGTTGTGCGTGAAGATCACTCCGGTGCCGGACTGCGGCGAAAGGTTGCCGTATACCATGGCCTGGATGGCGACCGCCGTCCCCCAGTCGTCGGATATCCCCATGATGCGCCGATAGGCTTGCGCCTTGGGGGACTCCCAGGAGGCGATCACCGTGCGGATGGCGAGGTAGAGCTGGTCGTGAGGGGCATCGACGATCTCGATGCCGGCATCCTGGATCATACGCTTGTAGTCAAGCGCCACTTGCCGCATCTGCTCGCCGCTGAAAAGCCGCTTCAAGGGCAGCCCCAGCCGTTGCTTGTGTTCGGCGATGACGGCGTCGAAGTCATCCCGCGTCAGTTCGTGCAACATGCCGTAACTCTGCAGAAAGCGGCGGTAATTGTCCCAGGCGAACCAGGGGTTCTGCGATTGCGCGGTCATTCCGGCCGTTATCTCCGGGTTGTTGCCCACGTTCAAAAGCGTGTCCATCATGCCCGGCTGGGAAATGGAGGAGCCGCTGCGGACCGAGATCAGCAGCGGATTGGCAGGGTCGCCGAACTTTTTGCCGCTGGCCGCTTCCAACCGCGCCAGGTGCTGGTTGATCTGGTCGGTGAAATGCCGCTGCGCCGGCGGGTAGGTATCGATCACCTGCCGGCAGCGGAAAACCTCCGTGGTGATGATGAACCCAGGCGGCACGCGAAACCCCAGGGCACTCAACCGCACCAGGTTGACGCCCTTGGTGCCCAGCAGGATGACGCCGGGGGCGGGCCGTGGAAGCCGATCGATGTCCACCATGGCAAGGTGCGGGTCGTAGAGCAGCAGCTGACGCATGTTTTCTTTGGGCAGCCGTTCGGCCTGCTGAAAAAGCGTGCTCAGGATTCGCCCCAGGAAAAGATCGAGTTGCTGGAGCCCGAGGGAGACAGCGATCTGGTCCCGGAAGAAAATCTCCGACGCCCGGTGCTGAAGCCGTTCGCGGTCGTCCAACGACTCCGACGGCAGGTATTTCGGTTGAAGGGCGTCCACCGGCAGCTGCGCCAGGACCCGGTTCAGGTTGGCGCCGTGCACGTTGTGGAAGCAGTCGTTGATCACGTTCTGAACAGCCTGGACAAACCCCTTGAAAATATCCACGTATTGGGTGAGCGTGAACCCCCGTATCTCGAGCGAATCGCCCAAAAACTCCAGCTGGCGCTCGAACTCCGCCGAGGCCATGCCGTCCAGCCGCAAGGCCCGGCCGAAAAGTTTCAGCACGTCGAACACCTGAAAAAACGTGGCTTGGGTGATCAGGCTGAGGTCAATGTCATGCACCAGGTTTTCGAAAAGCACATTGACCTGCGCCTCCACCCGCAGCGACAGGCCGAGGCAGTCGAATTTCATTTCGTGATAGCTGCCGTACATCGACGGGATGTCAATCGTGATGTGGCGCTTCTGGTAGATGTCCTCCCGGATCTCGAAAACCGTTGCGGCGGTGACGGTCTCCTTTAAAATTTCCAGGTAGTCCAGGAGCAGCCCCAAGCGGCGCTTCGAGTTTTCCTCGGCCAGGGCCTGTTCGAACCGCCCCAACTCCGGTAGGCCCTCTGGTCGGATCTGCGCCAGGTAGTGCTCGACATCCACAAAGCTGAAATTGTATTTCTGGCACAGCAGCTTGTAGAACTCGATGGCCAGCGCGGCCCGTTCCATGTCCACGTCCGACGCCTTGGGAATATACCCCAGCAGCGGCCGGATGCCGCCCGGGGCCAGTGTGAGGAAATCATCCGGGATGCGCATCCCCTTGCGAACGAACCCCTGCAGGATACGGTGCAGGCCGTCGACGTAGAGGCCGCGGGAATCGATTTTTTCAAAGATAGCCGGCGGCAAGTGCTTTTCCAGGAGGCTTTTGTCGCGTGTTTTCCAGAACTGGAAGACCGCCTCCGCAAAAAGGATGATCTGGTTGCTGCTCTCGACGTGGCTCTGCTTGCGCAGGAAGTGAACCAGCAAATCCCGGCGTTGGGAGAGCTCATCCAGTCGGGTGGACACATCGCGCAGCCGCCCCTCGGCACCGATGTCGTTGTAGAACACGGGCAGCAGCCGACACAACTGCTTCACCAGGTTGTACACCGGCCCGATGGGGGCATTGAGCAGGGCCGTGACGTCCCGGGGAAACAGGTCGATGTCCCGAATCAACACCCCACTCAGGGACAAATGAATGACCAGCGCCGACAGCAGGCGGATCGACCGCTTCGGGTTGAGTTTGATCAGGTCGAGCCAGACGCGGATGTTGAGCACATGGGCCGGGTTGACCTGGATCTGCCATTGGTCATCGATGCCTTTGACCATCGGCGCCTGAAAACCGAAATCGATCAGGTGGTCGATGAAAAAATTCACCAGGTCGATATCGTCGGTGGCGTGGACCCCTTTGCCCATGTTCAACGCACAGTTCAGGGCTGTCGCCGGATAGGCGTGGGACTGCTGCTTCAAAATGGCGAAGGTCTTGCGAATGAGTTTCTCGATGTTGCGGTAGTTCTCGTTGACGATGATCCAGGTCAAGGTCTGGTTGATCTCACGCAGGGTCTCTTCGTGGATGAAGGCCAGCCCGGAGACGCTCATGATGTGGAACAGCAGGATCAGCTTGAGGTGATGCCCGCGCCCCCCCTCACCCCCGGATTGCATCAGCGCCTGCGGCAGTGCCCGGTAGGCTTCGGTGAAATGCCTGAAGTCCGGAAGCCGGGCAAGCCTTTCCGCGGCGGCCCGGGACCCCGGCGGGAGTTCCCGCTGGATCTCGGCCAACGCTTGACGCCAAGCCCGGATCCGATCATGGGAGACGGCCTGGAAGAGGGGCTCCTCGCATCCCGGCAGGCACTCTTCCGCAGCCTCACGGCCAAACCACTCCCCCGGGTCGCGCTCGCTCAGCCAATACTGGTAGGTCTGCTCCAGGGTGGCGACCAGCAGCCGGTTGAGGGCGTCACAGTCCGCGCTCCCGGAGGAGTGGCGCTTGAGGAATTCGGCCGCCACCCGTTTGACCGGGTAGTAG
Organism: Desulfobacterales bacterium; assembly: GCA_041736435.1. Classification (GTDB taxonomy): domain Bacteria; phylum Desulfobacterota; class Desulfobacteria; order Desulfobacterales; family SpSt-501; genus SpSt-501. The sequence goes on along the minus strand of JBGSTS010000008.1, from coordinate 6,447 downwards.
CTGCGCACCAGCCACTGGAACGCAGTGGCCGGCAGCGCGTGGAGCTGCTCGAAGGCCTCGAGGACCACCCCCTGAAAACGGCCGAACTCGGCACCCGCATCGGTGGTGATCTTTTGAACATAAAGCAGAACCCCGTCGATGCCGTCGGATTGAACCTCCTCGGTCTTGGCGGCACGCACGGCATGGAAAAGAATGCCCAGCATGACGCGGGCCGCTTCCGGCCCCTGTGGGTGTTCGCGGAACAGGTGAAAATAGTCCAGGGAGTATTTGCGGGCCTCGGCGACGACGAACCGGCAGTTCATGTAGGGGTGGGAAAGCTCCCGCAGAAATGTGTTCAGGCCGTCCATCAACCCGAAATACCGGCTCATGACTTCCTGAAGAACGCCGTAGCGCGGGTCCACCTCCACATCGACGTGGTAATCCGCCAGATTGACTTCGAGGGCTTTCGATTTCGGCTTGGCCTGTGTGTCCATGGTGGGATCTGGCCGTAGAGGTGATTTAAACAATAGCAGACTCCGGACTGCTTGACAAGGCATGGAAAAAACGGCGTGTAATAGCGCCCCTCCAGAAATAGGGGTTTGCGGTTCAGGCCGAGGCGGCAGCGATGTCGCAACCGCAGGCGGTGTGGTTCTATGCCGCGGATTGCGCCGAGCGAGAACGCCGGCATGGAACGAAATACGCCGTTTATGGAGGGACACGAACTATCGGGCGAGCGCGATTAGCCGGTACACCAGCATCCCTGCCAGCCAGGCGATGTCTTCGGGGGAAAGCAGCCTGCCGACCCGGCGCTCGAAGAGGATGCCCGCCTCGGCGGGAAACTCCTCGTCGGCCGTGTAGAGTATCAGCCGCAACCTCACGTGGGGCAGCACGTTGAACTCGAAACCCGAATCCCCCTGCTCAACCGCATGGCCGCACAGCCGGCCGGCAGCAGCAACAAAGGCGGCCGGATTCCGTCCGAAGCTGTTCTTGAGGGGATCCACGGCCCGCTTGACGAAAGCACTGAAGTAAAAACCGGCGCCGGGGATCTCGCGATAGGCAACCCAGTCCGCGGCGGGCAAAACCGGTCCATCCGCCATTAAATAGTGCAGGATGAGCACCTGCTCCTGGAGCGGCACATCCCGCCCCGCATCGGCCTCGTCCGCGAACTCGAAGCCGGGGTAGCGAACCCGGTAAACCCGATCTAAAAAAGGCACGTGCAATAGGTCGGCCGCCGGCGCCGCGAACCCCGAGCGGCCGCGGATACGCTCGAAGGGTTCGGCAGCGAGCGTTTCCCGCGCCAGATGGATGGCCGTCAGATAATCGTCGATTCGAGGCATGGTTATTTCTGAAGACTTCCTAAAAAGCCCAACCTCTGCGTTGCGCTTCATCTCGCAGTGGCTGCGGCGTAGTGCACGTAGGCCTCGCGACGCGGAATTCGCGCGCCGTGCCTGCCCCGCTCCAGCGGGGATCTTGGGCTCTTTACGAAGTCGTCTGTGTCAACGACTTTTTACAAACCCTTCAGTTCTTGCTCCGGCAGAAAACGAAGAGCCCTCCTCGCCGCGGCGGCTCAGAGGGCTCTTCGGAGCCGGAATGAACACCCGGTCAGATTTCCAGCCAGGAGTCCGAGTACAAGGTGTTGCCGAGAATGACGTTGACCGTCTTCACGTAGTCTTGCATCTCCTTGGAGAGGGAGCCCAGGTTCGGCTGGGTGCCGTCCATCACGCCATAGATCAGGTCGACGATGTCCTGGCGCTGGCCCTTGGCGATGGCAATCAGCTGGTCATCCAGCGGGTCGGCGATAACCGAGGCCATGCCGTGCTTTTGCAGCATGACCATGTAGGTCTGGTTAAGGATCGGGCGCAGGTGGCCGGGGGGGCCGTTGGAAATGTTCGACAGCCCGCAGGTGCTCTTGGCCCCCGGGGCGATCTCCGGGATCATGGACTGGAAGTTCATCAGGCTGATGAGCTGGGGCTGCTGGATGTTCAGTGGCGTCACGATGCCGTCGACCCAGATCTTTTCGTTGGGAATCCCGGCTTCGTTGGCGAAGTAGAGCAGCTCCACGCAAAGAGCGGCACGCTCGTTCTCGTCGCGCGGCAGCCCCTCCGGCCCCCACATCAGCGCGATGAAGTCCGCGTTGTGCTCCTTGACGATTGGGACCATCTTCTCGTAGCGCTCCGGCCGCACCATGATGGAGTTGATCAGCGGCGGCTGAGCGGTGGGCTTATACACCTTGAGTGCGGCCGCAATGGCATCGATGTTGGAGGTGTCCAGGGCGAGTGGGATGTCGGGGACCACCTCCTGCACGGTTTTGACCACCCAAGGCATCAATTCGTGGCCTTCCTTCTTGGCGGGCCCGAGGTTGATGTCGATGTAATCCATGCCCTTCTTCTTCTGAAAAAGGGCCTCTTCCTGGATTGGCTTGGGATCCCGCGCCTTGTAGGCCGCACCGATCTTCTTGGAAATAACGTTCAGGCTTTCACCGATCAACAGCATACCATCCTCCCTTTCCTGGCGGCAAAATGTTCACCCCGGTTATCTGGCTTTCAAAAACGCCGGCAGGTGCGCGGCTTCCCGCGGCCCGACCGTCACCTTCCAGCCGGGAAGCTCCTCTTCCATGTCGCCGGCTATCGCCGCCGCATACCCGGGGATGATCACTTCCTGGTTCTTCACCTTGTCGGCGATGCCGGATTTCTTGACGAACAGCCCGACGTCGTCGCCGGCGAACTTCCCGGCGGCCCAGGCAGTCATGACCGAGAGGCCTTCGGAGTTCTTGATCAGCAGGTAGGAAGGCACCCGACTGGCCTCGACTTCCCCGGAGACGATGAAATAGGTCAGGGCGAAATTGGTGGTCACCATGACCGGCGAATTCTCGTTGGGGTTGTTGATCTCGTAGATGCCTTCGGTCACCGTCATCGGCCGCTGGGGGTCGGTGAAGATATTGAGCCGTTCCAGGAGCAGCGGGAACAGGCTTTCGCCCGTAAAGTCCGAAAGGACGACGATCCCGCCGTATTTCGCCACGAACGTGGCGGCGATAAGGGTTTCCATGTCCAGGTTGCCGGCCATTTCACAGGGGAACACGATGGTCGGGAAGCCCAGTGCGCGGTTGCCGTCTTTGAGCGCCGCGCGGCGCAGGGCCACCTGGTCCTGGTGGGCCTGCTTGATCTCGCGCGAGCCCGGGTCGAGCACGAAATCCTTCAACCCCATCTCGGTCAGCTTCGGCGTGAGGGCTGCGAGCTTTTCGATGGAATCCGCCTTGACGGCCAGCGGCAGCCCGCTCTCTTTCGCCAGTGCCCCGAAGTCGGCCAGGTTGGCCTCGGTCGCGGCGTAGATCAGCGGGCGTTTGAACTTGCACGCCGCGATCCCGGCCTGCATGACATCGGATTTCTCGCTCATCAGCACCAGGTTGAACTCCGAGGTCTCGGCCACGGTCTTGGCCGTCTGGGCAAACGCAGCGGCGTTGCCGTCGACGTCCTTCACGACGACCAGCTCCGGCCGCAGGTTCAGACCGACCCGCTCGAACTGGAAGGCATTCCACTTCTTGAGTTTCGCCGCAAGATCCGCGGCGGGCAGGTCGGATGCGACCATCGTCGCCAGCAGGGTCGGGTTGAAGAAGGTCTTCTCGTGGCGGTACTGCACGGTTTCACCGCCCGTGGTCGCCGCCCGCACGCCCTTGCCGATGGCGACCGGCCGAATCGGTGGAGCTGCGGCCTCGGACAGCTGGGCCCGGGCCTCATCCGACACATAGGGGCAGCTGTCCAGCTCGGCCTTGCCGGACGCCAGATTCATGGCAAACGCCAGGCAGGTCGGCACCCCGCACTCCTTGCAGTTGGTCTTCGGCAGGAGCTTGAATATCTGAATCCCCGTCAATGCCATTTCGTTCTCCTTTGTGGGTGGATCGAAACATGTTCAGCGTGCACGCCCGCCGCCGCGGCGAGCGCGCACACCCCAGGTTCCCACCTGCGTCATCCGGCGATGAGCGGCTCCATCGACAGCGCCGGGTGGTTCTTCTCCTTGAGGAAAACCATGATTTCCTCTTCGGTGGTCCCGACGGTCTCGTCGGCGATGCGGTCGACCAGGTCCGGAACGCCGACCTCCTTGCCGCGCTTGATGAGCCGCTCGCGGATCTCCTCCTTGAGGCTCTTGGGCATCCACACCAGGCGCTTGATCCCACCGTCGCCCAGGATGAACTTGCCCTGGGTGATGTTGAACTTGGAGTGGCCCACGAAGCCCGGGGAGGATGCACCGCCGCCCATGACCCCGGCCAGCGTGGTGAACTTCATGCCGCAGGGGGTCTCCCCGGTGTAGTCTCGGTGGACGGTCATGATCCCGTTGCAGGAGGGCAGCATGGCCGCGATGGCCTCGCAGCAGCCGCAGGTGGTCATGGGGCTCTGCACCAGGGAATAGAAGTTATAATGCGTGACGGCGCCGCGCGAGGCCTTGTAGACGAACTCGTTGACCCCCTTCCACTGGCCGAGCTTGGGATCGAGGCACTCGCCCTTCTGGATCGGCTGGTTGGGGCCGGTGGGGTTGATCTCAAAAGAGGCCTTGCAGTCCATCCAGTTGTAGGCGCCGCACAGCCCCGTGCGCTCCGGGCTGACGGTGCAGACGTGGTTGGGGGCAAACGACTGGCACAGCGTGCAGGAGTAGTAGGTCTCAACCGCCTCGTCGGTCATCTTCTCGACGCGCTCATCGCGCGTCTTGTACTCGGACCGGGCGCGCTGGGTGAGCTTGTCCACGTCCTCCTTCTTGGTATAGAGGGTGACCTGGACCTTGTCGACGATCTTCTGGAAGTCCTGGTGGAACTTTGCGTGCAGGACCACGCCGACATGCTTGAGCGAGAAACCCTTCTCGACCGCCGCCTTGCTGACGCGGATCCAGGAGATATCTCGCTGTCCGATGTGCATGATGCCCTGGATGTAGTTGACCAGGTGGTGGATCTGGCGCTCGATGATGGGCTCGAAGTCGGTCTGGAACTCGCGGCCGGCGATCTGAACGTAAATCCCCAGCGGCAGCGTCCCGCCCTCCTTGACCTCGGCGATGTCGGGCCCGACGATCACGACCTTGCCGTCGTCGATCTCGTTCATCTCGGCCATCTTGACCAGCTCGGTGCACTGGGTCTTGCCCCCGCCCATCTGGCAGAAGAGGTCCTGGCCGCGTACGCGCTCGCCCTCGTAGGCCGGGCCGAAGGCCAGCGGGATGTCGATCGTGGAGACCTGGACTTTCAGCCCACGCACCTCGACCGATTTCTGCACCATTTCGCTGTGGGGCACGTTGGCCACCACGTGCTCGTAGGTGCACACACCGGTGGGCAGAATCTCGGGGATGTCCGTGTCGGCAATCGTCGGGAACCCCCAGTTGACGCAGCCCGCCGCCGCCGCGGCCCAGTCGGTGCCGACCTCGCCCAGCGCGTTCACGAAGGCGAAGATGCGGTTCTTGTTGTAGAGCAGCATGCGTTTGTAATCGCCGGGCTGAATGCCGCCGAAGGCCATGGCGGCGCGGTTGGCGAAGCCGAGAGCGAAGATGGCCGAGGAGATGTAGGGCCCGAAGGGCACAATGCGGGTGTTCCAGCCGATCTGCACCCCGGCCTCGAGCAGCTGTTTTGCCACGCAGGTGTTGTTCTGCTCGGCGGCGAGGAAGATGTAGAGGCTCCTCTTCTGGTACTCCTCGACGATCATCTTGGCGGTGGCCGCATCCGGGGCGGCGCCGACGATGGCGGCAAACCCGGGGGCCGAGCCGTCCACGAACTCCACCCCGCGCTTGCGGAACACGGTGTCGTCGGCGGCTCCCAGCCAGATCTTGCCGGCCTCCTCGTCGATCTCCTCGGCGTGCAGGTAGAATTCGGGCTCGTTCAAATACCGGATGGCCTCGCGCAGTTCGAAGCTGAAAAGCGCCGCCATGCCGGCATCCAAGAGCGGCCCGAGGAAAGGCAGGTGGTTTGAGCCCTTGACATGCGGGGGCAGGAGCTTGCGGATCACCTCCAGCACCTTTTTCATGTCCTCGAGCGTTTCCACCTTGATCCCGAGCAGAGAGTAGATGACCGGCAGGTAGTAGGCCGTGTTGGGAAAACCCACTTGGGTGTCGGCGTTGAAGGTCTCCAGGGCCTTCTTGTATTCGCCCTCCACCTGGGAGGTGATGTTGTACGCCCCTTGAATCGCGGCAAAGGCAACCAGTTTAGACATGCGGAATTCCTCCTTCGTTGAGGCTTTAAGTTGAACTATGCAAAGTGGCGATCATTGATTGCGACGGTGGACCCAGACCAGGGTGTCCATGATCCGGTCGGCGGTCGACTTGATCGGCGCCCCTGCCTTCTTCTCGACATCCCGAGGGGCCTGCGGTTTCTTGGCGGCCCTCACCGGGGTCGCCGCAGCTGTCTGGGCAGCCCGTTCTTCGCGCTCCTTGGCCCGCTGCCGGCGGATTTGGTCGATGTCGGCTTCGACCTTGGCCTTCTCCTCGGCCACGCGCCGGGCC
>JBGSTS010000185.1:0-3820 GCA_041736435.1 Desulfobacterales bacterium | reverse complement strand
GTATCGATAAATTCGTAATCGCGACCCTCGCCTCCCAGCGATTGGCTTGTGATCAGCCCGCCGTTGAGCTTCACAAACGGGCCCCCCGGGCTCTGCGCCCGGTACAGGTTGAAACCCTTGTTGTCCACCTCCTGGGCCGTCGCCCAGCCCACCCTGACTGCATCCCCGGCTCCCTCCGCCGCGAAGGAGAGCAGACGGATCGCCGTCGGGCCGTTTATACGTGCTGTGGCATAATTGCTGTAGGTGTTCAGCACGGCCCCATTGGTGGCATTGTAGAACCGGAAGCAGTAGTCACCGCCAGTAGTTGCGCTCGTAGTAGCCTGGATGGAGTATTCGAGCTCTGTAAACTCGTTGGCACCCAGAGTTAAACTTCCGGTCGTGTCTCCTGTGTCCTTGAGTTCCCCCGCCACGAAACTGTAGCCGCTCGGATCTGTGAGGCCGTCAACGATGTTGGAGGTGGCTTCTCCGTCGGTGATGTAGTCGGAATCGGCCATGTCCCAGTGCGCGCCCGCTCCGCTGCTGCCGCCCACTGCGTAGTAGGTGCCAGAAGAGCAGGTGCCCGTCTCGGCAACTTGCAACTGGTAGGCCGCCGTCGATCCGGAGGCACCATCGTTTGAGGCCATCAACCGCAGCCGCATCGTGTCGCCCTTGCTGATGCCGACCTTGGCGTCCTCGACCAGCGCAAAATCAGCTCCCGTGAACTCCGATAAATCAATTACCTGCCAAAGAAAATTTGAATCTTGGCCCGTATAAGAACGGTCCCAGTAAAGCGTATTCGCGTTGGAAAGCCAGGCTCGCCAATAGCGTCTGGGAAACGCGGTGCCGGTTCCGTTTACATCGTTGAAAGTGATAGGGAAGGCCAGGCCGGTATCAATTGAAGTAATAGATTGGTCTTCACTCGCATCCGCGGTTCCTGCATAATCGCCTCCCCGCTGGACGCTCAGCTTGCTGTGGCTGACGACGAAATACCTAATCGAGCAAGTTCCGCTGGTAGTATCCTGGCGCGAGAACCTCAGGCTGGTCGAATCGAACAATTCGACCTTGGCCGAGGTTTGGTCCAGTCCGTTGGTGTCAACAGACCAATTCATGAAGACAAAGGATTTTGAGGTGTCGACGGAACTGATCGCTTGGCTCTGCGGGCTGGCATGGGTGCCGTTGGTCAACGCAAAATTTCCCTGCTGCACCGACCATCCGCTGCCCTTGAACTCGACCACGAACCAGTCCACCGTTGCGATAGAATTCCCGGCCGTCCTTTCGAGCCTCAAATTCGTGTTGGATGTCATGTAGCCGCGCACGTGGGCCTGGTGAAAATATGAGCTGTTTGTGGCATTGGACGAGGCGCTGATAAAAACAACCGTTTTGTTGTAATCGTTTATGCTGCTTACGCTGATATCCAGATCTGCGTCTGAATTGTCGACAAACGCATTGGAACCAGAGGCCACATAAATCTCGCTGCCGGTCGTGTCTTCAATGACAAAAAAGGAATATTCGTTGTCATTGGTTGAATTTGCGAAGCCACGGCTAAGCGTGACTTCGTCGATAGCTGTTAACCGCGCGCGCACCAATGATAGCGATGAATTCTGAGCGACTCCGCCACTTTCACGCCCAACGCTCATTTTCCCGGCCGGGGCAAGGACAAAAGCTCGATCAAGGTTGGAAACTGCCGTGATGGGAACCGCCAATGAGGCGATATCATATCCCATGTTCCCTTGGTAGCTGGTCACTTTGAACACCGGGGGGGATTCCGGCCCGTCGTCATTGCGCCAGCGGTAGTGCGCTTGGCGCAGCTGCACCTGCAACCCAAACTGGTCGGCCCCAATGTCCCAGGGGGCTACGCGTGTCTCGCTGTCAACGTCCGTAATAAAATTTGTGGAAAGGTCCTCACCGCTTCCTCCCCAGAGGTTTGCGGCAGTGTTCACCAGATGCAGGTCCTCCGATCCGCCGGTGATGCTGATAAAGTATGTAGCGTAGGCAGTCTTCAGGGTCTGGCTGCCGGTACAGGATGCGGTGGCGTCCGAAGAGACATTGTAGCTTTGGGTGATGGTGCCGCCACTCGTGGCATAGAAACATGGATAGATATTGTAGGGCGCCGTCATGTTGCCGACATAATTATTCTTTGCGATGACGATAGCGCTCCCACCGCCTCCCGATTGCCAGGCTTTCGCAACAATTCCAAAGGCCGGGCCGCCGCTGGAAGGACCTGCATTGCGGATATTGTAGACGGTATTGTTGTAAACGTAGGACGTCGTTCGCGAACCGATGTGAATCCCTGTGACGTGGCCCACGTTGATGTTGTTGAAAAGGTTATAGATGATGTTGTTGGTGATGCGCATGGGCGGGCCTACGTTTGAGGCCTGCTGCTGGTCATGGATCCCGCTGGTCCCCTCATAGAGATAGGAACCTGCGTTAGTTGCCAGATCATGAATGATCGTGGAATCGACCCGGATATCGCCCACGTTGGTCATGTTTGGCATCACCAGGATACCGCGTACATAGTAGGCATTCGTGAGCCCCGACCCGTCGATCTCGATCCCTTCGATGCGGACATAGGGAACCTGCAGGTCGATAATATTGTAGTAGGCCTGAGCCGAATTCACCGGGGCGATCCGATAGCCGGTTCCCGCCACGCCGCTGTGGCACTGGGAAGCGCCCACTTCTGTCGACGCTTTAGGGGTATAAAGGGCGGACGAAAAGTGAGACGTTAGAAAGGCGGTTGAAAACTGTGACACCCTGAGACGGACTTCTCCGAATGGCGGAAGATCGACCGATGGTCTGATCTTTTTATTAAGATGCCATTTGGGAGGAGGGAAAGGGTGTATACAGAGATGGAATGGTGGACAAAGATTCGTTTGGAGGTTTTAAGGGGTGAGACCAGCAAGCGATCAATCCTTCGTCGTGAGAACATTCACTGGGAGACGCTGAAGAAGATTCTGCAGTATCCGGAGCCGCCCGGTTACCGGAGCAAGAAGTCCCGCCACAAGCCGAAGCTCGGCCCCTATCTTGAGCGCATCGCTCAAATCATTGAAGACGATAAGGCGGTTTCAAAAAAGCAGCGCCACACCAGCAAGCGGATATATGAGCGGCTTAAGGCCGAGGGGTATCCGGGAGGGTCCACTCAGGTCAAGGAAGCCGTGCGCGAGATTAAGCGCGTCAACCAGGTGGTGTTCATGCCGCTGGTGCATCGACCGGGGGAGGCTCAGGTTGATTTTGGGTTCGCCGTGGCGAAGATCGCCGGAGTTCTGCGGAAGTTTGCGTTTTTTGTAATGGTGCTGCCGCATTCGGATGCCTTTTTTGTGATGGCCTTTGAGCGGGAGTGCACGGAGACCTATTGGGAGGGGCACATGCGCAGCTTTGAGCTTTTTTGGCGGTGTCCCGAACCGGATCAGCTACGACAACAGCAAGGTCCTGGTTTCCAAAGTGCTGGGGGGCTGCGAGCGGAAGTTTACCGACGGATTTTTAAAGCTGCAAAGCCAGTACCTGTTTCGTGAGCATTTTTGCCGGGTGAGACGAGCAAACGAGAAAGGCGTGGTGGAGGGTGTCGTCAAGTATGCGCGGCTCAACTTTCTTGTCCCCGTGCCGCAGGTAAGTGGCCTGGAGGAGCTGAACCTTAACCTGGCCGAAGCCTGCCGGGAGGATCTCAATCGGCGTCTTCGCGGGAAGAGCGGAACCAAGGCGCAGCTTTTGACAAAGGACAGGGCAGCGTTTTTGCCGCTTCCTGCCGGTGGGTTTGATCCGTGCCGGAAGGTTCCCACCCGGGCCAACTCGTTATCGTTGGTCCGGTTTGATGACAATGATTATTCCGTGCCCGTCGCCTATGCGC
>JBGSTS010000139.1:0-3144 GCA_041736435.1 Desulfobacterales bacterium | reverse complement strand
CGAGGCGCGGGTCACGGAGGCCGGCATCGCCGCCGACCGGCCGCGCCTCGTGCTGAACCGGGCCTTTCCCCCGCCGTTTGCCTTTCTGAGCGCAACCCTTTCCTGTGAGGCCATTCCGCCCTCGGCGGGCCGCAGCACCTTGAACCTGGCGCTGGCGGCCCTGGCCGTGGTCATCCTGGTCGGGCTGCTGGCGCTTTATCACAGCGCCAAGAGAGTTGTGGACTTTTCCGAGCGCCAGTCGCGATTTGTCTCCTCGGTGACCCACGAGTTGAAAACCCCGCTCACCAACATCCGCATGTACATCGAAATGCTGGAGCAGGGCATGGCGCGCGACCCGGGCCGGGAGCAGGCCTATTTCAAGATCCTACACTCCGAGGGGGCGCGGCTGTCGCGGCTGATCACCAACGTGCTCGAGTTGTCCAGACTGGAGAAAAACCACCGCCGGCCCGACCTCCAGAGCGGGAGCTTCGAGGAAGTGCTCACCGCTGTCGAGAACCTGATGGCCGAGCCCCTCAGGCAGGCGGGGTTTGTTCTGAAAAACGAAAACCGGCTGACGCGGCCGTTTCGCTACGACCGGGAGGTCATGGTCCAGGTCCTCATCAACCTGATCGAGAACAGCATCAAGTTCGGCGCCTCCTCGGCCGTGAAGACCATCACTGTGCGGCTGCGGGAAGCGGGCGAGCGGGTGCGGGTCGAGGTGGCCGACAGCGGGCCCGGGATCCCCGCGCAGGATGTGAAAAAGGTCTTCAACGACTTTTACCGCGCCGAAAACGCGGTGACCTCCGCCGCCGGAGGAACCGGTATCGGCCTGGCCCTGGTCAAGCGCTTCGCAGGCCTGGTGGGCGGCCGGGTGTCGGCTTCCAACAATGTCGGTCCCGGCTGTACCATCGCCATCGATCTGCCGCGCTAAGCCGCCTTGCCCGTCTTTGTCATGAGGAAGCGGTCAATTCAGGCGGCTGCGGCGCAGGTGGGCCAGCTCATCGAGACTGGCCGTGAACTTCTCGCATTTAAGGCCGTCCCTGCGGGTGAAGAGCGAGAGGTTGAGCCTGCGGTCTTTGAAAGAGAGGAAAAACCCGGCGACCCTTCCTTTTTCGATCGGCGCGACGCTATCCGCGCCGGCCATGAGGTCGATCAGCAAGAGGCTCCCGCCCGATGCGCCCGCCCGCTCTCGCAACGCGTCCATCACCTCCCCCAGGGAATAGGATTCGATCATCCGGCGCAGGACCCGCGCAAGGGTCTCCTCGCCGGCAAAACACCCGACCCCCACCCATCCGTTCAAGCTGTTCACGCTGTGGGCTCCTTTCTTAGTTGCCGCAGGCGGCGTTGAAGTAATCGGCGGCCTCCTCGACCGTGTCGAAAAGGATCCAGTCCCGCCAGACCGTCTCCCCGGCCAGCCGGCGAATGTGCTCGATCATGGTGCTTCCGTGGTACTCGTAGCAGTCGCGATAGTCTTCGTCTGAAATCTGTCGGGTCATCGCTTGCCTCCTCCTGTGATGGGTCAGGTTTGAAACCTCCTCCGGCATTGCGAGGCCAGTGTAAAACCGGGGAGTGTCAGATCCGGTCACACTTACGAAAAAAAATGTTCAAAATTTCGCAAAACGTTCACGCCCCTTTCCGGGACACCACGACGCATGAAAATCCCCCTCCCCCAGCCCCTCCCGCACCGGGGAGGGGAAATCCGACCCCGCGGGATTGTTTGCCGCGAACAGCGCCCCCCACCCGGCCTCCCCCTGGCCTATGGAGGCCGGGGGGGATGCCCTAATGCACAGACTCTATTTTTGTGGTAAGCGGTCTCTTAGGGGTAGGCGGCCGGTTTGATGCGAAACCGGCCATACCGCAAGCAGGTACGTCGGAGGCTTAGCAGCAATGGCGCGTGGGGACCAGTTGGCACGGCAGTGGAAAATCATCCAGGCGTTGATCACCTCGCGCCGGGGCCGGTCCGTGCCGGAGCTGGCCGAGATGGTGGAGTGCACCGTGCGCACGGTGTACCGGGACCTGGAGGCGCTGCAGGACGCCGGGTTTCCGGTGACCACCGAGCGCGACGGGCACCGGATGGTCTGGTCCCTCCTCGACCCGGCCCGGCACACCATGCCCATCCCCTTGAGCCTGCCCGAGCTGACCGCGCTCTATTTCGGCCGCAGCCTGGCCGGAGTGCTCAAGGGCACGGTCTTCTACGATGCGCTCGAGTCCCTGTTCACCAAGATCAAGTCGCTGCTGCCGGCCGATATGCTGAAGCTGCTGGATCGCAGCCAGGAGAGCCTGGCGGTGGCCGTCGCGCCGGCCAAGGCGCACGAGCCCTACCGTGCGATGATCGACCGGGTCGGCCAGGCCATCCTGCAGCAGCGGCGGCTGGAGGTGGTGTACCGGGCCATGCACGGCCAAACGGACACCCGGCGGCGGGTCGCCCCCTACCGGCTGCTCTTTTTCGAGGGGTCGTTCTACCTGCTGGGGCACTGCGGGCTGAGGCAGGACATTCGGGTCTTCGCCCTGGACCGGGTCCGCCAGATCGATCTCACCGACGAGGCCTTCGAAGCGCCGGAAGGCCTGAGCATCGAGGAGTTCCTCAAGTCAAGTTTCGGAGTGTTCCACGGCCCCCTGACGCGGGTGAAAATCCGGTTTGATCAGGAGATTGCCGGCTACATCACCGAAAAGGTATGGCACCCGAGCCAGCGCCTGAGTGCGCGCGCCGACGGTTCGGTAATGTTCGAGGTCGAGGTGGCCGGCACCGAGGAGATCAAGCACTGGGTGCTCAAATGGGGCGCCCGGGCGGAGGTTTTAAAGCCCCTCTCCCTGCGCGAGGAGATCCGCCGCGAGGCGGAGGCCATGCTCAAGACCTATCGGTCTTAGAAGCTTTCGGTGGCGTCGGGAGTCCCGCCTTGGCGGAACTGCGATGATCGCGGCTGGAAGCCGCTCCCACCAGGGCAAGATTCTGCGGTCGAACGACCTGCGTCCTGCGCCATCACCTGATGTTTCCGATTTTGCCTCACGTGCAGCGCTCCTCGAGCTCCGCGGCAGCGCTCCTTACGTGCTGCCGGCAGCACGCTCTTTTAAGCTGCCGCTGCCGCCGGCCTCTACGCCAGCTCCTCGGCGGCCTCCCGCATCAGGCGGCCGATCGGCATCCGCTGCGGGCAGCGCGCTTCGGCC
>JBGSTS010000078.1:0-2819 GCA_041736435.1 Desulfobacterales bacterium | reverse complement strand
GCGGCCAGTCAGGCCGCACCGATCGCCGGCTGGGCGGTCTCGGTCGCTCGGAGGGTTTGCGGGGCGTTCCGGCTGTCGGGGCCCGGCCGGGGGAAAACGGCATCGCTCATGAGCTGCCCGCCGGTAACGTGCCGGTCGGCGGTTTCGAAGGCGGCGAGCGATCGCGGGAAGATGCATGCCAGTTCCGACATCATCCCCGGGTACTGGCTGCCTTGGCCCGGGAACAGGAACGCAACCCCGCCTTCGGACGGGCCGCAGCCGTAATACACGTTGGGAAGCGTGGCGAGCGCGGCCCCGCCTTGCGTTTTCAGAAGCGGCAGCGCCGGCTCGAGCAGGGCGCCGGCGGTCTGAGACGCTTCGATCACAGCCAATAGCCGATGCTCGTGCCGGTGGGAGAAGGCCGCGCGGGCCAACGCGGCGCGGTGGGCGAATTCGGCCCCCGTCGGATGGACGGTGGTGGCCAGGAATTCCCGCACACGGTTCTGCAACCCTTCGATATCATCGTCGGAAAAGGCGAGGACCTGTACCGACCCGTCCCAGGCGATCTGCGGTTTTTCCGAACGGTGCTCCTCCAGCACCAGGTGAAAGTTGCTTCCGCCGAAACCGAAGGAGCTGACCCCGGCGCGCCGCGGCTGTCCGGTATGGGACAACCAGGGGCGGGTACGGGTGTTGAGGTAAAACGGCGAACTGTCGAAATCCAGAGCGGGGTCCGGGTCCTCAGCTTTGAGCGTTGGCGGTAGCACCTTGTGGTGCAGCGCCAGGACGGCTTTGAGCAGGCCGGCGGCGCCGGCGGCGGCCTTGGTGTGGCCGATCATCGATTTGACGGAACCCAGGGCGCAGCGCCGGGCAGGGCCGGGCGAGGCGCCCAGTACCCGGCAGAGTGCCTGGAACTCGACTCTGTCGCCGACCCGTGTACCGGTGCCGTGGGCCTCGACCAGCCCAACCGTCGCCGGGTCGATGCCCGCGGCGGCGTAGGCTGCGGCGAGCGCGTTCACCTGACCGTCGATGCACGGGGCGTAGATGCTCTGCGAGCGCCCGTCGCTGGAGGACCCGATGCCCTTGATCACCGCGTAGATGCGGTTGCCGTCGCGTTCGGCATCCGGCAGGCGTTTCAAAACCAGCAGCCCGATGCCTTCGCCCAGCACGGTGCCGTCGGCGTTGCGGGAAAACGGCCGCACGTCGCCGGTGGGTGAAAGGATCTGGGTCTTGGAGAAGCACATGTGCATGAAGATGTCGTTCAGAGTGTCCGCCCCGCCGGTGATCACCGTGTCGCAGAGGCCGGCGGCGAGCTCGAGCAGCGCCAGGTGGACGGCGGCCATCGAGCTGGCGCAGGCGGCGTCCACCGCGCAGTTCGTTCCGCCCAGGTTCAACCGGTTACTGATCCGGCCGGCGACGACGTTGCCCAGCAACCCGGGAAAGGAGCTCTCCTGCCAGGGCACGTAGGCATCCGCGATGCGCTGAACGATCGTTTCGGCCTGCTCGGGCCCCACGCCGCCTTCGGCCAAGGCGCGGCGCCAGTGGGGGTGTCCGAGACGCGAGCTGAGCGAGATCACCAGCTCCTGGGTCCCGGTGACGCCCAAGATGACGCTGGTGCGGGTGCGGTCCACGGCCAGACCGGCGTCTTCTAGGGCGTGTTGGGCGGCGGCGAGCGCCAGCAGCTGCGTGCTGTCCGTGGCTTCCAGCGCCGAGGGGGGGATCCCGAACTCCGAGGGGTCGAAGTCAACCGCCGGCAGAAAACCGCCGCGGGCGCAGTAGACGTGGTCCGGTCGTTTCGGGTCCGGGTCGTAGTAGTCGCTCTTCAGCCAATGGGAGGCGGGCACTTCCGTAATGGCGTCCACCCCCTGCCGCAGAAGGCGCCAATAGGCCTTCAGCCCCGCGGATTTGGGAAAAAAACAGCTCATGCCCACGATGGCGACGGGGCACTGATGTCTTTCAACGCTCACGGCATTATCCCTGTGGTCGACCTGGATCCGAGGAGATGGGATGGATTCCGACTGCGGTCGGGCAAAACGCGTTTTGTCCGGTCATACGCCGGCGTGACCGCAAAAAGTATATATACTTAGAATCGCCCTGATTTTCAAGGTGAACTTTAAGAAGGTCTCTCCTCCATGCGTTTTAAAATTTCAGAAAGTTCCATGGGGGCCATGGCGCCTGTGTTGGGCGGCAGAGCAATCCCCTGGCCTTGCAGCCAGACCGCGCGGGTGGCTGCTGCGGCACCGAGGAGCAGATTCAAGGCCACGGTCACGGTGCGGCGGTTTTCGGGCTTTTCCAAAAAACTGCCTTTGGCCCACTGGTTGAAAGCGCCCATGGCCGGGCCGCACCAGATCTGGTAGTCGAGCCTGCGGGAGGGCTCGCCCGCGATGGCCCAGGTCGAGGATCGCCCCAGGTAGGAACGGAAGACGAGCGCCATTTTGTGTTTCGAGTCGTTTTCGGCCCGCTCGATCTGTTTGGGGTCGCGCGCGCGGAAAAATTCGCGGGTTTGCTCCCACTCCTGATCGAAGCGGCACCTGAGCAAATCCCGCTCGACGATGTCGCGCTGTCGCGGCGGGACCTGGTCGAAGCTCTCGTGGGCCGCATAAAGCTCATAGAGCTTTGCGGCGCGGTGGGGGAACATGGTGCCGCGTTTGAGCACCTGCACTTTGACCCCCATCTCGAACATGTCGGCGGCCGGGGCCATGGTGACGTCCGCCTGGCCGGCCTCGGCCAGCATAGCACCGACAGCCGGCGAGGTGCCGGCTTCCACGCAGGCCTGGTTGATCGATCCCGTGAGGACATAAGCCGCCCCCATGGCAAAGGCAGCGGCCGTGGCGTCGGGGGTG
>JBGSTS010000043.1:0-33855 GCA_041736435.1 Desulfobacterales bacterium | reverse complement strand
GCCGGCCGGCACCGGGTGGTGGTCCGCACACGCCCCTCGGCCGGTGGGGGGGTGGAGATCCACGTATCCGATACCGGCTGCGGGATGGACGAGGATCTGCGCCAGCGGTTGTTTCAAGGCCTCTTCAGCACCAAGGGCACCGAAGGCACCGGTATCGGGCTGATGATGACCAAGCGCATCGTAGACCAGCATCAGGGCAGCATTCGCGTCGAAAGCCGCAGGGGGGAAGGTTCCACCTTCACGATACGACTGCCGGATTTGCCGGCCGGTTATCCGGAGTCCCGACGCCCCGCACCACCGGCCGGCAAAACGTGACGACCGCAACCTCCTCCAGCGACGATCATCGGAAACCATCCCTCGTGGCCGAAGGCAAAACAGGGTCTCACCCCCCGTTGCGCCTCTCCGGGTTCATCTGGAGCCTTGGTGCGGCCTTTTTTATGATCGCTTTCTTTCAACGCCTGGCCCCGGCGGTGATGACCCGCGAGCTGATGCAGGACTTCGGCATCAGCGCCGCCGGCCTCGGCAACCTCTCAGCGTTTTACTTCTACAGCTATTGGTTGATGCAAATTCCCACCGGAATCCTGGTGGACACCTGGGGCGCACGCCGGCTTTTGGCCGCAGGCGCCTTGACGGCAGCCTGCGGGACGGTGCTCTTCGCTCTGTCGCCGGACCTTGCCTGGGCCAGTGTCGGACGGCTGATGATCGGCGGCGGGGTTTCAGTCGCCTTTGTCACCTGCCTCAAGCTGGCGGCTCACTGGTTCCCGGCGGGCTATTTTTCCATGATCTCAGGCATCCTGTTGGTGGCCGGCATCACCGGTGCGGTGAGTGCCGGGGTGCCGCTGCGGCTTTTGATCGATGGTTTCGGCTGGCGGCCGGTGATGCTGGCCGCCGCCGCCGTCACCGGTCTCCTGGCAACTGTCATGTGGGTGCTGGTTCGGGACGACCCCGGCGACCGGAGCTATGCAACCTATGCCGCCTCAGCGCCCGAAAGATCCAGTGCCGGCAGAACTCCTCTTGAAAATCTAAAGGAGGTGTTCCAGAGCCGCAACACGTGGCTGCTGTGCATCATCCCGGCCGGCCTCGTCGGCTCCATGCTCTCGTTCTGCGGCCTGTGGGGCGTGCCCTACCTGACCACGCACTACGGCCTGTCCCAGGCCGAGGCGGCCTTTCTGACCTCCGCGATGATGGTTTCCTGGGCCTTGGGGAGTCCTTTTGTCGGCCGGCTTTCGGATCGGATGGGGAGTCGCAAGCCCCCGCTGATTCTCGGGCATACGCTGGCCGCGGCCGGCTGGGCCGTCATTCTTTTTACGGCCGGGATGCCCGCCTGGCTGCTGACCGTCCTCATGATGTTGACCGGCCTGCTCTCCGCGAGCTTCAACATCTGCTGGCCGCTGGCCAAGGAGTCGGTCCCGCTGCGGCTGACCGGAACGATTTCCGGGGTGATCAACATGGGGATCATGCTGGGGCCGACATTGCTTCAGCCGTCCATCGGCTGGGTGCTGGACCGCCGGTGGCGGGGCGGCATGTTCGATGGGGTCCGCATCTACGACCTGGAGGCCTACCGCGGCGGATTCGCCCTCATGCTGGGATGGATGTTGCTCGCCGGGGTGCTGCTCTTTTTCACCCGCGAAACCGGTTGCCGGCAGCAGGCATGACGACGGGCGCTTGGCCCATCTGTATTGACACTGCCATCCTTTTCGATTAACTGAGTTGAAGATCGGTTCAACGATCGGATTCGAGATCGGTTTTCACATCAAGGACTTTAGGAGGTGCCTGAATGCGTTCACGAATGATGGTGTTGACGGCTTTGTTTTGTCTGCTGGGGTTTGCCGCCGTGGCATCGGCCCAGACCACGATCAATATCGCCACGGTTACCAACCCGGCCTTCGTCCACACCAAAGCGGCCGAGTGGTTCAAGGAGGAGGTGGAAAAAGCCCTGCCCGGCAAATACACGGTGGTGGTGCACCACTCAGCCGCGCTCGGCAGCGAGACACAGGTGCTGCAGCAGATCCAGCTCGGCACCACTCAGATGTCGGTCTGCACCACCGGCCCGATCGAGGCCTTTGTGCCGGAAATCAAAGCGCTGGAGATGCCCTTTGTTTTTCCTTCCTATGAATCAACAGACAAAGTCTTAGATGGTCGGGTCGGGAAAGAACTTGGAAAATATTTTGAAAAAGCCGGGTTTGTTGCCTTGCATTTTCTTGATAACGGGTTCCGGAACTTGACCAACTCGAAGCGCCCGGTCAAGACCCCCGAGGATCTTAAAGCGCTCAAAATCCGGACCATGGAGGCGCCCACCCACCTGGCCATCTGGCGCTCCATCGGCGCCAATCCGACCCCTATGGCCTGGCCGATCTTCACGCAGCTCCAGCAGGGGGTCATCGACGGTCAGGAGAACCCGATCGCAGTCATCTACGCCGCCAAGCTGGTGGAAGCCGGCCAGAAGTACCTGACGCTCACCCGTCATGTTTATTCGGCCCTGGTGTTCGTGGCCAACAAACCGTTCATGGATGCGCTGCCTGCTGCGGAACGCAAAATTGTCATGGATGCGGCGCAGACGGCATCGCTGAAGGGCCGCGCATTTGTAAGAGACAATGAAACCAAGCAAATCGCCGAGCTCAAGGCGGCTGGAATGCAGGTCGAGGATAAACCCGACCTCGCGGCCTTCCGTAAGGCGACGGCCCCGGTTCTTCAAACCACTTCGGGCGACACCAAGAAACTGGCGGAAATGATCATCCAGGAAGCGAAGTAAAGCGGGTTTGTGTCGGCTTGCGGGGCGGCCTGCGCTATAGGAAGCTTGGGATAGAGGCCGTCCCGTTTTGCTTCTAAAATACCCCGTTTTATCGGGGCCATATCTGAGACAGCGTATGCTTTGATGGAACTGCTTCAAACCATCAGCCGGGGTATCAACCATGCGATCGAGAAGCTGCTCTTGCTGATCGGAGCTTCGATCTGCATCATTCTCTTCGCCCAGGTATTATTCCGCTACGCCGGTGCGTCTTTGGGCTGGTCGGAAGAGGTCAGCCGGCACCTGCTGGTGGCGATCACCTTCCTGGGGGGTACGGCCGCCTATAAGCGGGCGAGCTTCATCGGGCTCAAAGGCATCGGCCACCGCCTGGGGCCGACCATCCAGGCCGGGATCACGATCGCGCTGCAGCTGCTCACCTTGGCCCTTTTCGGTGTCATCGCCTGGTTCGGCGCGGTCTACACCCTCAAGGCCTGGGAGCACACCTCCTCGGCCCTGCTGATCCCCATGTCGATCCCCTTCGCCGTGATCCCGATCGCGGCCCTGATTCTAGTCGTGCACGTCCTGGCCGATATCACGCAAACCCTCGGGCGGAAACGGCCATGATCGTCGGGCTGCTGTTCGGGCTGCTTTTCCTGCTGATCGCACTGGGGCTGCCGATTGCCCTCTCCATCGGGCTGCCGGCCATCGGGTTGATGCTGACCCCCGGGGTGTTCCCCGCCACGGTGCCGATCCCCGCCCTCGGCCAGACCATCATCCAGCTGTTGTTTGCGGGGGTGGACTCCTTCGACCTGCTGGCGGTTCCGCTCTTCATGCTGGCCGGGGCCATCATGGAAACCGGCGGGATCTCGCGGCAGCTGATCGATTTTTCGGACAGCCTGGTCGGTTGGGTGCCGGGCGGACTCGCCTGCGCCTGCATTGTCGCCTCGATGTTTTTTGCCGGGATATCCGGCTCCGCCGCCGCGGACACGGCCGCCATCGGCGCCATCGTGATCCCGGCCATGATCCGCCAGGGCTACCCGGCGGGCTTTGCCGCCGCGGTGGTGGCGGCCGGCGGCGCCATCGGCGTCATCATCCCGCCCTCCATTCCCATGGTGATCTTCGGGTTTCTGACCAACGTGTCGATCGCCAAGCTCTTCGCCGGCGGCATGATGGTGGGCATCCTCTTCGGGGTGAACTTCATGCTGGTGGCGGTCTGGATCTCCTGGCGCCGCGGCTACGGCCTGCGGCAGTCGTTTTCACCGGCCCGGCTGTGGAAGTCCCTGAAAGAGGCGGTCTG
The DNA here is from genome assembly GCA_041736435.1 of Desulfobacterales bacterium. Classification (GTDB taxonomy): domain Bacteria; phylum Desulfobacterota; class Desulfobacteria; order Desulfobacterales; family SpSt-501; genus SpSt-501. The sequence goes on along the minus strand of JBGSTS010000043.1, from coordinate 29,830 downwards.
GGCGATCGGTGCGCCTGTGATCGTGCTAGGTGGGATCCTCTCCGGGATCGTCACGGTCACGGAGGCAGCGGCCCTGGCGGTGTTCTACGCGCTGTTCGTGAGCATGGTTCTGAACCGCGAGTTGAAGTGGAACCAGCTGCCGGGGCTGATCCTGCGCTCCCAGATCACGGCCGCTACGATTCTCTTCATCATCGCCATGGCCAAGGTGTTCACCTGGCTGGTGGCGATGAAGCAGACCAGTCAGCTTTTAGGCACGCTGGTCGCCGCCCTGTCCCTGCCGCCGTGGGGTCTTTTGCTGTTGGTCATGGCGGTGCTGCTTGTGGTCGGGTGTGTCATGGAAACCACCGCTGCCCTGATCCTGCTGGTTCCGGTGCTGGCGGCGCTTACACCCCAGATGGGGGTCGACCCGGTCCAGTTCGGGGTGCTCATGGTGATCAACCTGGCCGTCGGCATGCTCACCCCGCCGGTGGGGATTTGCCTCTTCGTTAGCTGCACGATCGCCGGGGTGGGCCTGGGGCAGATCTCCCGGGCGGCGCTGCCCCTGATTTTATCCGCCTTTGTGGCCCTTCTGGTTGCCTGTTTCTGGCCGCCGTTGACCCTGTGGATCCCTTCCCTGATCTACCCGTAAGATCCGGTTGACCCTACCGCGGGTTCGTGTCTATATCGCAGCAGATTGACAACACCCGCCGGGAGGATCCGAAATGAAAGAGTTCACTGCCGTGCAGGCCGCGGCGTTGGCAACCCTGGTCGAGCCGGAGCGCTTCTCCACGGGGCAGTCCAATCGCGAACTGCACCTGAAAGATATCTCGTTCCACCAAGGGTCTTTGCCTGCCGGGGTCATATGGCCCGTCTCAACCGAAGAGGTGGCCGCGATCCTGGCGTGGACCTATCCCCATGAGGTGCCGGTCACCCCCTGGGGCGCCGGCACCAGCACCGAAGGCAACCCCGTGCCGACCTGCGGTGGCTTGGTCGTGGACTTGACGCGCATGAACCGCATTGTGGCGATTCGCCCGCAGGATCTGCAGGCGGATGTGCAGCCGGGGGTGTTGCGCAAAGAGCTCAACCGGCAGTGCGGGACGCACGGCCTGTTCTTTCCGCCGGACCCCGGTGCGGATGCGTCCATCGGCGGCATGATCGCCAACAACGCCTCCGGGGTGCAGACGGTTAAGTACGGCGCCACCCGGGACTATGTGATGCGGCTAACGGTGGTCCTGCCGCAGGGTACGGTCATCCACACCGGCTGCAAGGCCCCCAAATCCTCGGCCGGACTGGATCTGACCCGGCTGTTCGTGGGCTCTGAGGGGACGCTGGGCATCGTCACAGAGGCGTGCTTGAGGCTGACCGGCCTGCCGAGCCATGTGCTGGCGGCCACGATCCGCTTTCCGGATCTGGCCAGTGCATCGAAGAGCGTGGCCCTGATGATCGGCTCGGGCCTGGGGCCGGCCGCTCTGGAGCTTCTGCCGCCGGGGCTGATCGGCCTGATGAACCGTGAAAAAGGCCTGGGCCTGCCCGAAGAGCCCTCGCTCTTCTGCGAGTTCCACGGAATCAGCGACGCCCACCTCAAAGAAACGGCGGCGCTGGCCCGGGAGTTGTGCGAAGCGTGCGGAGCGGTGGGATTTCAGTACGCCACCGGCGAGGCTGAGCGCAAAAACCTCTGGCGGGCCCGCCACGAAGCCTGGGAGACCATTCACCGGGCTCACCCCAAAAACGAGACGCTGATCGTGGACGCAGCGGTCCCCATTTCCCAGTACCCGGACATGGTGGTGTTCTCCCAGGAACTCGTGGACCGCCACGGCGTCACGGGATACGTGTTCGGGCACGCCGGGGACGGGAACCTGCACGTGGTCCTGGTCGGCGATCCCGCCAACCCGCAGGAGTGGCCCCGGCTGGAGGCCGTCAACCACGCCATCGTCGAGAAAGCGGTGATGGTCGGCGGCACTTGCACCGGCGAGCACGGGGTGGGGATCGGCAAGCGCAAGTTCATGGAGCTCGAACACGGCGAAAGCTTCCAGCTCATGCGCCGGATCAAGAACCTCATCGACCCGAAGGGGCTGATGAACCCGGGCAAGATTTTCTGACGGCAGCGCTGAAAGCCCGATCTCGCCCTGCCGATGGCGGGAAGCGCCCTCGCACCGCTGCGGCCTACGGTAGGTACGCCTCGCAATGCGGGAACTTGCGGGCCGTGCCTGCCTCGCTGCGGCGGGGATCTTGAGCATTTTGCAAATTCGTCCAATGGCATAGGAGCGAAAAGGAGGCCCACTAGAATGAACATCGCATTTATTGGCATGGGGACCATGGGGGCCGCCATGGCGGTCAACCTGCTCAAGGCCGGCCACGCGGTGACGGTGCATAACCGCACCCGCGAACGGGAGATACCCGCGGCCAGTGCCGGTGCGCGGCGGGCAGGTTCGCCGCGTGAGGCGGCGCAGGCGGCCGAGATCATCATCACCTGCGTCAGCGACACCCCCGACGTGGAGGCCGTGATCCTGGGGGCTCAGGGTGTCATCCACGGGGCTTCGTCCGGCGTCATTGTCGTGGACATGTCCACGATCAGCCCTTCGGCCACGCGCCGAATGGCCGCCGGGCTGGAGAAAAAGGCCATCCGCATGCTGGACGCCCCGGTGTCCGGGGGCTCCGAGGGGGCCCGGAACGGAACGCTCTCCATCATGGTGGGCGGGGAGGCCGTGGACGTGGAAAAGACGATGCCGGTCTTCCAAGCCATGGGCAAGACTATCATTCATGTCGGGCCGGTCGGTTCCGGGCAGATGGCCAAGGCCATCAACCAGGTCATCCTCTGCGGCACCTATCTGGCGGTTGCCGAGGGGATGGCGTTGGGTCTCAAGGCCGGCTTGGACATGGAGAAGGTGGTCCCGGCCCTTGCTGGGGGAGCCGCCGGGTCATGGGGGCTCAGCAACCGTTCCGGCAACATGATCAAAAACCAGTACCCGCTGGGGTTTCGGGTCCGGTTGCATCGCAAGGATGTGGTCATCGCTTTGGAGGTCGCCCGGGAGCTGGGTGTGGTGTTGCCCGTTGCGGCGCTGGTGGAGCAGATCGAAAACGGGCTTATCTCTCAAGGATACGGCGACGAGGATGTGTCGGCCATGGCGCGCTTGATCCGGACCCAGTCCGGGCTGGATTGAGAGGGCCGCCGGTCTCGACCCCCAACAGAAAAGAGAGGATCAGAATGAAACTCGAAAACGCCTTTACCATGGACACCTCCAGCATCAAGTATGGCCCCGGCGTAACCCGCGAAATCGGGTTCGACATGAAGGATCTCGGCTGCCGGCGGGTGGCGGTGGTCACCGATTCAAACCTGCGGGAGAGCCACCCCGTGGGCATCACCCTGGAGGCGCTGCGACAGCGCGGGATCGATGCGGTGCTGTTTGACGGGGCGAGCGTCGAACCCACCGACCTCTCCTTTAAAGCGGCGATCGACTTCGCCGTGCAGGGGCGGTTTGACGGGTACGTGGCGGTCGGCGGCGGCTCCGCCATGGACACCGCCAAGGCCGCCAATCTTTATGCCACCCACCCGGCGGACTTCATGACCTACGTGAACCCGCCCGTCGGCAAGGGGGTCCCCGTGCCGGGGCCGTTGAAACCAATGATTGCCGTGCCCACCACCGCCGGCACCGGAAGCGAAACCACCGGGGTGGCGATCTTCGATTTCCTGGAAATGAAAGCCAAGACCGGTATCGCCAGCCGGGCCCTGAGACCCGTTCGCGGGATCATCGACCCGGACAACACCCGCACGCTGCCCCGCATGGTGGCGGCCTGCACGGGGTTAGACCAGTTGACCCACGCGCTCGAGGCTTTGACCGCGATCCCCTTCAACCAGCGGCCGGCGCCGGAGCAGCCGAAGCTGCGTCCGGCCTATCAAGGATCGAACCCCATCAGCCACATCTGGGCCTCGCGCGCCATCGAGATGATTTCCCGCAGCCTGGTGCGCGTGGTCGAAGACCCCGCGGATGATGCGGCCCGCGGCGAGGTCCTGCTGGCCGCGACCTACGCCGGGATCGGATTTGGAAACGGGGGCGTGCACCTGGCCCACGGGATGTCCTATCCGGTTTCGGGCATGGTGCGGGACTATGTCCCCGAGGGATACCCGCCCGGGCAGCCCTTGGTGCCCCACGGGATGGCCGTTTGCCTGAACGCACCGGCGGTCTTCCGCTTCACCGCCCCGGCCAACCCGGCGGTTCATCTTTACGCGGCGGGGTTGATGGGCTGCGAGGTTTCGACGGCCGGGCCCGAAGAGGCGGGCAACCTGCTGGCGGGCGCCGTAATCGACCTGATGCGCCGGGTGGGGATGCCCAACGGGCTCTCTGCCGTCGGGTTCACCCCCCAGGACGTTGACAACCTCGTGGAAGGCACCCTGCCCCAGCACCGGGTGACCAAGCTCTCCCCGCGGCCGGCAGGACCCGAGGAACTGCGGCAGCTGTTCCTGGATTCCATGACCCTGTGGTAGCCGATCGCTATGGCCGATTCGCCTGCAACCAGCGAGGACCTCGAGGAGCTCAAACGCCAGCTGGAAATCTACCGGCTGATCTTCGAGAGCATCCACTTCGGCGCCATGGTGACCGACGCCGGGGGGATGATCACTCATTTCAACGCGCCCTATGGCCAGTTTTTAGGACTTGCGCCCCCGGCTCAGATCGGCCGGCACTGCACCGAGGCGGTTGAAAATTCGCGCATGCACATCGTGGCCCAGACCGGACGGCCGGAGATCAACCAGTCCCAGCTTATCCAGGGGCAGAGCATGGTGGTGCAGCGCATTCCCATCCGCAAAGACGGCAAGGTGATCGCCGTGTTCGGCCAGGTCATGTTCAAGGATGTGCGCGATGTCGGCAAATTGGCCCGCGAGCTGTCGCTTTTAGAGTCCAAGGTGAAGATCTACGAGGAAGAGCTGATCACCCTGCGGTCCACCCGCTACACCTTCGAGAGCATCATCGGCGTCAGCGAGGCGCTGCGCACGCTGAAGGGCGAAGCGCTCAAGGCGGCCGCCGGCAACTTCCCCGTGCTCATCACCGGTGAGAGCGGCACGGGCAAGGAGCTCTTTGCCCAAGCCATCCACCACTCCAGCACGCGGCGGATTCATCCCTTCGTGCGCATCAATTGCGCCGCGATCCCCCGCGACCTTTTGGAGTCGGAGCTTTTCGGCTACGAAAAAGGCGCCTTCACGGGGGCCAAGACCGAAGGCAAGCCGGGCAAGTTCGAGCTGGCGCACCAGGGCACCATTTTTCTGGATGAGATCGGGGATCTTCCCGTCGAGATGCAGCCCAAGCTGCTGCGGGCCATCGAGGACAAGGAGTTCGAACGGGTGGGCGGTACCCGCTTGGTTCGCTCGGATTTCCGGGTGGTTGCCGCCACCAACCAGAACCTGGAGGGCATGCTGACCGGAGGGAGGTTCCGCAAAGACCTGTTCTACCGGTTGAATGTGGTGGCCTTGCACCTGCCTCCGTTGCGCGAACGCCGGGGGGATATTGTGGCCATCTTGCACCACAGCCTGCGCCGGATTGCGAACGAGGCGGGCCTGACGGAGATTGCGATCGACAAGGCGGCCGAGCGTGCCCTGCGCCTCTACGACTGGCCCGGCAATGTGCGGGAGTTGGTCAATGTGCTTGAACGCAGCGTGTCCGCGATGGAGGGCCGCGTCATCCGCCTCGCGGACCTGCCTTTTTACATTCAGCGCAGCCGCAAGGCCGCCGGCCGCGAGCACCAAACCTCGCTGCGGGAGATGCAGTCCCGCAGCGAGCGGGAGGCAATCTGGCAAGCATTGCAGGATGCCGAATTCCGAAAGGTGCGCGCCGCGCGCTTGCTGGGGATTCACCGTACGCTGCTCTACAAGAAAATGAAAAAGTACAACCTGCCCTTGCACCCGCCGCAAACCTGAGCTTACGGTCGAACGGTTGTTCGGGCTCCCGCCTGAAGGGTATGCAGGGTCGCCGGCAGGGGCCGTCCGAACAAAAAATCCAGCATGCCGGCCTCAAGGCCGATGCGGGCGAGCACTTGGGCCCGTAGCTCGCCATCGTAGCGGATGAGCTCGGCCAACTCACGCCGGCGCCGCTCGGCGCTCTTGATTGGCCCCGGTGCGAGCAGTTTTCGAATCCGACGGTAGTCGCAGCGCCGCTGGTGTTCTTCCACCACCGGCCATAACCCCTGAATTCCCGCAAGCAAATCCCGGCGCGTCAGCCGGCCCTGCGCATAGACCCGTTCGATCCTATCCGTGTTCCAGCACTCCAGTAAGCGGCATTCCAGTGGTCGCTCGGCATAGATGCGGCAGGTGCAAACGTCCGGGTCAAAAAAACGGCAGACCCAGGTAGCGCCCTGCCCCTTGATCTTGATGATGTCCTCTCGGGTCGGGACCACGATGCCTCGAATCTGGTCATGCGCCATCTCTCCCCGGCGGATGGTGTAAAGATCGCGGGTGTGGATGAGACCGGTTTCGACGAGCGGCCGGTCCTCCCGGTGGAGAGCGGGCCCCCCGCTGCGGCAGCAGGCCCCGCAACGGGTGCAGCCATCGATGCCCGTCGCCGTTGTTTCCATGCGATGCATTATCGCCTGCCCGGTTCCATCCGTCAAACCGTTCGCTGAAGAAAAACAATCGGTTGTTTTGCAGCGGCATTTGAGTATAATGAAATCCGGGCCGCCCGGATGGCCGGGTCAGCCCCAAGCGGGGATTTTTCCATGCTGCGCATCCATCTCGAGCAACTCAAGGAAAAGAACGTGTCCCTTGAGGTCGAGTGCCCGGCCGACCGGTTCCCGGTTCTGCGGCAGATGATGGGTGAAGGCGAGTGCGAGTTTGCCGCGCCGATTCATATCCGGTTGCAAGCGGCCCGAATCGGGGAGTTGGTTGAGGTCGACGGTGAGTTCCAGACCTCGTTGCGGCTGACGTGCGGCCGATGCCTGAAGCAGTTTTTAAGCCCCTTGCAGGCCGGGTTTGCCTTGACCTACACGCAGGCGACCTCGGCTGCAGACAGCGGCGGCGGATCCAAACGGGCGCCGACTGTCGCCGAGGAGGCCGGACTCATGGGGTTTCGCGGCGACACCGTCGACGTGCGTGACGGCATTCAGGAGCAGGTGATCCTGTCGCTGCCGTTCCGTCCGCTGTGTGGCGAGGCCTGCCGGGGGCTATGCCCTCATTGCGGTGCCGATCTGAACCAGGGGCCGTGTTCCTGCCCGCCCGCGAGCGCGGACAGCGCATTTGGTGCGCTTCGGAAACTGAGGTTAAAATAGATGGTAGGTGCCTCGAAATAAGATTGACCGAAAGCGGCCCCCATTCCCTCACCCCCCATCCTGGGGGAGGGGCGAGGGTGCCCCTGTCATTACACGTATGCAACCTTTAATTTCCTCGGTGCCGGCGGCGCGCGCCGTGTTCATGGTGTAAGATGGTCCGGAGGACGACCAGTGACCACGCGAACCCAGGGAAGCCGCCAGGGGTCCTCAAGCGACTATACGGATTCTCCCTGATCGTGGTGCGGGATTTCCAACGCAACCAGGGGCTGCTGCTCGCCGGTGCCGTCGCCTATTACACCCTGCTGTCCATCGTGCCGATGCTGGCGCTCATCCTGGTAGGTCTTTCCCATTTCATTCCCCAGGAGCAGCTGATCCAAACCGTCGCTCGCAACCTGGAGCTGCTCGTACCCGGATACGCCGAAAGCCTGGCCAACCAGGTGCGCGGTTTCCTGGCCCGACGCCACTTGGTCGGCGCTGTTGGGTTCTTGATCATGATGTTTTTCAGCTCCATGGCCTTTTCGGTTCTGGAGAGCACCATGGCGGTCATCTTTTCCCATCGCAAGGAATCGCAGCGCCGGTCTTTCGTTATCTCCGCCATCATACCCTACATGTACATTCTGCTGCTGGCCGTGGGGTTTTTGCTGGTGACGCTGATTTCAGGCGCCCTCGATGCCCTGGAAAGCCGGGATGTGTTGATTTTCGGGTATGATTTCAGCCTGCGTGGGTACACCCGATTCCTGTTTTATCTCATCGGCATGCTGGGCATGGTGATCATGCTGACCTCGCTTTACATGGTCATGCCGGTCGGTCATATCTCCACCCGGCATGCCCTCAGCGGCGCGGTCACGGCGGCGCTGCTGTGGGAAGGCATTCGACGCATCCTGGTCTGGTACTATTCCAAGCTGTCGCTGGTCAATCTCATTTACGGGTCGCTGGCGACCACGGTCGTTGCCCTGTTGAGCATCGAGGTGGCGGTGATTATCCTGTTGCTGGGTGCCCAGGTGATCTCCGAGTTCGACCGCCGCCCGACGGCTGTCCAGAGACCCCGCACGCCGCCGGCCTAAAGCAGGCGGCGTCAAAACACGCGGCGCCCCGGCCGGGGTCGAGGCGCCGCAGGAGAGGATGATCGTTCATGAAACTTCTGCTGGCAGCGTGTGCCGCCGCGATGCTGATCGCCTGCGCGCACGGTAAAACGGCAAACTTTCCCACAAGCGTTGCTAATCCTGCGGAGGCGGCCCAGGTTTATGTCATTCGCGACAATCGCCTCTATGGCTGGGGCCTGACGGTCGAAGCAACGCTCAACGGTGCGGCCATCGCCCATCTCAGGGCCGGTGAGCACATTCGCTTCCTGGTGCCGCCCGGTCTTCATCAAATCGGGATCCGGGAGTCCGGCCTCAGCGCTGCGCTGGAAAAGGGGCGCAATTACTTTTTTCTCATCAGCGTCGATAACACGCCCAGCGGCTTTGAGATCGAGCGCATCGACACGGGCCGCGGAGAAGAATGGCTCACAAAAACCCGCCGGCTGCCATGAGCTGTTCGCCGGTGGGCGGCCGCCGACTCACCCCTCCTGCGCCCGTTCTCTCAGCACCTTCAGGACATGCTCGGGCGGGTTCTTGGCCAGGATGTCCCGGAACTGGTCCCGGTAATTGCGGACCATGCTGATGCCCTCGATGATGACATCGTACACGAGCCACTTGCCCTCTTTCGCGATCAGCCGGTAATCCAGCGGGATCTTTTTTCCGTCCGACGTGAGCACATTGCTGAACACCTCGGCCCGCCCCTCGCTCAGCACGTTTTCCTTGTCGAAAACCACTTTTTCGTTGGAATAGGACAGCAGGCGGTCGGCATAGGTCTTCTCGAGCAGATCGCTGAACAGCTTGACGAATTCCTGCTGCTGTTCCGGCTTGAATTTGCCCCAGTCCCGCCCCAGGGTCCGGCGGGACAATTCGGTGTAGTCGAAGATTTCGTTGATGATCGACCGGATCGTTTCGATCTTGTTTTCGCGCGGCTGCTCCTTGAATGCCGGTTCGGCCAACGTAGAGATCACTTTCTGGACCTGGGTCTCCACCGCCGTTTTGGGTGCGGCGGCGCTAACCGCCAGGGCCATGACCGGTATCGCGATGACCACGAGCCAAACGAGCAGGGTGATTCTATACACACGCATACTCACCTTCCTTTTTCTACCGTTACCCAACGGTGATGGAGCCCGGCAATTCGGCCGGGCGTGATTTTAATCGACGGGGGAACCAGCACCTCTTCATTTTTTGACATCGCCAAAAGCATACTTGCTCACCAGTTCCATGATGTCGACCGGCGCCTCGGTTTCGGTGATCGCCTCCCCGGCGTTCAGCTGGGCGCCGCTGCCGCCGGCATCGATGGCCACGTAACAATCGCCGATGAGACCCTCGGTCTTGATCGAGGCGATGGCATCGTCGTAAATCTTGACCCCTTTTTTGATCCGCAGTTCCACCACCGCCTGCTGCCGGTCCTGGTCCATGGTCATCTTGCTCACCCGCCCGACCTCCAGTCCGAGCATATTGACAGTGCTGCCCGATTTCAACCCGGTCACCTTGTTGAAGCGCGCAACCAGTAGGTAGGTGTCGTCTTCAAAAAGGCCGACGTCGCCGAGCTTGACGGTCATGTAGCCGATACAGAGCAGACCGACCAACACAAAGATGCCGACCAGCGATTCTTTGGAATACTTTTGCATGCTGAATCACCTCCGAGTGCCGCACTGAAACGTGGCGATGGGTTTCTTGCCGAACCGAGCGAACTCCATGACCGACTCGATTTCCACCTGGGGCTGGCCCTGCGCCATGCCGACTGAAATCACAAAATCGAAACACCGGTCTGTGGGGACCTCTTTCTGGAACGCCTCGGTCAGCTCGCGCATGCCGTGTTCCTGGAAATCGGCGGTGAATTTTTCGAGGATGCGCCGGGCTTCGTCCAGATCGGAAAACGGCAGGATGGTGGCGAACTCGTTGATTGTCTGTCGGGTGGAGAAGCCGCCCACGGAGCCGAAGTGCTTGCGGATGTAATTGCCCAGGGAGCGCAGGGTCTGCTGGGCCGCGTTGTGGCTGATGGACGCGCTGACCTCGTCCATGTTGTCGAAACCGAACATCAGCACGGCGTAGGAATCGTCCGCACCCCGCCGCACGAGCTCGGTCTGGTAGCGGATCTTGAAATGCCGGCTGGAGTAAAGCCCGGTGATGTCTTCCTGCAGGTTTTCCAGGCTTTGGATGATTTCATCGTGGAAGGGGTGGTTGAAGTGCTCCATCTCCTCCGGAGACCCTTCGAAGACAATCTGCTTGTCCCACAGGGCCAGAATGCGGTTCGAAATGAAAAACACGTCCGGGATTTCGTGGCTGATCAAAATCGCCGTGAACCCGATCTTTTTCTTGTACTCGGCGATCATGCCTAGTATCGCGTTTTTGCGGATGGGGTCCTGGCCGGTAGTGGGCTCGTCGAACAGCACGATCTGCGGGTCGGTCACAAGAGCCCGGGCCAGGGCGGCGCGCTTCTGCATGCCCCCGGAGATCTCCGAGGGGTATTTGTGCGCCACTTCGGTCAGTTCGGTCTGCTGGATGCGGGCCATGGCCTTGGCCGCGATCTCCTTCCGGCCCAGCGAGGTGGTGCGTTTGAGCGGCAGGGCGACGTTTTCGAACACGGTCATCGAATCGAAAAGCGCATTGTTCTGAAACATATAGCTGATGCGCGCGATATAACTGTTCCACTCCTGGCGGCTCATCCGGTTGATGGGTTTGCCCTGGTACAAAATCTCGCCGGCGTCCGGTTGGAGCAGACCGATGATATGCTTCAGTGTCACGCTCTTGCCGGTGCCGCTCAGGCCGATGATGGTGGTCACCTCGCCCTCGTAGACCTTGAAGCTGACGCCGTCCAGGATCGTGCGCTCGCCGAAGCTCTTGGTGACGTTGCGAAACTCAATCAAGGGCTGCCGTTGCATGCCGTCCTCGCGTTAGAGGAGAAAAGAGGTGACCACGTAGTCCGACACCAGAATCATCACGCAGGAGATGACCACGGCCGATGTGGTGGACAGGCTCACGCTTTTGGAGCCGTAGCTGTCTGTGCGCAAGTGGGTGAAGTAGCCCTGGAAGCAGCAGATGGTGATGACCAGCACGGCAAACACGATGGACTTGATGAAGCCGCCCCGGACGTCGATCCAATCCACGCTGGCGTCGACCCGATGGAGGTAGGAGCCGCCACTGGCCCCCATGAGAATGACCCCGCTCAGGTAGCCGCCCAGGATGCCGACCAGGTCGAAGAGGGCCGTCAGGATCGGAAAGCTGATCAGGGCCGCGGCGATGCGCGGACTGATGAGGTAGCCCAGCGGGTCGATGCGCATGGTGGTGAGGGCGTCGATCTGCTCTGAGATGCGCTGGATTCCGATCTCGGCGGTCATGGCGGAGCCCGCCCGGGCGGTGATCATGATCGCCGCCAGCACGGGCCCCAGCTCTCGAATAAGCGAAAGGGCCACCGCCGTTCCCAGGAATCCGACCGCGCCGAACTTGTTCATGACGTAGAACAGCTGAAGGCCCAGCACCATGCCCGTGAAAAACCCTACCAGGGCCACGATGCTTGCCGACTTGGCACCGATGAAGTAGACTTGGTTCACGATCTCGGGGAGTTGCTTCCAGTGAAAGATCTGAATGAACGCCCGCGCCAGGAATATGGCCATCGCGCCCAGGCTGTTGTTGAGGCGGATGCCGAAGCGGCCGAAGGGGTTTAAAATGGCCGGCAAAAGTGGTCCCCGCTCTTTCGGGGCGGCGCTGATCGGTTCGTTGTCGGGTAACTGGTCGACTGCCATCTGGATGAACTCCATTGCACGTGTGCGGGAGCGAACCGCGATCGTGATACAAAGCAGGGATCCCCGAAGGATGACCGCAGTCTTGACAACCATCCCCAGGATCCGATAATACTCGATTATTGTTACAAATTTAGCACAATGGGCCGATAAGTCAACTGATATCCGGCAGGCAAGCCCCAAACGCCGCCGAATACGCCCGACCGGTGGCCGCCGACCGGTTGAAAAAGAAAAAGCAACGTGAAAGAATGAATCTTACGCCGGTGCCCGGCAGCACTGGCGACAGGACGAACAAAGGAGCAAAACACCTTATGGACCTGATGACGGCCGCCAAAGACGGAATGTCGCTATTAGATGTCTCGGAGAAGGTTAAATCCGCCGCCCTGGTTCACCTGCAGACGTGGCTGGCCGACCCCGCCTTTGCCGAGTACGCCCCCCAGATTCGCTACCTGATCGAAACCGGCAAATGGGATTTGCTGCTGGACTCCTTCTACCAGGTGATCCCCTTCGGCACCGGGGGGCGCCGGGGCCCGGTCGGGATCGGCCCCAACCGCATCAACTCCTGGACCATTCAGGCCTCGGCCCAGGGCCACTGCCAGTACCTGCGCAGGCAATACGGGGATGCGGCGAACCGTCGCGGGGTCGTGTTGACCTTCGATGTGCGCCGCTACGAGCAGCAGGGGGTTTACGCCGAGGATCGTCCCAACCCGGTCAAGGACCTCGACGGATGGATGCTCGCTCGGGCGGCCGCGGAGGTCTACACCGCCAACGGCATGAAGGTCTACATGTTTAAAACCGCCCGCAGCACGCCGGAACTCTCCTTTGCCATCCGCCATTTGAACGCCGTCTCCGGCGACATGTTCAGCGCGAGCCACAACCTGCCGCCTGACAACGGCAAGAAAGTCTACGACGAGCGCGGCGGGCAGTTGATTCCGCCTCACGACCAGGACCTAGTGGATGAGGTCACGCGCAACGTTTCTGAAATCCGGCGGTTGAACTTCGAGGAGGCGTGCGCCAATGGGCTGGTCGTGTTCATCGGCGAGGAGATCGACCGCGCCTTCCATGCAGCCGCGCGTTCGGTCTCGATGTCTGCGGCCCGGGGTCTGACGATTCTCTACGCCCCTCTGCACGGCACGGGGCTTTCCACCGTCCACCCGGTGCTTCAGCAGCTTGGGTTCGACGTGCGCCTGTGCCCCAAGACCTCAAACCCGAGTGGGGCGTTTGAAAATGTCACCTTCAACATTCCCAACCCTGAAGTGGTGGAGTCCTTCAACACAAGCCTGCCATTCGCCCGTCAAGCCGGGGCCGATATCCTGATCAGCACCGATCCGGACGCGGACCGCATCGGCATCATGGTAAACCACCATGGGGAGTGGACGTTTCTCACCGGCAACGAGATCGGCATCCTTTTGACTCAATACGCCGTGGACAAACTGCGGGCCGCCGGCGCTCTGCACGCCGGCCGAACGATCATCAAAACCGATGTCACCACCTCCCTGATCGACACGATGGCCTGCGAAAACCGGATCCGCTGCGCCGGCGATCTACTGGTCGGGTTCAAATACGTCGCCGAAGAGATGAACCGGCTGGAAAGCGAGGGGCGCATCGCGGACTTCATTTTCGGCTGCGAGGAAAGCCATGGCTACCTCACCGGTACCTATGCCCGGGACAAGGACGCCGCCGGCGCCGCGGTATGGATCGCCGAGTTCGCTGCGGAGCTGAAGCAACAGCAGCGCACCCTAATCGATGCGCTCAACGAGATCTACGCCGCTTACGGGGTTTGCCACAACCACTTGACGGAGATTCGCCTGCTCGGGGCCAAGGGCATGGCGCAGATCGCCACCATCATGGACCATTTCCGGCAAGAGCGGGTAGAGGCGTTCGGCGAGTTTGCCGTGATCGAGAAAATCGATCGCTGGCAGGGCGATCCCCAGCCGCACCTTTCGGAGACCGACACCTCGGCCCGCAACGTGGTGATCCTGGTCTTGGGCAACACGTCCGAGACCACCCGCCTGCGCATCACGGTGCGGCCGTCCGGTACCGAGCCCAAGATCAAGATGTACTTCGAGGCGGTGGGCAAACCCTGCGCCCCCGACACGCTCGGTGCGGCCCGGCGGGCTTTGGTCGAAATTCGCGAGCGGCTTGAAAAGACCTTCATGATATACTGCTACCGTCTGATCGGGGTCGATTTCCCGGAGCGCGGGTTCCTGCTGTTCTGGCAGCTGCCGTTGGCGGACAAACTGCGCTACTTCGAAATCGAAGAGGACATTGCCCAGCTGAAAGAGACGGCCGACCCAGCTGTCCGTGGGCAAAGGTTGGCCGCGGTGCTCACGTTTCTGGGAGCCAATCCCGTGCAGAAGGTCGATAAGGCTTTCACGGCCCGTTACGGGGCGGGGATACAGAAGTACCTGGGCCTGCCGTCCTGAGTGTGGGCCGCTTCGGTGGCCGGACGTCGACGCCGGTCCCGGGCACATTTTTGTCATGGAGGATTCGGTGACCTACGCTGCAAACAAAACCAAAATCGTCGCTACGATCGGGCCGGCTTCAGACTCGCCGGAGGTTCTGCGGAAATTGATTTTGGCCGGTATGAACGTCGCTCGCCTCAATTTTTCCCACGGGGATTTCTCCGGCCATGCGGGCACGATCGAGCGGGTTCGGGCGGCGGCGGCCGAAATCGGGCGACCCGTTGCGGTCATGGCCGATTTGCCCGGTCCCAAAATGCGGATCGGAAAGCTGGCGGAGGAACCCATCCAGCTTGTGGCCGGCGAGACCTTCACTCTGACGACCGAGGAGACTCTCGGGTCGCGGCTGCGGGTGTCGGTCAGCTTCCCCGGGCTCCCCGCTTCGGTTCATCCGGGGGACCACCTTTTCTTGAATGACGGCTACATCGAACTGGAAGTGGTGCAGGTGTCGGGGCCGGAGGTGGTTTGCCGGGTCCAGGTCGGCGGCGAGTTGAGGTCTCGCAAGGGCTTGAACCTGCCCGGGATCGATCTCGGCATCAGCGCCTTCACGGACCACGACCGCAAATGCCTGGAGTTTTGCCGGCAGCATGGGGTGGATGCCGTCAGCCAGTCCTTTGTCGACCGGCCCTCCGACATCCTGGAAGTTCGCAGCGCCGCGGCCGCCATGGACTATCATCCGCTGATCATAGCCAAGATCGAGCGCTCCAATGCCCTGGAGCGGATCGTCGAGATCATCGATGCCGCCGACGGCATCATGGTCGCCCGCGGCGACCTCGGGGTGGAGATCCCGATCGAGGAGATGGCGGTTACGCAAAAGCGGCTGATGCGGCTGGCCAACCAGAAATGCAAGCCGGTGATTACCGCCACCCAGATGCTGGAGTCGATGATCGCAAACCGCCTGCCGACCCGCGCTGAGGCCACCGATGTCGCCAACGCCATTCTGGACGGCACCGACGCCGTGATGCTCTCGGGCGAATCGGCCGTCGGCCGCTATCCTGTGGAATCGGTGTCCCTATTGGTTCGCATCGCTGTCGCCACCGAACGCCACCGCCTGACCTTTGGGGTGGCCCCGGCGGTGGACCCCGGCGGCATCTCGGATCAATGCCCGCCGGAGGAGTTGATCGCCGCCAACGTGGGCACTACCATCGGTTGCATCACTCCGGCTGCGGTGATCGTCCCGACCCGCAGCGGGATCACGGCCCGCCGCATCTCGCGCTTCCGACCGCCGGTGTGGATCACCGCCGTCAGCTCCGAGCAAAAAACCTGCCGGGACCTGTTGTTCTCCTACGGGGTGTTCCCGGTCCACGAACCGGAGCACCCGGCAGATTGGAAATCCTGGGTCCGTCGGTGGCTGACGGCCCACGGCTGCGAGGGGCGATTTGTCGTGCTCACCGAAGGCCCGTCGCGCAAGCAGCCGGATCGCAACAACAGCATGGAGATCATCGACCTGAACGCCTAAAACTGGTTTCATAACCCTGTCTAACGGCTGGGGGTCCCGCCATGGCGGGATTGCAGCCCTCTCGAATGTGCTCACACCCTTTTGAGGTTGCTGCGCTTTCGAATCGGCCTGCGCCTTGCCCGCAACCGTGACCCAAGGTTGTGAAGCCAGTTCTATGCACCCTCTTTCCAAGGAGCCGGTTATGCTGCCCACGATCAACCCCGCCGAAACCGCTGCCTGGAGGCGGCTTGCCGCCCACCGCGAGGTTATGGAAGGCGTGCACATGAAAGCGCTCTTCGCCCAAGACCCTCGACGTTTCGAGCGTTTTTCCATGCACTTCGAAGAGATCCTGGTGGACTGCTCCAAGAACCGCATCACCACCGACACGCTGAGCCTGCTTTTCGATCTGGCCGCACAGTGTGCTCTGAAGGATTCCATCGAACGCATGTTCGCGGGCGAGCGAATCAACGAAACCGAAAACCGCGAAGTGCTTCATGTGGCCCTGCGCAACCGCTCTGGGGCGCCGGTTGTGGCCGCAGGCCAGGACGTTATGCCTGCCGTCGACGCCGAGCTTGCCAAGATGAAGGCCTTTTCCGAACAGGTGCGCTCCGGGGCCTGGAAAGGGTTCACCGGCAAACCGATCGCGGACATCGTCAACATCGGCATCGGCGGCTCGGACCTGGGGCCGGTGATGGTCACCGAGTGCTTGCGGCCCTACGCCCGGCCGGGTCTGACCCCGCACTTCGTCTCCAACATCGACGGCACCCACATTGCCGAGACGCTCAAACGCCTCGACCCTGAGACCACCCTGTTCATAATCGCCTCCAAAACTTTCACCACCCAGGAGACGATGACCAACGCCTTCAGCGCCCGGGAGTGGTTTTTAGGCCGCGCCGGGGATTCGGCCCATGTGGCCCGTCACTTCGTCGCCATCTCGACGAACTCGGGCAAGGTCAGGCAGTTCGGCATCCCCCCCGAGAACATGTTTGTCTTCTGGGACTGGGTGGGCGGCCGTTACTCGCTCTGGTCCGCCATCGGCCTGTCCATCGCCTGCGCCGTCGGCTTCAGCCGCTTTGAGGAGCTGCTTGACGGCGCTTACGCCATGGACCGGCATTTTCGCGAGACGTCCTTCGAGCGGAACATCCCCGTCCTCCTGGCTCTGATCGGCGTCTGGTACACGAACTTTTTCGGCGCCGAGACCGAAGCGATCCTGCCCTACGATCAATACATGCACCGCTTTCCTGCCTATTTTCAGCAGGGCAACATGGAGAGCAACGGCAAGTCGGTCGACCGCACCGGCCGGCGTGTCGGCTATACCACCGGGCCCGTCATCTGGGGTGAGCCCGGCACCAACGGCCAGCACGCCTTTTACCAGCTGATCCACCAGGGGACCCGCCTCGTCCCGGCCGACTTCCTGGCGCCGGCGGTGAGCCACAACCCCATCGGCAATCACCATTCCATCCTGCTGTCCAACTTTTTTGCCCAAACCGAAGCCCTGATGAACGGCAAGACGCTCGAGGAGGCTGCGGCCGAATTGCGCCGCGGGGGCAAAAGCGAGGAACAGCTCCGGCGCCTGGCGCCGCACAAGGTGTTCGAAGGCAACCGGCCGACCAACTCGATCCTGTTCCGCAAGCTGACCCCGCGCACCCTTGGCAGCCTGATCGCCATGTACGAGCACAAGATCTTCGTGCAGGGCGTGATCTGGAACATTTTCAGCTTCGACCAGTGGGGGGTGGAGCTCGGCAAACAGCTGGCCGGAAACATCCTGCCCGAGCTGGGCGACGACCGTCCGGTCGCCGGCCACGACAGCTCGACGAACGGGTTGATCAATGCGTTCAAGGAAATGCGAAAAGAAGCAACGAGCAACGAGTTGAAATCAGCAAAGGAGAAGCGTTGAAAATCCTTACAGCCCCGCGGATGGAACGCTGCATCGGCTGCCACTCCTGCTCGCTCGCGTGCGCGCGCCTGGTGCACAAGAACCTCTCCTGGAGCACGGCCGGGATCCGCATCGCCTCCGCCGGCGGGCTCTCCACCGGCTTCGAGGCGCGCACCTGCCTCGCCTGCAACCCGGCTCCCTGTGCGGCCGTTTGCCCCACCGGGGCCTTCTCGCAGCGCAAAAGCGGGGGAGTGGTGGTGCGCAAGAACCTCTGCATCCGCTGCGGGGAGTGCGCTCGCGCTTGCCCGGTGGATGCCGTCTACCTGGCGACCGACGGCGAGCCGTTTGTGTGCATCCACTGCGGCCGCTGTGTGCCCTTCTGCCCCCATGACTGCCTGGAGCACAAAGAAATCGGAGGCGAGGCGGATTCGGTCGAGGCGGCCGCTGGAGGTGACGCATGATTCGAGACCATTTCCGGGTCTTACGGGTCGAGCTCTCCACGGGACGGGGTGAGATTCTCTCGCTGGACGGCCGGGACACCTACGCTGGCGGCAGCGGGCTGGCTGCCCTGCTGTTTGACAAGTTCGGCCACGCCGAAAGACCGTGGGACGACCCTTGCCAGCCGCTGATCTTCGCTATCGGTCCGCTGACGGGCTTTTTCCCGCTCATGAGCAAGACCGTCTGTGCCTTCACGTCTCCCGGCCACGATCAATACGCTGAAAGCCACGGCGGAGGCCGGTCGGCCCTCGCCCTGCGCTTTGCCGACCTGGACGCTCTGGTGGTCACCGGACGAGCGCCCCGGCTGAGCTGCCTCGCCATCGGTTCGCGTCGCATCGAAGTCCGGGATGTGCACTTCATGCGAGGGCTGGACGTCTATGCCGCGGGCAAGCTGTTTCGCCGCATGTTTCCCGGTTCAGGGCACCGCAGCATCCTGCGCATCGGCCCGGCCGGCGAGGCCCGCTCCGCCATGGCCGGCATCAACGTGGACACCTATCGCCACTTCGGGCGGCTGGGCGGAGGGGCGGTCATGGGCGCCAAGAACCTCAAGGGGATCGTCGTTCAGGGCGATGCCTCCTTCGCCCTGCCCGCAGGGAAAGACTACCCCAAGCGCTTCCAGGAGGTTTACGGCCTTCTGACCGCCACCGAGATGATGCACAAGTACCACAACCTCGGTACCGCCGAGAACGTGATGGTGCTGAATGAGCTCAAGGCGTTGCCGTTTCGAAACCTGCAGGCGACGAGCGACCCCGCGGCGGCCGGGATCAGCGGGGAGAACTTCGCCGCGAAGACCTTGCTGCGCAACGCCGCCTGCGCCGGCTGCCCGGTCGGCTGCATCCACATCGGGTTTGTGCGCGAAAAGTTCATGGAGCCCAACCAGTTCATCTACCGCCAGGTCTCCTACGACCATGAACCGATCTTTGCAGTGGGCTGCATGCTGGCGGTGACCGACCCCTTTGCGGCCCTCGACCTCATGGAGGAGGCGGACAAGGTGGGCTTGGACGTGATGTCGGCCGGGGTTGCGCTCGCCTGGGCCACGGAGGCAAGCGAAAAGGGGCTCATCTCCACAGCCGAGACCGTCGTCCCCCTGCGCTTCGGGGAAATGGACGGTTACCAGAAGGCTATGTGGCACCTGGCACGGGGCGACAACGACTTCTACCGCTTGCTTGCCGCCGGCACGCAGCGGGCCGCTGAGCGCTATGGCGGAGCCGAGTTTGCCTGCGTGCTCGGCCAGGAAATGGCCGGCTACGCTACCGGGGAGGTCTTTTTTGTCTCCCAGGCGCTGGGCTTCCGGCATTCGCATCTCGACACCGGAGGCTACGGCTTCGACCAGAAACACGCCGATAAGGACGTGGGCAAGGCGGTCGAGTTTCTCATTGCCGACGAGGCAGCGCGCTGCTGCCTGACGTCGATGGTCTCCTGCCTTTTCGCGCGCGGGGTCTACACCGAGACTCGCCTGGCGGATTGCCTGAAATCTGTGGGCTATGCAAAACTGGCGGAAAATCTCCCTGCAGTTTCGCGGCGAATCCAGTCGGAGCGCTGGAAGCTGCGGTGCGCCACCGGCTACGACCCCGGGCGGGTCGAAATCCCGCGTCGCTTCTCCGAGGTCGTTACTTGGAAAGGCCCGATCGACCCATCCTACCTTTCAGCGTTGCAGGCCGAATACAGCCGCCGCATCCGTTCCCTTGCTGCTGAAGCCGCGCCAGATAGAGGTGCCGATGCCCCCGCCGGCCAACCACAAAGGTGATTGTTTATTTCGCCTATTGCAACCTTGGCGATGGCAAAGATTTCATCCGACATAGCTGTATTATTGCCGACATTGTGATATTTTTGACATCTTTCCTATTCATAACACTCAGCAATTTTGAGGTGTGAATTGTCTGCTTCACCAACTGCTGCACCAAGCTGGCTCGCTGAGTGGATGGAAGCCCACCAAATTTTTCTTTGGGGTGCTGCAGATTTTCGGGGCTTTCTCACGCCGCCGGATGAAAGCGGGCAGAGATTTCCAATCGCCCTTTCTTGGGCAATTCCAATGAACCCCAAAATAATGGCAAGCATCCAGAACGGGCCAAACCAAGCATACGCCGATGAGTATTCCAGGGTGAACGGTCATATCAATGAATTATCAGTAGCGCTATCAGCCGAAATCAAGAAAAGAGGTTTTCGATCCCTACCCTTGGCAGCTTCGAATCGCACGGATACGGTCAATATTAAAGGGGACTTTCCGCACAAAACCGCAGCGACAAGAGCAGGATTGGGTTGGGTGGGTCGTCACTGCCAACTTATTACGCGCTCATTCGGATCATGGATTCGGTTGGGAACGGTTTTTACCGACATTGAGATTTCATGTGGGCCGCCAATAGAGAGAAACTTCTGCGGTCATTGTCGGCGCTGCGTAGATGCATGCCCGGCAAGGGCATTGAAAGGCAATGCATGGCATCCAGGAATCTCTCGTGATGAACTTTTGGATGCCCGAGTTTGCGATCAGTGGAAAAAGGAACACTACTTTCAATTCCACAATGGACATAATTGCGGAATCTGCTCAGCAGTCTGCCCTTATGGGTTAAAGGTGCTGAAAAAGAAGTTTGATAAAACGCCTCTGGGTTCGACTCGAACAATAATAAAAGCGCAGGGGTAGGATACGTGAACCTAATTTGCCATAATTATTAGATGTTGGATATCTGAGAGTTCATCCGACAAATCACCGAAACAGCCATTTTGTGATATAGACCGCCACCATAGTTCCCTTCTCAGCAGGATTTCATTCCAGAACCTACCGTCTGGGCGTAGTTGAGGTTATCCATCGAATCCAATTTCAAAATCTTAGGTGTTTATTGTTGTTTCTGCCGATTGCTGGGATTTTTGGAAGATGATATCATTACGGCCAAATATCTTTTTGGCCAATCCTCGATAAGGAGCGACGTGTGGATTCACCAACTCTCAGACCTGCCATACCTGATGATGCAGAAGCAGTAGCACAACTGCATATTGAGAATTGGCGCAATACATACCGGGGCATTATGCCAGATTGGTATTTGGATGGCTCAATTACAGAAGAACGAATGATCCTGTGGAAAACTCGATTATCAGCAATGGCCAACGAGCAGCAATATGTGGTAATCGCAGAACTATCGCGAAAAATTGCTGGCTTTGCGTGCATATTGTTAGACAAAGAGCGGCAATGGGGGGCCTGTCTTGACAA
Organism: Desulfobacterales bacterium; assembly: GCA_041736435.1. GTDB lineage: Bacteria > Desulfobacterota > Desulfobacteria > Desulfobacterales > SpSt-501 > SpSt-501. The sequence goes on along the minus strand of JBGSTS010000043.1, from coordinate 8,302 downwards.
CCTGCATGTACTTCCGCAGTTAAGGCGTTCAGGAATAGGGCGGGCTTTATTTTCAAAAGTTACTCAGTGGGTACTCACGACTAAACCTGGTTGGCCCATTCACCTTTGGGTATTTGAAAGTAATATCAATGCCCGAAACTTTTATGATGCATTGGGAGGCAACATCATTTTGGTCAAGGACAAGCAAGTCTTGGAAAGTGTTTGGGTACAATCATGTTTATACCTATGGAAGGATTTAAACGCCTTGCAGCAAAGACTATGTGGGGATTCCATCCGACAAATCGCAGAACCGACAACTCTTTGATATGATACCGCTAAAGGGGTAAAAAGCATGAGTGACAAAAATAAATCGATTCACGAATTCGACTTCAAATTAATTTGCGAATATTATTCTAGTTTGGCCCGACAAGGGCCTGGTAGTCCTGAGGTAACTATTAAGGCATTGAGCTATATTGACAACCTGACAAACGAGTCTCGAATTGCTGATATTGGTTGTGGAACCGGCGGCCAAACAATTGTAATGGCTCATCATACTCCAGGACATATTACTGGTATCGACTTGTTTCCAACCTTTATAGAGCTGTTTAACATTAATGCTATAACTTAAATCTACAGCATAGAATCAAAGGCATTGTTGGTTCGATGGACAACCTCCCTTTTCAGCAGGAGGAGTTAGACCTAATCTGGTCGGAAGGAGCGATCTATAATATCGGGTTTGAACGTGGCTTAAACGATTGGCGCAACTTTTTGAAAACTGGAGGCTATATTGCTGTTTCAGAGGCCTCGTGGTTTACCGAAGAGCGACCTATAGAGATAGACAATTTTTGGAAGGATGAATATCCGGAAATAGATACGATGTCAAATAAGGTCGAACGAATGCAAAAAGCCGGATATATTCCAATTGCCGCTTTTGTCCTGCCTGAAAATTGTTGGACTGAACATTTTTATGCCCCCCAAGTTTCTGCCCAGAAAAACTTCTTAGAAAAATATGCAGGTAATAATGCTGCCGAAGAACTTATAGCGAACCAACGGCATGAAGCTGAACTGTATTATAAATATAAGCAGTTTTATGGCTATGTTTTCTATATTGGGAAGAAGTTTTAATTAAGAGATAGGAATATTCGGTAAAACGAGGAGCTGCTAATGAGCGGCGAAGCCGAATTTAAAAGAAGTAGCTCTTCGGGAAAAGAGGCTTATCAACACAAAGGCAAATTCACAGAAGGCCTTCTGGACAGCGAGCGGATACTGAAAGCACTCAACATCAAGGCGGGGCAGAAAATACTTGATGCCGGTTGTGGGAATGGATACATGTCCAAATTGTTTTCAAAGGAGGTTGCCCAATCTGGAAAAGTTTATGCGCTTGACTCAAACACGCATTTTATAGCAACTCTCAAAAAGGAAGTTAAAGGCACCAATATTGAAACGATAGAGGGCGATATAACGAAGCCAACCACACTTGATGCATCGTCAATAGATTTTATTTATTTATCAACAGTATTTCACGTATTTTCCCAACACCAAAGGCAGGGGTTTTTGCAAGAGATAAAACACGTTTTAAAGCCAAATGCATACTTGGCGATTGTTGAGATAGAAAAAAAAGAAACGCCATTTGGACCTCCCTTGAATTCAAGATATTCACCTGAGGACTTGAAAAAAATTGTTCCATTAGTTCCCGTAAATACGGTCTAGGTTGGAGAGCACTTTTATATGCAGATATTCCAAAACATGACTGGATGAATGATACAGATATTCGATTAAATGATTGGATAAATTCTCAAATTAACTAACACAGAATATACTATTATTTTTAACTGATGATACTGACAGCGAAGCGGGTAAAAATCGAGGACGGCAAAAGATAGAGATATCGACAGGCCGAAGGGTATATTTAAAGATCACCGCCATGCCGTTGATTTCATCCGACAGGATCACCGAAGCGCCAAATCGGTGATATATCCATCTCGAAGACGGCTAAGATGCAGACCGCAGGCGGTATTTCGAGATCGCGCGTAGTTCGACATTGGAGGAAGCCGAGAGCCAGAGCCGCAAGATGGTATTGGACCGCATGGCGGCGATGCTCAGCCGGTTGGATGGAAGAGGGTATCACGCCGGCGAGCCGCCTGCTGCGCGCAGCAGCACGAAACGATTTCGATACCGATCACGATAGTGATTTCGATTTGGAGAAACACAAGGCCCAGCCAGTGGGTTCAGGCGACTGGCAATTGCTCGCGCCTGATTTTCGCCGTTAAAGCGCTATAGAAAAGTCTGATTATCCCTCCTGGTCTAATGATCGCCTGAAACGCAAGAGGCCATCCGGCAGCATCCGGATGGCCTCTTGCGTTAGGAATGGCGGTTTTTATTCGGCCGGCTTCTCCTCAGCGGCCGGTCCCTCGCCGGCCATTTTCGCCAGGGTCTCGTAGCGGGTGTTGACACCCTCTTCGAGCATGGCATCGAGCCGCGCGGCCTCCTCCGGGAAGGTTTTCTTGAGAGAGGCGTAGCGGACTTCGCCGGCGAGGAAATCGCGGATCGTTCCGTCCGGCTTCTTGCTGTCCAGGCTAAACGGGTTCTGGCCCTGGTCCTTCAGTGCGGGGTTGTAGCGATACAGCGGCCAGTAGCCGGACTTGACCGCCAGATCCTCCTCGGCCTGGCTTTTGCCCATGCCGGCCAGGATGCCTTGGTTGATGCAGGGCGAGTAGGCGATGATCAGGGAGGGTCCGTTGTACGCCTCGGCCTCGGTGACGGCCTTTACCAGCTGGTTCTTGTTGGCGCCCATGGCCACGCTGGCCACATAGATGTACCCGTAGGACATCATCATCACCCCCATGTCCTTTTTGGGGGTCTTCTTGCCGGAGGCCGTAAACTTGGCCACCGACCCTGTCGGTGTGGCCTTGGAAGACTGGCCGCCGGTGTTGCTGTAGACCTCGGTGTCGAAGACCATCACGTTGATGTCTTCGTTGCAGGCCAGGACGTGATCCAATCCGCCAAAACCGATATCGTAGGCGGCCCCGTCGCCCAGGAAGACCCAGAACGACTTCTTGGTAAAGAGGTTCGCCATGCGGTTTATGTCGGCGAGCAGCGGGTTGCCGGCATGTTTCGGCAGCAGGGTCTTGAGCTCGTTGCCGAACCGCCGGGAGCCCTCCGGGTCCTGCATGTGGTCGAGCCAGCCCTGGAGGGCGGCCTTGACGTCCGCCGGCGCGTCGCCGGCGATGGCCCGGCGGGCGAAGTCCGCCAGCTGGCGTCGCTGCTGGAAGATCCCCAGGTACATGCCATAGGTGAATTCGGCCGAGTCCTCGAAGAGCGAGTTGCCCCAGGTGGGGCCGTGGCCGTCCGGGTTGGTGCAATAGGGCACCGCCGGCGCCGACCCACCCCAGATGGAGCTGCAGCCGGTGGCGTTGCCGATGAACATGCGGTCCCCGTAGAGCTGGGTGACGAGCTTGGCATAGGGCGTCTCCCCGCAGCCGGCGCAGGCCCCGGAGAACTCGAGCAGGGGCTGGCAGAACTGGCTGCCCTTGACCGTGAAGCGGCCGACCAGGCTGTCGCGCACCGGCAGCTCCACGGCGTAGTCCCACAGTGGGGGCTGCTTTTCGACCTGGGTCTCGAGCGGCTTCATGACCAGCGCCTTTTTCTTGGCCGGGCAGATGTCGGCGCAGTTGCCGCAGCCCATGCAGTCCAGGGCATCCACCTGGATGCGGAAGGAGTAGTCCTTGAGCTCCTTGCCGACAGCCTTTTTGGCCTCGAAGCCCGCGGGCGCCTGCTTCAGCTCCTCTGCGGTCACCAGGAAGGGCCGGATGCTGGCGTGGGGGCAGACCATGGCGCACTGGTTGCACTGGATGCAGTTGTCCATGATCCACTCCGGCACGTTGATGGCCACCCCACGCTTTTCGTACCGGGACGTGGCAACCGGAAAGATCCCATCGGGTGTGAACTTGCTGACCGGCAGCTTGTCGCCCTGCTGGGCCAGGATGGGGCGCATGACGTCCCGGACCCACTCCGGCTCCTTTTGCCCCGATTTGCCCTGCTCGCCCGCCTGGGCCCAGGACGCCGGGTATTTGATCTCCACCAGGTTGGCAACCGTGGCATCGACGGCCGCGTTGTTCATCGTGACCAGTTTTTCGCTTTTCTTGCCGAAGAGCTTCTGGATTTCGCTCTTCAGATGGCCGATGGCCTCGTCCACGGGCAGCACGTTGGCCAGGTTGAAAAAGGCGGTCTGCATGATCATGTTGATCCGACCGCCGAGCCCGACCTCCTGGGCGATCTTGACCGCGTCGATGTTATAGAAGCGGATCTTCTTCTGCGCGAGCGTCCGGCGCATAGCGGCCGGCAGTTTTTCCTCCATCTCCGCGAGCGTCCAAGGGGAGTTAAGCACGAAGGTGCCCCCCTCCTTGATCCCCTCCAGGATGTCGTAGAGCTCCACATAGTTGTCCTTGTGGCAGGCGACGTAGTCCGCCGTGTCGATCAGGTAGGTGGACTGAATGGGCTTCTGGCCGAAGCGCAAATGGGAAATCGTAATGCCGCCGGACTTTTTGGAGTCGTAGGCGAAGTAGGCCTGGGCAAACATCGGGGTGTTGTCGCCGATGATCTTGATGGCGCTCTTGTTGGCGCCCACGGTTCCGTCGGCGCCGAGCCCCCAGAACTTGCACTGCACGGTGCCCTTGGGGGCGACATCCAGGCTGGGGCCGACCTCGAGCGAGGTGTGGGTGACGTCGTCGACGATGCCGACCGTAAAGTGGTTCCTGGGGGCGGCGGCTTTCATGTTGTCGAAGACGGCCTTGGCCATGGCCGGGTTGAACTCCTTGGAGCCCAGTCCGTAGCGGCCGCCGAGCAGCTTCATCGAACGGCCCTGCTCCATGAGCGCCGTGGCCACGTCCTGGTAAAGCGGGTCTCCCGGGGCGCCCGGCTCCTTGGTGCGGTCGAGCACCGTGGCGATCTTTACCGAGGCCGGGATCGCGGCGAGCAAATGCTCCGCCGAGAACGGGCGGAACAAACGCACCTTCACCAGTCCAACCTTTTCGCCACGGGCGTTGAGGTGGCCGACGACCTCCTCGACGGTCTCGCAGCCGGAGCCCATGGCGATGATGAGCCGCTCCGCCTGAGGGTCGCCGACGTAGTCGAAGAGCCGGTAGGGCCGGCCGGTCAGCTCGCCGACCTTGTGCATCGCATCGGCCACGATGCTTGGCACCCTGAGATAATAGGGGTTCGAGGCTTCGCGGCCCTGGAAGTAAATGTCCGGGTTCTGTGCCGTCCCGCGCAGCTCCGGCCGCTCGGGGTTGGCGCCCCGCGCCCGGAACTTGGCCACCGCCTTGTGGTTGACGAGCTTGGCCATGTCTTCGTAGTCGATCAGCGCGATCTTCTGGATTTCGTGCGACGTGCGAAACCCGTCAAAGAAATGCACAAAGGGCAGGCTTGCTTCAATGGCCGACAGGTGTGACACGAGGCCCAGGTCCATGACCTCCTGCACGGAGGCCGAGGCGAGCATGCAGCTTCCGGTCTGCCGCACCGCCATGACGTCCTGGTGGTCGCCGAAGATCGACAGGGCGTGTCCCGCAACTGCACGAGCCGTTACGTGAAACACCCCGGGCAGCAGCTCGCCGGCGATCTTGTACATGTTGGGCACCATGAGCAGCAGGCCTTGGGAGGCCGTGAAGGTGCTGGTCAGGGCGCCGGCGGCCAAGGAGCCGTGCATGGATCCGGCCGCACCGGCCTCGGACTGAAGCTGGCGCACGGTCATGGTCTGCCCAAAGACATTCTTGCGTCCGGAAGCCGCCCACTCGTCGGCGATCTCCGCCATGGAGGAGGAGGGGGTGATCGGGTAGATGGTCGCCACATCGCTCATGGCATAGGCCACGTGGGCGGCAGCGGTGTTGCCATCCATTGTTTTCATTTTCTGCTTGGCCATGTTGGTCTCCCTTGCGAAAGGTAGTTTACTCGAATTCGGTTAAATGGTGTCAGCAAAAGGTGCAAGCGGGTGAACCCCTGCCCCCTTATTTTAAGATCGTTTCGAAAAAATCGTTGCCCTTGTCATCGACGATGATGAAGGCCGGGAAATCTTTGACGCTGATCCGGTAAACCGCCTCCATCCCCAGCTCCGGGAATTCGATCACTTCCATGGCGCTGATGCACTCCTTGCCGAAGCGGGCGGCCACACCGCCGATCGATCCCAGGTAAAACCCGCCGTACCGTTTGCAGGCGTCGGTCACGATCTTGCTGCGGTTGCCCTTGGCCAGCATGACGAGCGAGGCCCCCTGGGCTTGGAAAAGCGGTACATAGGCGTCCATCCGGCCGGCGGTGGTGGGGCCGAAGGCGCCTGCGGCGTGGCCCGTTGGGGTCTTGGCCGGGCCGGCGTAGTAGATGATGTGGTTCTTGAAGTAGTCCGGCAGCCCTTTCCCGCGGTCGAGGCGCTCCTTGATCCTGGCGTGGGCGATGTCCCGGGCGACGATGATGTCTCCGGTCAAGAGCAGCGGGGTGGCGACCGGGTAACGGCTGAGCTGGGCGCGGGTTTCCGCCATCGGCCGGTTGAGGTCCACCGCCACCGCGGAGGCCCCCTCCAGTTTGATCTCGGGAAGGTAGCGGGACGGGTCCGTCTCCAGCGCTTCGAGAAAAACCCCGTCCCGGTTTATCTTGGCCTTGATGTTGCGATCGGCGCTGCAGCTCACCCCCAGCCCGATCGGGCAGGAGGCGCCGTGGCGCGGGAGCCGGATCACCCGGGTGTCCAGGCAGAACCATTTGCCGCCGAACTGGGCCCCCAGGCCGATTTCACGCGACATGCGCAGCGCCTCGGCCTCCAAGTCGAGGTCCCGGAAAGCGTGGCCGCCCGGGCCACCGTGCGTGGGCAGCCCGTCGAGGTAGCCCGCGCTGGCCAGCTTGACGGTTTTGAGGGTCAATTCGGCCGAGGTCCCGCCGACGACGAACGCCAGATGGTAGGGCGGGCAGGCGGCGGTGCCGAGCGTCTTCATCTTGCTCTTCATGAAATCCTGGAGGCTCTTCGGGTTGAGGACGGCCTTGGTTTCCTGAAAGAGGAACGTTTTGTTGGCCGATCCACCGCCCTTGGCGATGAAGAGGAATCGGTACTCGTCGCCGCCGACCGCATAAAGCTCCACCTGGGCCGGGAGATTGCACCCCGAATTCTTTTCCTCGTACATGGTCAGGGGCACGTTTTGGGAATAGCGCAGGTTGCCCCGGGTGTAGGCGTTGAACACCCCGCGCGCGAGGGCCTCCTCGTCGCGGTCCCCGCTGAACACCCGCTGTCCCTTTTTGCCGATCACGATGGCTGTGCCGGTGTCCTGGCACATGGGGAACACCCGCTCGGCCGAGATGACCGCGTTTTTAATCAGCTCCAGGGCCACGTAGCGGTCGTTGGCGGAGCTTTCCGGGTCATGGAAGACCTCGGACAACCGCTTCAAGTGTGCGGGTCGCAGCAGGTGGGAAACGTCTGCGAAGGCCTGTTCGGACACCAGCGTCAAGGCCTCCGGCGCGACCTTGAGGACCTCCGCGCCGTCGAACCTGCCGGTGTCGATATTCTCCCGGCCGAGAATGCGATAAACGGTGGGGTCCTCCGCCACGGGAAACATCTGCTGAAAGTTGAAATCGACCATTTGCCGGCTCCATTTTTATCAAATACTAAAAGAGGTTATGATTATCAGCGGGCGTTTGACCTGTCAAGCGAATTTGGGTGAAGTTGGGAGTCTGGGCGGTCTTGCCGCAGCCGCAGCGCAATTGCGGCGCGACGCAGATGTCGGGCTCGTTACGAAGCTGTTATTCCAGAATAAAAACGATCAACTCCTTCGGCCCGTGCACGCCGAAGGCCAGGGTCAGTTCGATGTCGGCTGTTTTGGACGGCCCTGAGACGAGGACCAGGTTGGTGGGCATGCAGGACGCCCAGCGGCCGTCCTGCATGGCATCGTCGAGGGTGGGGAAGACGGTCTGAGCCGGCAGCACCGCGATGTGCACCGGCGGCACGAGCGACATCAGGCGGGGTTCGCGGCCGTCCGGCCGGAGGATCAGGGCGCCTGTGTCGGCCACAGCCCCCGCGGCCGATGTGATGGCGGCGTCCGCCGTGAAAAGCGTTTCCTTGAAAGCCTCGATCGGTTGGGCATAGGCCACCAGGCCGGGCAGCCCGGCGGCATCCTGTGCCCAGGCGCTCTCGAGGGCCGTACCGATCGGCGTTTCCGGCGCATAGACCAGCGTGGACCATGCCCGCTCCCGGAGCAGGGCTTTCAGGGAGTCGAGCCAGAGCGCTGCGGGCACCCGGCGCACGTCGGCTCGCACCGCCTCCATTCGGGCCTTGAGGTTTTCGATGCGGGCG
>JBGSTS010000038.1:0-31906 GCA_041736435.1 Desulfobacterales bacterium | reverse complement strand
GCCGGCCGGCCGGCCCTGCGCGCGCCCGGCAGGCATCGATGGCGTTGCTCACCAGGTTCAGCAGGCAGCAGTGGATGGCCCCGCCATCGAGCGCCACCGGGTCAAGATTTGTTCCAAGCTCCGCCAAAAGCTCCACCCCCTGCTCCCGGGCCCGGGGTTCCATCAGCCGCACCACCTCGGCTGCCGGGAGATTCGGGTCTCCAGGCTGCAGCGTCAGCGCGGCAAACTTGCCGAAGTTGAGCATCTCCAGGGAAAGGTTTTTGATTTTCTCCACATTCTCCGACACCATGCGCCAGCCCTGATGGAGGTATTCCTTTTCATCGAGTTCGACGCCCTTTGCCAAAACAAAAATGCTGCCCGTGAGGGCGTTGGCGATGTTCTTGATGGTGTGGGCCAGCTCGCCCACGGTCTGGCCCACGGCGGCCATGCGTTCGGCCTCAATCAGCCGGCGCGCCTTCTCCTCCACAAGCTGCTCAAGCTTCTCGGTGTACTCTCGCAGCTGCCGGCGCAGGTCGATCCGCTCGTGGGCGCGTTTGAGGGCTATTTCCAAGACCTCGTCGTTGATCGGCTTGGTGACAAAGTCCGTGGCCTCGTGCTTGAGGCTCATTATGGCGAGATCCATGTCGCCGTGGCCGGTGAACATGATGACTTCGGTGTCCGGTCGCTCGGCTTTGATCCGCTGCAGGAGCTCGATGCCGTCCATTTCGGGCATCTTGATGTCGGTGAGCACGATCGCCGGTGCGGTCTCCCGGAAGAGCCGCAGGGCGTCCTCGCCGTTTTCGGCCGTCGTCACCTCATACCCCTTGTCCGCCAGGTAAATCCCCAGCACCTTGCGAATCCCGGGTTCGTCGTCGACCAGCAGGATGCGATGGTCCATGTTCATTTACACCGCCGGCAAGGTGATAATGAAGACCGCCCCCTGGCCTTCGCGCGATTCGGGCCGGATGCTCCCGCCGAACTCCTGGATGATCTGGTAGCTGATGGAAAGCCCTATCCCGGTGCCCTTGCCGACCTCCTTGGTGGTGAAGAAGGGCTCGAAAATCTTCGAGATGACCGTACGCGGGATTCCCAGCCCGGTGTCGCGCACTTCGATTTGCACACTGCCGTTCTGAGGGGAGGTGGTCAGGAAGATTTTTTTCTCCCCCTTCAGGTGGGCGGACGCCTCGACCTTGGCCTCGATGGCATCCCGGGCGTTGATGAGCAGGTTGATGAACACCTGCTCCAGGCGGTTGGCGTCGGCCCGCACGAGCGGCAGAGGCTCCGACAAGTCCAGGACCACATCGATCCCACGGACCTTCAACTGCTGACTGAAAATGTCGAGGGATTTGCGGATCACAGCGTTCACCTGGATCGGGTCCATCTGCCGGTCGGCCTTGCGGCCGAACTCGCGCATATGGTTGATGATCCGTGTGGCGCGGTCGACGTGGCTGTCGATCTCCTCGGAGAGGGTGGCGAGTATCGGCTCGGGGATGGGCTCCCGGTTGCGGACCTTCTTGATGAAAAACCGGCTGGCGGTCTTGATGACGGCCAACGGCTGGTTGAGCTCGTGCGCGACGCCGGTGGCCATCTCGCCCAGCGTGGCCATCTTGCTCGCCTGGATGAGGTGCTGTTCGGTCTCCAGCCGCTTGGTGATATCGCTTGTCGTGACCAGCAAAACGCGTCGGCCGGGGTATTCGGCCGGGGAGATCCACATGTCGACGAACAGGATCCGGCCGTCCTTGTGGATCTGTCGGGCCTGGTGGATCACCTTGGACCGGAGCACTCTTGCGACATAGCGCGGCTGTTCGTCCTTGGGAAACAGCTCGGCGAAGCAGCGGTGCAGGATTTCCCTGGGTCCATAGCCGTAAACACTCTGCACCGCCTCGTTGCAGTCCCGGATCTCCAGCGACTCGGCATCCAGGACAAAGATGGGATTGGGAATGCTGTTGAAGATCTCGTGATACTTCTTCTCGGATTTCTCGAGCTGTTGTTCGAGGAGCTTGTGCTGGGTGACGTCGAGGTTGACCTCCATGGCGGCAACGATGTTGCCCTCGGCATCGCGGATGGGGGTGGTCTTCACCACCCAGTATTCCGGTTCTCCGTCCTTGTTGAAGCCCGACTCCTCGCTGAAATGCGGCTGCCCGTCCTCAAAGGTCTTTTCCACCGGGCAGTTGGGGCACTTGCTGGTGCGCCCCTTGTAGGCGTTGTAGCAAAAATCCCCGGGGGCGGGGGCAAACCGATCGGCGAACTCACGGTTGTAGCTGATCAGCCGGTAGTTGCGGTCCTGCACAGTGATGATAATCGGCACCGTGTTGAACAGCTTCTGGTATTCGTCCCGCTGCCGGTTCAGCTCCGTCTGCTTCTCACCGATCTCCTGACCCATGGAGTTCATGGCAGCGGCCAGCCGGCCCATTTCGTCCTGCTGAGCCACTTCGACCCGCGCCGAGTAGTCCCCGTGCGAGATGGCCTGGGTCCCTGCAATCAGCTTCTGAATGGGGCGGTTGACGAAGCGCATCAGGAACAGAAAGATGATGGCCGAGGTCACCAGGAAGGCGGCCAGCGCCAGTCCGATGACGCCTCGCTCCATGAAGAGGATCTCCTCCTCGGTTTCAGCCAACGTCACCACGACATCCAAAGCACCGAGGATTTTTTTATCGGCGGGATGAAAATGGCACCCGCCGGTCGAGCAGCCCGGCTCGTTTTCAATCGGGGTGATGACCCCCAGCAGCCGCTGGCCGTCGGGGGCGGTGAAAAACCGCGTCCGTTCGCTCAGCCCAACGCTCACCGCGGGCGGGTCCGAATGATGGCAGATATCACAGGCTTCGGACTTGATATTGGTGACCTGCTCCACTTCTTTCAGGTGGTTGGTAAACTTGATGGCCCCCTCTTTATTGTAGATGCGAATGTGGCGGATCTCTTCCAGGCGGGCGATGTTGTTGATGATCTGGTTGATGTCGTCCCGGGAGTTCAGCATCATGGCGTAATGGGCGCCGAGTTTGATGGTGTTGCCAAGCCGCTCCGTCTGGGCTACGGACTTCTGTTGCAGATAGTCCTTCTGGTAGGTGATGCTGAAATAAGACCACGCGGAGATCGTGAGCATCAGAATGATGCCGGCGACCAGGATGAGCTTGGTGGCAAGACTTTTTCGAACCCGGCGAATGATCTGAATCATGAAAGAGTCCGCGCAGTCGATCGCGCATGCGTCATTTCCGGCAAGTCGCCATCTTGGGCCGCGGCGAGCCGGGATAAAAATAAGGGATAATTCCCGTAGTACCTTATGGAATCAGGATATAGAAAACAGCGCGGGATTGCAACCGGACTGCAGCTTAGCGCCGATGGGCATCGGCGGGAGTGGGAAGCGGGTTCGGCACAGCCCTGCGGGGGAGGCCGATGCGGAAACACGACCCCTGGCCGGGTGCGGATTCAACCGCGATCGTTCCCGCATGCTGGGAGATGACCTGCCGGGTGATGAACAACCCTAATCCAGTGCCGGCTTTGCCCTTTGAGGAAAAGAACAGGTCGAAGATTTTACCCCGGGTCTCCGGGGTCATGCCGATGCCGTCGTCCTCCACCTCGAACACCACCTTGTCCGAATTGCCCCGGACCCGGAAGGTGATGCGGCGCCCCGGCAGGGATGCAGCCTCCGTGCAGGCATCGACGGCATTTTCAAGCAGGTTGGCGATCGCCGGCGCGATGACGGCCTCGTCGACTTCGAAGTCACCCAGCTCGGAATCGATCTCCGTGGCGAACCCGATGCCGCGCTTGCAGATTTTGGGGGCGGCCACACCCAGCAACCCCTCGACGAATTTGCCCACATCCAGGCGCCTGCGTTCCAGGGGCCGCTCCTTGGCGAAGTAGAGGATGTCGAGCACCACGCCGCGGATCCGCTCCACCATATCCCGGAGCGTGGCAAACCCCTCCCGCACGCGCTCCAGGTCGCTGTTTTTGAGCCCCGATTCCGCCAGGTAGATCCCGGCATCCATTCCCGTCAGGATGCCTTTCACACCGTGGGAGACCGAACCGACCATCAGGCCGAGCGAGGTCAGACGCCCCTGGGTGGCCTGCAGTTCATCCCGGAGCCGTTCCACCTCGGACATATCCATCGCAAACTCGAGCACCAGTTCGAGTTCGCCGCGGCTTCCGCGGATCGGCGCGGTGTGGACCATCACTGCGGACTGACTGCCGTCGCGGTAGGCGATGACTTCAGGGCTGCGCTGACCCATGCCGGTCTCGATGGTGCGTGCCACCGGGCAGGTGTACGGGTGGTCGCGGCGGCTGGCGTAAATCTCCCAGCTGCGCCGACCGACCATCTCGCCCAGGCGCTCGCGGTAAAGGGGGTTGGCCGCCAGGACCGTCAAATGCCGGTCGTGCACTGAGACGAAGCAGGGCATGTCGTTGAAGTAGCGCACACTGCCTTCCAGATCGCCCGCCATGTCGCGGAAGGCCGTGGACAGCCCTTCCACGGTCTGGCCAATGGCGGCCAGCCGTTCCGCCTCCACCAAACGGGCGGCCTGTTTGCGCACCAGTTTTTCGAGGTTTTCCGTGTAGCCCCTGAGCTGCCGGCGCATGGCGATCCGATCCCGGGCGCGCTTCAGGGCGATGGCGAGCACATCGTCGTGGATGGGTTTGGTAACAAAGTCCGTGGCCTCAAGTTTGAGGCTTTCGATGGCCAGTTCGAGGTCGCCGTGGCCGGTGATCATGATGACTTCGGTGTCGGGCCGCTCGGCCTTGATGACCCGCAGGAGATCAAGACCACTCAGCCCCGGCATCTTGATGTCGGTGAGCACGATCGCCGGCCGGTCGCGGCGGAAGATCTCTAAAGCCTCGCGGCCGTCGGTGGCCGTCAGCACGTGATAGCCGGCATCGGCCAGTGTGATGCCCAGCACCCGGCGGATGCCGTCCTCGTCGTCGGCCAGAAGAAGAGTGTCGTCCATAACGGCATTCCGTTCAGGGCAACAGCCGTTGAATCGTAAGTAAGAGCTTCTCGGGGTCCAGGGGTTTTTCGAGATAGGCGTCGGGCGGCGGCAGCGTGCCGTCGATGCGCAGGTTGACCATCTTCACGTGGTGGGAAAATGCCTTTTCTGCAACGCCCGTCAGCATGATCACCGGGATGTGTTTCAAGTGTTCGTCGGTTTTGAGTTCACGGAACATGGTCACCCCTCCCGTTTTCGGCATCATGACGTCCATAATAACGAGGTCCGGTACGGCGTCGCGTACCTGCTGCATGCCCTCTACCGCATTGCGGGCCGGAACCGGGGTATATCCCCCGCTTTTCAGCACCGCGGACAGAAAGATCCGCATGTCGAGTTCGTCGTCAACGAACACAATCGTCTTCGCCATGGATGTCTCCGGGGGCTGCTCGTCCACGAGCGCCCCGGCTGGGGCCTGCACTCAGACCAGGTCGGCCACCTTGTCCGGGTGGTTGACGCTCGCCACCGGGCAGGCCGCCCTCAGCACCACCTGCTCGACCGTACTGCCGAGTTCGGCGTGTTCGGGGTCGACCTCCCGGGCATGGTGGGCCATGACAATCAGATCCGCCTGGCGGTCCCTGGCGAACTTCAGGATCTCCACATAGGGAATCCCCTCCCACACCTCCACACTGAATTGGCCGTACCCCTTCATTTTGGTCAGGTAGGTCTGCTCGATCCGGCGGCGGGACTCCTTGATCTTTTGTTCGATGGCGTTCTGTCCGGAGGGTTGAGCAAACCCCTGCGCGGCAATGTCGACGGCATGGAAAATGTGGAGCGTGGCGCCGACTTCGCGGGCCAGTTTGTAAGCCCACAGAAAGGCGGATGTGGATGCCTTTGAAAAATCGGTGCCGACCACGATGTTGGAGAACAGCCGCCAACAGGTGGTGCAAGGGCGGTTCACGATGACGACCGGGCAGCGGGCGGCCTTGGCCACTTTGCGCATGGTGCTGCCGGCGATGGCGCGGTGGCGGGTGGCCCCGATATCCTCCTCGCGCGTGTGCGCCCCCATGAGGATCATATCGACGTCCTCCTTGCGGGCGATGCGCAGGACCTCGCGCGCGGGGTCGCCTATGGCTGTGACGATCTCGGCGTTGCTGTCCTCGAGCAGCGTGCCGTAAGTGTTGCGCAGCTCCTCCTTCACCCAATCGGCGTAATCCTGGCTGATGTCTTCGCGCTCCCCGGTGCGAACGTCGGTCACCTGAAGGTTGAAACCGCGGCCGGGCACCCCCAACACATGGAAGATGATGAGCTTCGCTTCCCATTTCATCTCGAGGTCGAATGCCACCTTCGCAGCATTGTCGCAGACCGGGGAGGCCGTCGTGGCAAACAGCAGTTTCGTGAACATGGGTCATCTCCTCAACGCACACGCTTGGGGGTTGCGATGAAAGCTCAATTGCCAGACAATCCCTTCGATGAATTCGAACAGGTTGAACACGGTATCGAACTCCAGCACATCCACCGTGTCGCCGAAAACGACGTGCTTCAGCTTGCCGATGCGCACCGGCATGTCGAGCAACTGCTCCAGCGGAAATGCCTTGATTTCGCAGCTGTCGGATCCCTGAACGCCACAGAGTGTGGGGTAGATCTCCAGCCGGGGTTCGCCCGGGAACCCCATCATCTCCACCGTCTTGTAAAGCTCCAGATGCCCGACCTCGGGGGCGACGCACTCGCCGTCAGGGCAGGAGCGGTACTGCTGCAGACACTCGGGCAGAAACTCGTTCAACTTGCCGAAAACCGGATAGCGCTCGATCATCTTGAAGAAGCTGCGCAGGGTGTATCCGCGGTCCAGCTCCACCTGATGGTTGAGGAACACCAGCGGGTCAGCCTCGATCGCCTGCTCGCGCTGCGCAAGGGCTCCATCCGATTGAAGCGTGACAGTGTTCATGAGTTATTCCTCCGCCCGCAGGTGCTCCGGCACCTCGATCATGTTGATCAACAGCGGTTTCAAAAAACTCCAGCGGATGCCGATCTCGTAGACCTCTTCGAGATCGCGAATGGCGTCCCAGCAGTTGTGGCAGGGGGCGATCACCAGCTTCGCCCCGGTGGCCAGGATCTGGTCGCGCTTGACCTTGAGGCCCACGTTGCGCTGCTCGCGGTAGCGGCCGATGCCGTTCAGGCCGCCGCCGCCGCCGCAGCAGAAGTTGTGCTCGCGCGAGGGGGTCATTTCCCGAAAGTCCTCGGCGATTTGGTTCATGATGTAGCGGGCGGCCTCCCAGAGTCCACCGTTGCGGATGTAGTTGCAGGAATCCTGGTAGGTCACCGGTTCCTTGATCCGCTTGGCCGGGTCGATCTTGAGCTTGCCGGTGCGGAGGGCCTCGGCCACCCATTCCACGTAGTGCAGACTTTCGACCGGGGGCTTGCCGCTCGGCAACCCGGCCCAGTATGGCCCTTCGATCACAGTGGCCCGGTAGGCGTGGCCGCACTCGGTCACCACCATGCGTTTGGGCCTGAGCTTTGCCATGGCACCATAGACGCTCTCCACCTGCAGCTTGCAGGCCTCCCAGTCCCCCGCGAACATGGCCAGGCTCGTCTCCTCCCAGCCTTCACTCGGAACCGTCCAGTTTTCGCCCGCAATGTGAAAGAGAATGGCCGCCTGGGCGATGTCCTCGGGGTAGTGCTTGGGCTCGCGCGCGTTGACCGTGTAGAGAATATCGGCGCCCTCCTTGTCGACCGGGATCTCCAGGCCCGGCCACTCGTCGGCGGTCTCCTCGGCCATCCACGCGCAGGTCTCGACCCAATCCTCGGTGGTCACGTCCATCTGGGCCCGGTAGACGCGGTGCATCCCGGTGCCGATCTTCATCTCCCAGGGGGTGAACCCCTGGGAAAAGAGCAGTCCGCGCAGATAGCTGAACATGACCCCCATATCGATCCCCAGGGGGCAGTAGATCCCGCAGCGCGTGCAGCAGGTGCACTTTGAAAAAGCGGTGTCCATCGCCATCTGCATGAAGGCGTTGTCCACCTGCCCCTTGCGCCGCACGATCTGCCCCAGGGTGCTCTGGATTTTATACGACGGCACCTGCCGGGGATCGCGGTTGTTGGCGAGGTAATAGAAGCAGCTCTCGGCGCAAAGGCCGCAGTGGGTGCAGATCTCCAGCCAGGTGCGGATACGCGATTTGCAGGTCTTCTGAACGAGGGCCCACAGGGCCTTGGCGTCAACCTCCAAGTGGTTCATCTCCTGGTAGTACTGCTTGCCGCTCTTGTCGGCCAGCAGCGCCTGGAGTTGCTCCAGGGTGGCCACCTTGTTTTTATTGCACAGAACCCCTTCCGGCATAGCGTCTTCTCCGAAGGCAACAGTTGATGCGGCGACCCCGAGCGGACCACCGCGGGAAATTTCTACCAGCTGATCCCCTTGACTTTCATGCCGCCGCGCTTGATCCCGTAATCCATCCCCAACTGGGCGCGAGTGGCGAAAAACAGGACAAAGTGCGACAGCTTGGTGAACGGAATCGCCACCAGGAACAGCTCCCCGCAGAGCACGTGGAGGATCATCCACGGTTGGCTGTTGGCATAGGCGTGGCGGGCGATCAGGCCCGACACGAAGGGCGCCACGGCGACGGCGAGAAGCAGGTAGTCATAGGCGGTCGTAATGATCCGCACCTCGGGCAAGGCGATGCGCCGCAGGACCAACAGCAGGGCTGAGACGATCACGCCGATGGTCAGCAGGTCGGCCGCAGCCCCCGGCAGCGACCACAGACTGAACCCCCAGCGCTCCTGCAGCAGGATGTTGTGGCCGAGCAGAAAGATCGGGGTCACGATCAGCCCCAGATGCAGGACGAAGAGCGCCAGCGTGAAGCCGGGGTTGTTGCGGTAGCTGCGGGTGCCGAAGGGGAACAGCCAGAAAAGGACGGAGCGCACCGCCCCCCTCACGCCGTAGGCCGTGTTGACCGAATAGGTCACGCGGTCCAGCTTCCAATCCAGGCCGCGCACATAGAGCACGAGACGCACGATGATCCCGACGAAAAAAACCGCGAATGCCAGCCACGCCAGCGGACCGGTCACGAATTCGTACATGGGCCCCACTCCTTCACCCCGAGAGAATGATCCCCGAAAGCGTCAATGATGCGTGTCCGATGAATGCTCCCCGTCCGGCCGCGTGGAATCCTCGTCGCGGTCGGTTAAAAACCGCCAGAAGAATACGAAACCGACCAGCACCATGACCACCAGGAGGTATGTGATGCTTTCGGTTCGCAGCATGAAATCGTGCAGGGTGACGATCGGGGTATCCATAGATCCTTCCTTGGAAGCGCCCTTAATGCGCGTCGTAGTCCGGGTGCGAGTATAGGATCGGCATGTGGGTCACGATGAACTTGTAGACCAGAACGCCGATCGTGACGACGAACACGGATATGGCAATTTCCATCCAGTGCGGGAAATAGCGCTCACTGGAGGGTAGATGGTAGTTGAAGGCCACTAGGCCTACGTTGAAGCGGTTGACCACGATCCCGACCACCGACCAGGCCGCAGTCCAGCGGATGAGCTTGAGGTTCTTTTCGCGCACGCTGATGGCAAAGGCGTAGCACGGCAATAGAACGAAGCCCAGCAGCTCCACCAGGAACCAGGCCCCGTAGCTGGTGGCAAGATACCCCCACGTGTCGGCCTGGGCGATGCCGACGACCTTGATGACGAAATAGCCCGCCAGCACCCATGCGGCGGCCTTGCCGAACCCAAGGGCAACCCCGTCCGCCTGCCGCAGGTGCTCTGCGTCCATCTTGTTGTGGAAGTAGCGATGGGCCATGGTGCTTTCGAAGATCACCATGGAGAGCCCGGCGATGATGCTCGAGACGAAGAAATAGAGGGCCAGGTAGGGCGAATACCAGAGCGGGTGCAGCTTGGAGGGCGCGATCAGAAACAAGGCCCCCAGCGACGATTGGTGCAGCGTGGAGAGGACCACGCCGAAGATGGTGAGCACCAGTGTCAGCTTGACCACGATCTGCCGCGCCCGCTTGAGCCCCAGCCATTCCATCGCGGCCGGCGAGAATTCGATGAAGAGCACCGTCAGGTAGAGGGCCACGCAGGCCGCCACCTCGAAGAGCAGGGAGGTCGTGCCCCGCTGGACGATAAACGGGTAGGGCAGTCGCCAGGGGCGGCCCACATCGTAGTGCAGGGCCAGCACGACCAGGGTATACCCCAGGAACCCCGTCAGGATCGCCGGCCGGACCGCTGAGTGGAAGCGCTTCAGACCGAAGATGTAACACGCCGCGGAGGTGACATAGCCGCCGGCCGCAAGCGCGACGCCGACCAGCAGGTCAAAGCCGATCCAAATTCCCCAGGGGTTGTAATCGGAAAGGTTGGTCGTGGCCGCCAACCCCTGGGTAAAGCGTATCACGGTAACGACCAGGCCGACCACCACGATGATTCCGGCCACCACGTTGAAGGGGGTCCAGGCGGGTTTCTGGATGGCGAACTTGGGCACGGGCATCGAACTGCCTCCTCAGTTGGGCTTCTTTTCGGCTTCGGCCGCCGCGGCCGCCGGATTCTCCCGGGCGCTGGACTTGGCGGCCTCCTCCAGGGCTTTCTTGACTTCCTTGGCGATGGCCGCCTGCTTGTCTTTCTCGGCCTTGGCCACGGCGTCGGCCAGCTTGGCCTTGGCCTCGGCCTGCGCCTTTGCCACCGCGGCTGTTACCGCGGCCGCCTGCTCCTCCCGGGCGATCTTCTCGCGGCGCTGGGAGATGGCATAGATCCCGGTCAGCAGCACGGGCCACAAGCCGGCGACGATCGGAACCACGCTCAAGGCCCCCTTGGTCAACTCCGGCGCCGGGGTGGTGCCCAGATCCTCACGCATCCCCAGCTCCCGGAAGGGCACCCCGGAAATCGTCAGCCAGGCCGTCCCGCCCATCTCGGTCTCGCCGTAGACGTGGTCGAGATAGCGGCCGGGGAACCGATCGGTTCGCTCGCGCGCGATCCGCAGGAGATCGCGGCGCTTGCCGAAGGTCAGGGCCTCGGCCGGGCAGATCTCGACACAGCCCGGCAGTTGGCCCTGGACCAGACGCGGGTGGCAGAAGGTGCACTTCATGATCCGCGGGGTAAAGGCCTGGTCGTATTCGTAGGCCGGGATTTCAAAGGGGCAGGCGATCATGCAGTAGCGGCAGCCCACGCACACCGATTCATCGTAGGTCACCGCCCCGTTGCTCTGCTTTTTGAACGCCGCTACAAAACACGCTGAGGCGCAGGCCGGCTCCAGGCAGTGGTTGCACTGGCTCTTGCGGTAAAGCGGCCCGCGTACGCCGGGGTCCTGCTCATAGCGATTGACCACGGTGTAGGCCCGGGAATCGGTCCGGCGCTTTTGCGCCATCACCGTCAGGTCGCTGAAGGGTTTCTCCGGCGCGGGCAATCCGTTTACCTTCTGGCAGGCCTCCTCGCACTTGCGGCAGCCGATGCAGCGGGTGACGTCGAAGAGCACTCCCAAGGCATCCGGATAGCCGCTGAAGTTGGCCGTCCCGGCGGCATGGGCCGACCGGCCCAGCGTCGTTCCGGCCCCCGCGGCGCCTAACCAGCCGAGAAATTTCCTGCGTGAAATTGACATGGCGGTGTCCCTCAAACCCTCCGTTGATGAACCCGTTTCGGTTTAAGACTTCTCCTTGTGGCAGCCGGTGCAATCCGTGGCGACCGGTTTCTCGATCCCCATCTGGTGATGGCACTCCATGCACTGCAGATGGTAGGCTGCCTGCAACCCTGGTTTGAAGAGATTGCGATCGTCGAACGACCTCCCGTGGCAGCTGGCGCAGGCCGGCGGCTTGGTGGAGACCGGGCTGTGGTGGTGGCAGCCCTGGCACAGGGTGCCGGGATCCGGGTGGTAATAGGCCGCCAGTTTGCTCTCCTTGATGCCTTTCGCCAGGGCCTGGACGATCTTGCGGTGCGGCATCTTGACCGGCTCGTACTGTTTGCTCAGCGCCTTGATCATCACGGTTTCCGGCACGGCATCGTTTGAATAGGTGGCGGTAACCGGGCGACGCGCCTCCAGAAGAGCGGCCGCAACCTGTTTGGGGGCGCTCTGCGGGGTCGTATCGGCCGGCGGCGGAACATGGCAACTGGCGCAGGAGGAGACATCCTGAGGCGGCCGCGGGGCCATGGCGGCATGGCAGCCGGCGCAGCGCTTGTCGGCCAGGTATCCCAGGTGGCAGCCCATGCAGCTTGCCTGGGCGCTCACCCGGTGCATGGCCGTCTGCAGGTTGACGAACTGGCCCTCCTTGGATCCCTGGAGCGTGTGGCACGTGCCGCAGGCCTCTATGCTGGCATGGTGGCACACCCGGCAGCTGGTATTGGCGGCCTCGTGGGCCAAATGATTGAACGGGACCACCTTCGCCCGGGTGCCCGGATCCACCTTCTGCCCGCCGCGCTGGATGGCCTGGACCAGGGTGACATCCGGCTGCCCGCGCATCAGGCGCGGGACCTCCTTGACCTTCTCGATCTTTTTCTGGAGCCCGGCATCGTGGCAGCCGCTGCAGGCGGCCGGGCCGGCCTCCTGGTTCAACGCGAGTTTCTTGCGGTGGCAGTCGATGCACTGATCGTGGGCGGCCTGGCGGAAGGAGGTCACGTTTTCGACCGTGCGGTTCAAGTGGCAGTACCGGCATGTTTCCTCCTTGCCCTTGGCGTAGAAGAGATTCTTGGCAGCCGGGTCGAACTGGTGGTGGCAGGCCTCGCACTTGTTCTCCTGAGCCTTGACGTGGCGGTAGTGGAGCGACTTGTCCATGCCGATCTCCCTCCAGGAGGAGGGGATCTGCTTGTCGCCATGGCAGCCGGCGCAGACCACCGGCCCGCTTTTTTCCCCGGCGGCGGTCGTCTGGCGATGGCAGTCCGTGCAGTGAGTGTGGTAGAGACCCATCACCTGCTGTTTGGAGTCGTCCTTCAGCCGCATGTATTTGGTGGACATGTACTTCTTGTCGGGCAGGTGGCAAACGGCGCAGTCCTTGTTTTTAGGGGCCAGGGCCTTGGTGTGTTTGTCGTGCAGAAACACCACCGCGGGCCGCTCCAGGGCACCGAACTGCTTGAGGCCGTCGATGCGGATGATGTCGGCGCGAGGTGCATTGGTGTCGCCAGGCGAGCTGGCTGCACTAGTGCAGCCGATGAGGGCCGCGAGCATCAGCGCGGCGGCAACGGGTTTAAGTATTCCAGCCCGGGGAGATAGTGATCGATGCGATGTCATAAGCGGTGTCCTTGTATCTTGGCAAAGGCTCGGCGTGCCGGCCGGCTCCGTTTGGCCTGGAGATCGCGCTCGTTGTCCAGCAGGTCCTGAATCGTGGTTTCGTTGTAAACCGACAAGACCGCGCGGTTGACGCGGTTCCACATCGAGGAGAATGCGCAGCCGCGGTGCCCCGAAGGGCAACCGGGTTTTTCCGTGCATGCGGCGCACTTAATGGCTGTGGTGGCTCCGTCCAGAAAGCGCATGATGTCGCCGACCGTAATCTGATCCGGAGGCCGCCTTAAAAAATATCCCCCGCAAAAACCGCGCTTGGAATCGACCAGGCCACTGCGTTTCAATTTGTTCAGAATCACCTCGAGGAATCGCACGGGGATGAATTGGGCCCGGGCAATGTGCGAGATTTTGATCGGCCCCGCCCCTTGATGTTTCGCCAGCTCGAACACCGCCCGCAAGGCATACTGGTTTTTCTTGAGGGTCATCGGCACCATTTATCGGCTCCGCTCGACAGGTCGGCGGGTCCTTTGTCGACCGCAAAAGTCAGGAAAGACCCCGACTTTCTTAGCCAAGACACACGGTGCTTGTCAAATTGTTTTTTTCACGATGAACCGGCGGCAAGATGGCGTCGGAAACGATCTCGAAAATGAAAGACGGGGCTGGAGCGGTGTACCCCAATCAGCCGCAGGCGCTGCTGCGCCTGCGGCTGATTGGATGGCGGGAGACAGGGACTCAATGGATGGCGACGGTATGCGCCCCTGCCATGGGGTCCTTGAGCTTCAGGTTCACTTTGAGCATCCCGTCCTTGTAACTTGCCTTGGCGGATTTCGACTTGACCGGGCAGCAGAAGGCGGCGGCCGCGACATAGTCGAAATCCTCGCGCGGGGCGAACAAACTGAAACTGTCGTCGCGCACCTTGAGGTGGATGGCCTGCTTTTTCACGCCGGGGATGCAGATCTCCAGATGAACCTGCTGTTTTTTTTCGTCCACATAGGAGCAAACGTCTGCGGCCATTTTCAATTTGTCCTTGGCCATGGAATACCTCCTTAAAGAGATGTAATGCGTCTCGGATGGTTTACATCGACGCATTCGATATTAAGATGGTAAGATCGAATCGAGGCGGCGCAAGCCGCGGATGCGGTTGACACCGCGGCTCCGCTCGAATATCAGCCCACCTGGGCCTGCCGCCCTTTCCAACGGGGTCGGGATCCGGGCGCCGGTTTTTTGCAAGGGCGTCGGCGACCGGCCGGGAGAGGGCGCGCAAAACGCGCTTCAGGGGCGCTAACGGAGGAAATGGCTGCGTGGTGATCGCTGGACTGACCGGGGGAATTGCCAGCGGCAAATCGACGGTGTCCGCCGTTTTGGCCGAAGCCGGGGCGCGTGTCATCGATGCCGACCGGATCGCCCGCGACATCGTCCGCCGGGAAGGCCCGGCGTATCAACGCATCATCGCCCATTTCGGCCGGCACCTCCTTGGACCCGACGGCGAAATCGACCGCGGGCGGCTGGGCGCCATCGTTTTCGACGACCCGCACGAGAGGCGGGTGCTCGAGGGCATCGTGCACCCCGGGGTTCGGGAAGAGACCGACCGCCGCCTGGAGCAACTTCAGCGGGAGGCCCCGGACGCCGTGGTGGTTTTGGATGTGCCGCTCCTGTTTGAGTCCGGCATGCACCGCGGGCTGACCGAGGTGATCGTCGTCTACGTACCCGAAGCCGTTCAGCTGGAACGCCTCATGCAAAGGGACCATCTGCCGGAGGCGGCGGCACTCGCCCGAATCCGTTCCCAGATGCCCCTGGACAAAAAGAAGGCGCTTGCCACCCGAATCATCGACAACTCCGGATCCACGAAGGAGACACGCCGGCAGGCGCTGGCGATTTACGCGCAGTTGGCTGCTGCAAAAAACGCGTAAAGCAACGGTTACACGGGCTCGATCAGCCGGTCGACGATCAATCCGTGAAAGCTCTCCCCGCCGGGCGACTGGAACATCCACCCCAGGTGGGTCAGGCAGGCGGTGCAAAGCGCCACCCGCCACGTCCAGCCGGAAAACCATGAGAACTCGGCACTGGCCGGGCCGGCAGGGGTGCATCCCGGCGCATGTTTGAAGCAGTCGATTTCGAACACGATGCCGTAAGGGTTGGCGAAGGTGTGGTGGTGCGCCCCGTCGACGCTGATGCGCTCCTGGTCCCGTGTGATGGGGTGGAGGCATTCCCGGCAGAGAATCCGGGGCTCCGCCTGCCGGGTTTCCTCCCCGGCCGGGGAGGCTTCGGGCCCCGTCCGTTTCTCGGCCTGCGGCCTCGAGGCCGGCTGGCGCAGTCCATACCCGCTACTGTTGCTCCGACACATCGTAACCACGTCAAACACCGCACCGTGAAGAGTGCTGGCGAAGGGCACAACCGCAACCGTCAGCGGCTGTAATTCGTAACGTAAAAATCCTCGATGACGCCCTTCTGTTTCAGGCGGCGGCCGAACTCCCGCGCTGATGACGGGTCGGGGAAATGGGCGATGCGCACCTGATACCATGTCTTGCCGCCGCTTGCGGTCTCCGTCCAGTAGGCATCGAAACCCTGGCTTTTAAGGTTTTCGACGAACTTATGGGCGTAGTCGGCCTTGAGATAAGCGGCCACCTGCAGAGTGAACCGGTCGGTCACCAATGGGCCGGTGCCGGTTTCGGAAAAGACGGCCGGCGGCGGCTCGGCGGGTTCGCGCAACAGCTTCGCATCGCTCACCCAAAGCCACACCCCGCCGGCCACAAAAAGCGCCCCCAGCCCAACGGCGGCGGCTCGCCCCCATGTGACGGCGCGAACCACAGCAACTCTGCGGGCCGTCCGACGCAACGCGTTTGCGGCAGCCGAGCGGAATTCGGCGGCGAGGTGCTTGAGCCGCCCCCATACCACGGCCAGCTCCTGCTCGAAGCCCGGAAGACCCACCGGCTCCTCGGCCTCTTCATCCTCGGCCTCGTCCACGGCGGCGTTGATCCGGAAGGCGCCATCGTCATCGGTGCCGTCCGGGGCAGGAGTAGGCGTTTCCAACTGCCGAACCTGAGCCGGCCGAGCGTCGGACGGCGCGACCGGTCCCGCATCCGCTGGCGTCGTGCCTAAAAAACGGAGGGTCATCTGCCGGACCCATTCATCGCTGCGGCCGGCCTTTCGCAGCAGGACTGCAACGGCCCGGCAGATTTCGGGCTGCAAGGCATCCCCTTCTCCGCACACCCGCCGATAGCATTGCACGGCCGGGAAATCGGTACGCTCCTGCACCAGATAAACGCGAGCCAGGGCCAGCTGAAGACGGTCATGGCGGGGATGGGCGCTTGCCAGGCGCGCCAGCAGGCCCTGCTGTTCCTCGGACAGGCCGTCACGGCCCGCCAGATCCAGGGCCCATTGCTCGGCCACCTCGCCATCACCCGGAACCTCCGCGAGGTAGCGGGCGACAAACGCCTCGGAGGCACCGGGGTGAGCCAGGTAGAACCGCGCCAGCCGGGCACAAAGCCTCGTCATGTTTCGACGGCGGGCGGCCGGCGAGACCAGAAAACTGTCGAGCAGGGCCAACCCCTGGCGGAAAAGCGCCTCCGCCTCGACACTCAGCCCGTCCCGCGCCGCTTGCTCAGCCGCATGCAGCCGCCGGCGCATCTGCCAAAGTCCCAAACGGTTGGCCACCCAGCCCACGCCGAAAAACAAAAGCACCATCCAGGCCGCCATCGCCACGGGCGCCGCCTCCACGCCGATAGCCGGCTTAAGGACGGTCATCAGCCATAGACCTGACCCTGTTCCGGCCAGAAGGGTCATCCACAAACGGACCGTCGCGTGGCGCAGCCAGTGCATCATCTCGTGTTCGCCTTCACCTGCTATCAGGGTCCTCTATCCGTGAATCCGTCCGCTGCCCGGTTTTGTGGATTATCGGCAAATGCGGATGGCCGCGCCTGTCCTTCGCGCAAGGCCACCTCCATGCTGCGGCCCCCCCAGAGCGCCGGAGCTAGTCCCGTGACGGGGTTGACCGGAACGAACCGGATATTGCCGGGCACGGGGAATTCCCGCGCGGGCTCGCCCTCGGTGGCCTTGCGCATGAAATCGGCCCAGATGGGTGCGGCGCCCCGCGCGCCGGTGATTCCGCGCCCTTTGGTGTCACGCATGCTGAAGGCGCGATCGAACCCGACCCACACCGAAACGCTAAGGGTCGGCGTAAACCCGGTAAACCAGGCGTCGTTGAAATCGTCTGTTGTGCCGGTCTTGCCGGCCGCCGGCAGGCTGAACCCCGCCTGGCGAACGACCTGCGCGGTGCCTTCATCCAGCACGGCGCGCATCATGTCGAGGATCTGGAAAGCAATGGAAGGGTCAAGGGTCCGCCGCCCGGCCAGCAGGCGTTCCTCCAGGATCCGTCCCTGGAAGTCCTCGACCCGGCGGATGAAAAACGGCTCGTGGGTGATGCCAGCGGCGGCGAAGGTTGCGAAGGCCGCGGCCATTTCCAGCGGGCTCACCCCCGATGTTCCCAATGCCAGGGAGGGCACCGGTGAGAGCGGGCTGCGGATGCCGCAGCGCTTGGCCACATCGGCGACCGCGGCCGGACCGGTCCGCTCCACCAGCTGGGCGGCGATCGAGTTGACGCTGTGAGCCAACCCGCGCTTTAGAACCATGGGCCCCTCGTACTCGCCGCTGAAATTACGGGGGGCCCAAGGCGCCTGCCCGGCGATCGGGATCGTCACCTTGCGGTCGACCAGGACCGTAGCCGGGCTCAGCCCGAGTTTCTCGAAGGCCGCATAGTAGAGGAACGGCTTGAACCCGGAACCGGGCTGGCGAGAGGCTTGCACCGCGCGGTTGAATTCGGATTCGGCATAGTCCCGGCCGCCGACCAGGGCCCTCACCGCTCCGGATTGCGCTTCGACTGCCGCCAGCGCTCCCTGGATCCGCCCTGCCGACCGGCCGCCCACCGGTGCGGGCACCCCAAGGACCTGGTCGAGCTGATCCAGACCCTTTTGAATGGATTCCACGGCCCAGGCCTGGAGCTGAGGGTCGAGAGTGGTGAAGACTTTCAGCCCCGCGTGGTGCACGACATCGGACCCGAAACGATCCTCGAGGTCCTTGAGAACCAGGTCCAGGAAATAGCTGCCGGCAGGCTCACCCCCGCCCCGCTCGCGCAACCTCAAGGGGGTCTGTGCGGCCCTTTCGGCCTCCTCGGCGGTGATGTTCCCGACCGCCTTCATCCGGGCCAGGACGACCTTCTGGCGGGCCTTGGCCCGCTCGAAATGCCGAAAAGGATTGTAGCGGGTCGGCGACTTCGGCAGCCCGCCCAGCAGCGCCGCCTCCGGCAGGCTCAGCTGCAGAGCAGGCTTGCCGAAGAACACCTGGGCGGCCTGTTCAACGCCGTGGGCGCCGACCCCGAAGGGTATCTGGTTGATGTAGGCCTCTAAAATCTCTCCCTTGGTGTAGCGGGATTCGATCTGAAACGCCACGAGCAGCTCGCGAAATTTGCGCAGGTAAGTGCGTTGAAAGCTGAAGAAAAGGTTTTTGGCGAGCTGCTGGGTGACGGTCGAGGCGCCCTCGACCCGCGTCGGGCTGAACAGGGTCACCCACAGGGCTTTGAGCGTACGCAGCTTGTCGAGGCCGCGGTGGTCCCAGAACCGGTGGTCTTCAGTGGCAAGGATCGCCTGGATAAAAACAGGCGACACACGGTTGAGCGGAATCACCTCCCGCCCGCCGATCACCATCACCCGCTCCCCGGTGGCGGCGTAGATCTCCGTCGGCGGGGTTTCGATGATCCGGCTGAGCGGCTCGGGCACCTGCGGCAGATCGCGAACCACGATGAAGAAGAAAAAGACCAGGATCGTCGTCCCGACGCCGAGCAAGAGAAAAAACAGGTAAACTAACGCTCTCAACCGCAGCATCAACCCCACCCGAAAGAGGTGCTCTTCCTGTTTATTGAAGTGGATAGCTCGAAGTCGAACCGGCTCCCGCCGGGCGTCCTTCCAGGGTGGACCGCAGCCGCCAGGCCGCCCAGTCCTGGGCCTGGACCAACACCACCCGCCGCTGGGCACCGGTGCGGATTTCAAACCCGATGTCGACTCGCCCGGAAACCGACTCATCGGAGATCCCGACCCGGGTGATCTGCCCCGAGACGTCCAACAGACGCTCGGGTTGGGAAATCAGGCCGCGCCGAACCTCCTCCGGCAAAGACGCCAGCGCGGTGAAAAACCGCTCGGCCGGGTAAATCCGGTTGCGGAAATCCGGAAGGTCGTCCAGCGAGCGGCCGGCGGCGGCACTGCTCCGTGTCAACGCGCTCAGGGAAGCGGCCCCCACCTTCGCTTGACGCAGCACGTGGTTGTTGGGCTCCAGCAGGTAGACCATCAGCCCGTCGGCGGACTTCTCGAGATAGGTGCGGCTCCAACGGCCTTCACTGGAGAAGCGCAGCAGGTCGAAGGGCGAAACCAGCTCGGCGGCGAAGCCTTCCGGCAGTTTTCGATAAATTTCCCTAAAATGCTCGGCCGACAGCATGACCCCCTGGCCGGGCGCAAGCGCATCGACCACCTCATTGAAGGATGACGCATTGCGCGCCATGCGTTGATGGGTCTCACGATCGGTAGCCAGCTTTTCGACAGTTGTCCGGGCGATCTGGGTCTTGCGCCCCTTTTCCCAGATGGCCCCGGATTCCGGCCGCTCGGCATTCGTCGACATCAGATAGGCGCCCGCGGCCTGTTCCATCCAGTCGAATTTCAGCTCGACCGCCAGCAGCGCCAGCAGCAAGATCCCCACAAGGATCGGCCGGAGGCTGAAAGCCCGCCCGGCCCATTCCCGCAAGTTCTGAGGTTCGGTCCAATCGGTCATGCCCGAATGGTAGCAACAAACCGCACCGGCTGGCAAGGGGCGAGGCTATCGCAGCCGGACACACGGAAACGCCGAGCAGACATAAGGCGATTGACAGACGGTCCCTTCTTCGCCACAATCCACAGCGCTCGCCCGGAGCCCCCTCCAAAGAATTTCCGGCTCGGGGAAATACGATGCAACTACAAGGAGACGATGTTGAAGAGTAAGCACTGTTGGCTCATCGGGGCGGCTTTGAGCTTCGGGTTTTTAATGATCGGACCGGCGGGTGCGCAGGTGGTCGTTTTCGATCAGGTGGGCATCGTCGGTGCACCGGTCAACCTGACTGTTCGAACCACCGGCCTTTTTTCAGCCGCCGGGGGACGCCTCGTGGATCTCGAACTGGAGGGAGAGCCGCTCGGTCGCGTGATGACGGGCGCCGACGGGTTTGGCTACCGGCGCGTTACGTTTCAGCGCGCCGGCCTCCTGAGCATAGAGGCCCGCGCAGACGGCCGCCAGGGTTCCGGACGCCTGCTGGCCCTGAACCCGACGGACGAGGCCGTGCTGATCGAAGTTGAAACCGCGCTCAAGTCCACGATCTGGGGAGCCGCCGAGCGCGACGATTGCCGCAGCGCCCTGGAGTCCATCAGCCGGCGCTACCGATTGGTCTATGTCTCCCGCTGGCTGGGGGGCGATTTCGTGCGCACCCGGATCGCCCCTGCCGGGTTGCCGGAATCGGTCGTGTTGCCCTGGAAGGGGTCGGCCCTGCTGAAGTCGTTGCAGAATCAGGGCGTGCGGATAGCCGCCCTGGTGGGGTCAGGGGATGCGGTGTCCGAAAGCCGCTCCCGGATCGACAAGCGGTTCACGTTCGAAAAGACCCGGGATGCGGTTCTCGTCAGTCGTTGGTCGGAAATCTCCGAACAACTGAACACCGCGACGTCGCATTGACCTGAACAGTTTACAAAAAACGTTCGGCATCGGGCCCGCTCAGCTCCTCGACCAGATCCTCTTTAACAGCGCCATCCAGCGACCGGATCGTCGGAAAGAGATCCGCCAACACCGACTTGGCCTTGTCGACGTGGTCCGAGGCCTTCGCCAGCTTGTTGCCCTCGGATGCGGTCAACGACACCCGTTCGCGGACTTCGTCGATATCCTCTCTCAAAACATCACATTCGCTGATGATGTTCAGGAACTCTTCGGCGTCCATGATTGCCTATCCCCCCAGTGTCTAGCACAGAGATCACCTCGACAGGGAGAATATCGGCCACTCGCCCCTGCAACTTAAGGTGCGGGCGGCGTTCAGGGGGTGTCGGGATCAGCGGTGCCCGCATCCGCCGCGGGAGCCGGGCGGGTCTGCGGGCTTGTTGCAGGTGCAGCGGGCACAGGTTTTCAACTCGACCGGCTCACCCTTGGGGCGGCGCTTGAGAAGAAAAGCAAGGAAAAAAAGTATAAAACCGGCGACGGTGATCGCCAGCACGATCAACACTTCACCCACGCGAAAACCTCTTCGGTTAGGGGGCGGCGTCAGCCCGGATCGAACTCCGCATTTCAATGCTCAATAAATAGTGCATCTCGGTCGCCCCGTCCAGCCCATCGAAAAAATTGCATTCAGACCGTGCCTGTGATCTATTGGCTCACCGAAATGCCCAACACCCTTTCAGATTCTGAACTGCGCGAGTTGGCCGAGCACCTCGCCTCAGACGGAGAGATCGAGGTCGAGGCGCAGAAGCCCCTCGCCCCCTTCACCAGCTATCGCATCGGCGGACCGACGGCCGTGTGGGCAGCACCGCGCACGGAGGCCGGCGTCCAGCGGGCACTGGAAGCCGTCCGCCAGGCCGGCGCCGCTCTTTTCATCCTCGGCCGAGGATCCAACATCCTCGTTTCCGATCACGGTTGGAGTGGCGTTACCCTGCATATCGGCGAGAATCTGAGCGGGTGGGAGTTCCATGGCGAAGAGGCTAGTGCCCGTGCGGGTACCCTGTGGACGGAGCTCATCCGAGACGCCGTGACGCGGGGGATGGCCGGCATGGAACTCATGGCGGGAATACCGGGGAGCATCGGAGGTGCCCTGCGCATGAACGCCGGGGCCTTCGGTCGCGAGATTGAGGCCGTCACCGTCGAGGTGCACGGGTATCGACGGGATGGGGCTGAGCTGCGCATCGGCCGGCAGGAGATTGATTTCGGCTACCGGCGGGCGCCTCAGCTCAATGAGGCCGTCATCACCTCGGCCTCCTTCCGGTTCCAGCCGGAGCCCGCCTCCGCGCTGCTCACCCGCATGGAAGACATCCTGCGCCTTCGCACCGACAAGCAGCCCCTGGAATTCCCCTCCTGCGGGAGCGTGTTCAAACGGCCGCCCGGGTATTTTGCCGGGGCTCTCATCGAGGCCACCGGGTTCAAGGGCGAGCGCATCGGGGGGGCGGAAGTCAGCCGCAAACATGCCGGGTTCATTCTGAACGTCGCCGGCGCCACGGCTGCGGATGTCCATCGGCTCATCTGCCGAATCGAACGGCGCGTCTTCGAACGCTTTGGGGTTCGGCTGGAGCGGGAAGTTCAGCTGGTGGGTGACTTCGACGCATGAGCACTACCGTCGATTATTCCGCAGACGCAACCACCCCGGATGCGAAGCGGTTGACACGTCTGTTCATCCCCTTGGCCGTTCAGGCGGCGTCCCAGTCGCTGTGCTACCCGCTGGTGGCCATGGTGGCTACGCGAGGGCCTAACGGGACCCTGGATTTGGCCGGTTTGGCGCAATCAAACACGGTGCTCTTCTTCCTGGGCATGTTTGCCATCAGCCTGGTTCCAACCGGCATGGTGTATGCCCGGACCCGCGAAGGCTACCGCCGGTTCTACCGCTTGACGCTCAGCATCGGCGCACTGGCAGCCGCCGTGCAAACCTTGCTCTGCATCCCGCCGGTCGCACACGTGCTGTTCGGCCGGCTCATCGGCCTGCCGCCGGTAATCGAAGCATCGGCCACCGTCAGCCTGATCGCCAGCATCCCCCTTCAGATGATCTTTTTCTCACGGATCCCCTATTTCGTAGCCATGTACGTCGGCAGGGCCACCGGCATCGCCAGCGTGGCGACCATCGGCCGCGTCGTCTTCACCGCCATGCTTTCGCCGGTGTTCTGCCTTTTCGGCGCCGTCGGGCCGGTGTGGGCCGTGGTGGCACTGACGCTTCCCGTCGGTTTGGAAACGCTGGTATCGTGGCATTTCTCGCGACGCTACATTGGCGGGCTTCCCGGCGAGGCGGAAGAACCCTCGCGCGTTCGGGACATTCTCCGTTTCAACCTGCCGCTGACGGTCGGTGGATATTTTTTGTCGCTCGCCACCATTGCCGTGGCGGCATTCATCTCCCGGGCGCCCGAACCGGAGATCGTACTGCCGGCTTATTACCTGGCGCTGGGGTTGGCCAATCCGGTGGCTTTTGCCGCCACGCGCATCCAGACCCTGGTTCTGATGTTCACGCCGACAGAGCCCGTTCGCCAACGCATCCTGCACTTTTCCATCGGGGCCGGCCTGATCCTGGGCATCTTGCCCTTGGCGTTCATTCTTCCGGGGCCGGCCGAGCTGTACTACGTCCAGCTTCAGAATCTCAAGCCGGAACACCTGGGGGTCGTCCGCCAGACCGCTGTTGCCTTGGCGCTCTTTCCCTTAGCCGTAGCGTTGCGGGCCCACGTCGAAGGGGTGGCCGCCTGCCTCAGGCGCTCCGTCTCCGTTCTTGTCGGCCATGCTGCCCTGCTGGTAACCATCACCGTGTGCGGGTTGGCGGCGCTGGCGTTGAACCTCCCCGGCTATTTGATCGGCGCCTTCTGTTTGAGCCTGGGCAGCACCGCATCGTCGGCCACCATGCGGCTGTCCCTGAGATATCGGGGCTGAGGCGCAGGTTTAGTCCTCCTCCCACGTGATGCACTCGACCGGGCATGAGCTCATGGCCTCCTCGATGCAGTCCTCCGGTCCGCCTTCGGGCTTGATGACTTCGGCCTTTTCCGCGGCGTCGTTGAAACCGAACACATCCGGGCACAACTCCACGCAGGTTTGGCATCCCACACACTCGTCGCTGTCGATCACTACGCGCTTGGCCATTTTTTTCCTCCTGTTCTGATGTTGATGATTCGCCGTTTTGGTTCGTAACCTTCCGCACCGTACAGTGAACCTCCGTTTAGAGTCGGCACATGTTGCCTGGAAGACGCCGTTCTGATAAGTTGCATTTTTAACCGGTAGACGGCGTTATGGCCGAACCCCGTTCATGGAGGCTGAAAAGCATGAGTGCAGAACCCCAAGATGCCATCGATTTTAAAATAGACCGCAGCAACCTCTACCTCGAAGAAACCTTTACCGACTTAAAAGGCGGCTCGGTCACCCGGTTTTCACCGGTCAAGATAGACGGATCCCCCGACAAGGAGCGTCGGTCTGTTTTCATCGGCCAGACCAGCCTTTACACTCCTAACGGCCCTGTGCCGCTTCACAACCCCATCCAGGCAAAAGATCTGCCCCAGGCGTTCAAACGGTTCCCCGAGGCCATGCAAGAGGCCCTGGGGAGATTGGTAGAGGAGGCCCGCTCGATGCACACCGAAGAGCAGCCGCCGATTATCCAAGCCGCCGAGCCGCGCATCATCGTGCCTTGAGGCAACCGGAAATACCCACACCAGGACGCTTCCTTCGGGCCCCTGCCGGAATGACACCTGTGCCGGTCTTATTCGGCTGCAGCCGCAACGGGATTGAGCGGGCTGCCGGGGGGATAGGCCCGCGCGGCCATTTCACGGTCCAGCATGAGGAGCCCGGATTTGTCGATGCCCACCATCCCCAGCTGTTCGGCGATCTTGCCCGCATTGGACTCCTCTTCGATCTGCTCGTCGGTGAACCAGGCCAGCAGCGGCTCGGAGGCAAACTCCTTTTCCCGGCGGGCGATCGCCATCAGGTCGTTGATTTTGCCTGAGATGAACGTTTCGTGTTGGTGCGCGTCCTGAAAGAGCTCAAGCGGCGTCTTCCACTGGGTCTTCAGCTGCTTGAGGTCTTTGAGCACCACCTTGCCGCCGCGATCGATCACGTGGTTGAAAAACTTCATGGCATGAAGCATCTCCTCGTGCGCCTGGACCCGCATGTAATGACCCATCCCGTCCAGACTCTTGGTGTGGAGCCACGCCGCCATGGAAAGGTAAATGTAATATGATTCCAGCTCGTTCTTGATCTGGTCGTTCATAGCGTCGCTGAGTTTCTTGCCGATCATGTCTAACCTCCTTGCCGTTAAAATGATTAATATGCTTTGGCCGGCGTTTAAGATGAATAGGTTCAGCATTGCAGCTGCCGTTGTCAAATCCGCCCATCACCTTGACCTGCATGGTTTTTTCGGACTATATGCTCGTCAGCCGTGCCGGTTGCAGGCGTGGTTGAAACCTGCCGACCGGCACCATTCGGGGAGCCATCCATGTCCAAACAGCTCAACCTGTTTCATCCGCCTGAACTCCCCCAAGCACTGGATGTGGACGTTGCGTCCCTGGAAGGAACCACCGGCGCCCTGGATGAGCTGTTTCGACTGACCTCCCGCTGGCGAGGATGCCGTGAGTTTTTCGACCTTCTTCAGTTCGTTTCACGCTTCCCGAATTATTCGCCGTTCAACGGGTTTCTCATTTATCTGCAGCGGCCGGATGCCACGCGCGTCGCCACCGGCCGGGCATGGCTTCAGAGATACCGCCGCCGCCTGAAGCCGGGAGCGCGCCCCATTCTCATCCTGGCCCCCATGGCCCCGGTTCTTTTCGTCTTCGACCTACAGGACACCGAGGGCGACCCGGTCGCCGAGAGCCCCTCGTGGGCAGAAGAGACCCGGAACCGCCTGCCGGCCCGGAACCTCGACCACTTGCTTCACAACTGCAGCCTCCAGCGCATTGCGGTGCGCGAAACAGCGACGATCGACCCGGCGGCGGAGCGGGTGGTCCGCATCAGCCCCGCAGTGCGAAAAACCCATGCCGATCTGGATCTCGAAGCCGGCCATCGCTACCTCATCTTCACCGGCGCCGGCCTCCCACCCGAGGAAAAATTTGCGGCCATGGCGCTTGAGCTCAGCCACATTTTCTGCGGCCACTTAGGGGATGACACCGATGCCTGGTGGCCCGACCGCCGGGACCTGGAGCTGGAGCAGTCCCTCTTCGAGGCCGAAGCGACCGCGTATCTTGTCTGCCGCAGAAAAGGCCTGGAATGGTTCTCGCCGAGGCTCTGCGCGGAGCCGGCGGGCGAACACCGGGAGATACCTGCCATCAGCCTGCACACCGTTTTCCAAGCGGCCGGCCATATCGAGGAAATGGGCAAACAGCTTTGGCGGCGACCGCGCAAACGCAGGCGAACGTGAGCGCAGCTGACATCACCCCATGAAGGAAGCGCCTGCCGAAATCGTCATCCCGCGTGAAAAAGCGGTTTTCTGGCTTGACCGGAACGGCCGCTGGCGCAACCGCTCAGGCCCCTTCCGCAACCCCCGCATCATCGCGTATTTTCATTCGGCCATCCGGCGGGATGCCGGCGGTTATTACCTCTGCCAGGAACGGGAGGAGATGCGCGAGAAGGTGTACTTCCCCTACGA
Organism: Desulfobacterales bacterium; assembly: GCA_041736435.1. Taxonomy (GTDB): domain Bacteria; phylum Desulfobacterota; class Desulfobacteria; order Desulfobacterales; family SpSt-501; genus SpSt-501. Next base: position 5,463 of record JBGSTS010000038.1, on the reverse strand, counting down.
AGACACCGCCTTGTTTGTCGTCGACGTCACGTCCGAGGAGCCCGTCGAACTCATCCTGAACACCCGGCGGCGGCTGCCGCTCGATCCCGCCGGGCTGGTGGTAGAAAACGATGCCCTGTATGCCGTCGTCGGGGAGGAGCGCATCCGGTTCACCGACCGCGCCCTTTTAAAAATGGCAGGCCTGCTGGAATTCGAGGGGGGCGGCTACTCCATTCGGCTGGATGGACGCTGTCACCGCATTCGGGAAACGAGCATCGATCCGCAGCGTTAGGAACTGCGACCCGTCGAACGGATGCGCGCAGCCTGGGGCGGCGGCTTCGGGACCCCGCCACGGCGGGACTATCGGGAGAAAAGTTCAACCCGGATAGAAGCGGTTTACGGCGCTTCGCGCCGTCTTCATCCGCCACGAAATCCCCCATTGGGGGGATTTTCAGATGAGACGATTTCATTGGGAGGAGAGACCCGTATGTACAAAGTGAGCGTGATGTACCCGAACCGCGAGGGCGGCCGTTTCGACCTGGAATACTATCGCACGACCCACATGAGCCTGGTGGCCAAGCTCCTGGCGCCTTTCGGCCTTGTCCGGACCGAGGTGCTCAGAGGTGTTTCCGGCGGCAGCGGCCAGCCGGCGCCCTACGTTTGCATCGGCAGCCTCTATTTCGAGACGGCCGACGGGTATGAAAAAGGCATCGCGGCCTCCGGCGGCGTGCTGCGCGGCGACATCCCCAACTTCACCGATCTGGCGCCGGTGCGGCAGATCAGCGAGGTGGTGTCCGAGTGAGAACCCACCGTTCCGGTTCGATTTAGGATTAATGAACTCCCGGAAGAGGGGTTCAACCCGATTGGCGCTTTTCAGCTCGGCAAAACCCCAACCGGCTCACTCACGCCAAGTCGATCTGATGAAACACCCTCCACCCCCTCCGCCTCCGCCCCCTCCCGATGCCGAAGACCTGTCAACCGCCGACGCGGTCAGTTCGGCGGGATCGGATTGAGTGCCGTCTTTGAGAGCTCTCAGGCGGTAGACATATGTCGCCGAAGCGACCACATCGGAATCGCGATAGGCAAACGTGTAAGGGTCCAGCCGGGCAATCTCGACGAAAGATCCCGCGCCATTGTCACTGCGCTCGAGCACGAACCCCTCGATATCGAAGTAGTTGTCCTCCCAGCTGAGGTCGATCCGAACGGAAGATGCCGAGGCGGAGAAGCCGGACGGCACGGCGGGGACCCCCCGGATGCTGTTGAAGGCGTTGATGCGCCCGGCCGTGAATACTTTCCCCGAGAGCCCGGCCAGGCGGTCCACGCCGTCCAGGATCCGCGCTTTTGCCTGGGAGAGAGTCAGACCGGGATCCTTGGCCCAGACCACGGCCGCCAGCCCGCTCACGTGGGATGCCGCCATGGAGGTGCCGAATTTATAGCGATAGCCGGCCGGATCCAGATCGATAGGATAGGTGCTCAGGATGAGGGATCCGGGTGCGCCGGCATGCACGCTTGCAGCGCCGTAGTTGGAATAGTCTGCCAGGATGTCGTCCTGCCGAGTCGCTGCCACGGCAATGATGTTGTCGATTCCGTAGCTTGCCGGGTAGCTCGGCACCCGGTCGTTGTCTTCGCTTTCGTTTCCGGCCGATGCCACCAGAAGGATACCGGAGGCCTTCAGCAGGTCGATGGCGTCCCGCTCTGCAAGGGAGAAGGTCGATCCGATGTAGCTGGCGTTGACGATCCTAGCCCCGTTCAGGCGGGCGTAGTTCAAGGCATCGACAATGTCCGAAACCCTCCCGACCCCAAAATCGTCGAAGGCCTTCAGCACCATGACCCGGGCACTCCAGCAGATACCGGCAACCCCGAGGCCATTGTCGCCGACGGCCGCCAGGGTTCCCGTCACGTGGGTCCCGTGGCTATCTCGATCGATAGGACTGCTATCGCCGGTTAGAAAATTCCACCCCAAGCCGATATCGATGTTCGCCGCCAAATCGGGATGAAAATAATCCGCGCCGGTGTCGATCACCGCCACGAGAACCGAGCTGCAGTCGGTGTTGACATCCCATGCCTCCAGGGCCTTGATTTTGGGCATCCCCCACTGCTGACCATAGAGAGTGTCGTTGGGGATGAAGCTGATGCGACGGTAGTAGTTCGGCTCGGCGTACTCCACCCGAGGGTCCAGCTGGTAGATTTCGAGCGCCTCTGCGACCGACAGCCCCGCTGGAATCTTCACCACGAGAAACCCGGACTCCTTCTGCGGCACGGTTGATTGGCTGGCCACGTTTCTGCTTTCCGAGCCGCCATCGATCGGCCCGGGTTCATGTCGCAGCTCGGCCGGCCGGTATTTTACCAGGATCTCATCCGGGGCATGGTCGGCGGAGGCAGCCTCCGGCGTTGATAGGGGCTGCTGGTAATTGGCTTGGAGGGGGAAAACGAGAAAGACGGCGGCAAGAAGCGTGATGATGCCGATAGCGGTTGTCCGGAGTGGTCGGATCTGCATGGGATGGTTTCCTGGGGTTGACCGTTTGCGCGTAAATCCTTCATGTGCGGTGGAGTTCAACCTGCATCGCGCTGCATTTTCGGCTATTTTGACTCTGCTCAAAAGGTCGTCTATAAAGCACAGAGGGTTTAACATAGCAAGCCTTAATGTTTTTATCAAAACGGCCGATGATACATTGGAGAAGATGAACCACCTGGACCTGACCAAGAAATTGAGGACACTCCATGACCGGTAAAAACCACCGTGCTTCCCTGCCGTACCTGGCTCACGTGATTCTGCCGATCTTAGTTGCCTTTGTTCACAGCGGCGTCTCTTTCGCACAAAGCGATAGAGCGCCGGAGCAAAATCCGCCCAGAATCGTTCTTGAAGCATCGGAGGATCCCGCTGAGGAATTGCGGGTTTTTTCAGCACAACCGGCTGATCCGGTCTGGCTGGCCCCGGCGGCCGCGGCGGAGTGGACCTTTCACAAAAGCGCCGACAACCTGCACCCGGACGGCAACGAACAGCAGATGATGTGGCTCATGAACCGGGCGCGAGCCAACCCGGCCCAGGAAGGGGCGTGGCTCGCCGCAATGACGACCCCTGAGGTCGCAGCCGCCCGCTCGTCTTTCGGGGTAAATCTCGACGTTCTGCGAAACGAGTTTGCGGCACTTCCAACCAAGCCTCCGGCTGCCTTCGATGTTCGTCTTTATTACGCAGCCAAGAGCCACTCGGATTACACCATCAGCATCGACAGCCAGACTCACACCGGTCAATTGGAACGCGTCGATGCCTCCGGCTTTATGCGACAAGGGTGGGCCGGCATCGTGTTTGCCTATTCAAAACATGCGGTCTACGGTCATGCCGGATTCAACATCGATTGGGGACAGGGGACCGACGGCACCCAGGACCCTCCCGGCCACCGCTATGCCATCATGTCGGTCAACGGCAACTGGACCAATGTCGGCTACGCCGTGGTCCCTGAAACCAACCCGGCCACCCAGGTCGGCCCGCAGGTCATCACGGGGAATTTCTGCTCTGCCAACACATCCAATCCCGACCACTTCAACCGCTTCATCGTCGGGACCGTTTGGGAGGACACCAATTCCAATGAGCAATACGATCCGGGGGAGGGTCTGGCCGGCGTGACCGTGCTGCCGGACAAGGGCGCCTACTACGCGGTGACTGCAAACAGCGGCGGCTATGCCATCCCGATCACAGCGGCCGACACCTATACGGTCACCTTTTCCGGGGGAGAGCTGGTCGGCGTCTACCCGCGCAGTGTCGCCGTCGGGGCGGAGAGCGTCCTGCTCGATCTGGAGTATTACGCCGCATCATCCACGACCCCTCCGCCTGTCGGCGGGGGTGGCGGTGAAAGCGGCAGCAGCAGCGGTGGGGGTGGAGGCGGAGGGTGCTTTATCCTGACCGTGCATCCGGCTGAGGGTCATTTCGGGTTCCTGCTTTTTATCGGAACCGGGTTCCTGGGGCTGATCGCACTCCGGCAGGATCCACGGAACTAAGACTTGGCCAAAACCGCCGGCTTGAACTCTTTCAGGCGCGCGATGTGCCGTTTTTCCTCCGCGATGATCTGCTGCAGATGTGCCCGTGTGTCGGGGTCTTCGATGAAGGGCTCGACCAGTTCATAGAAGAGAACGGTATCCTGCTCGAACTCCGTGAAGACGGAGATGAGCTCCTCGGCACTTCCGATCTCCCCGAAATCCACCTCCTTGAGAGAAAAACTCTGCCCGCCGACCAGGTCGTTGAACACCTCGCGGCTCATCTCCTCGAAAAAGGGATTTGCCGCCCCCTTGTCCAGCTGTGCTTGCAGGGTGGAAAACCACTCCCGGTGCTTGGCCTCTTCATCGGCCATCCACGCCAGCAGCGCATTCATCTCCTCGTCCGAAGATGAGGCCATGGCATTGCGATAGGTGTTTTCGCCGTTTCGCTCCAATCGAATCGCCACATCCAGTATTTCCTTGATTTCGAACACGATTGCTCCTCGCTCGATTGTAGGTTGCCTGCCGCGGGCCGGGGTGCCCTGCCCGCCATCCGATCCGGGATCATAGCAAAAGAGAAAGCAAAGTCAAAACGAGCGCCGGCGCAGCGCTTGCGACCGCTGAATTCGATGGCAACAGGAAATCGTCCGCCCATTGAGTATGTCCTATTTTTCTTACTTTACGCCAACGTCACCTGGCCGAAACGGTTTTATGCTTGAAATTAAATTGAAAAGTTGCATCGATAAATGTGGGCACAAATTTTGCTTTAAATGTTTTTACCAGATTGCGATTATCGGGCAAGGGATCAGGCAATGGATATGATCGACATCATGGGTGTGATCATCGTTTTGACGGCACTGGCCCGGCTGATTCTCGTGTGAACGGGTTTCACGGACCTGTGACGGCGCGCGGTTGACTGCCGAACACCCGCTTTTTCCTCACCCCGCCATGGCTGCGACCCGCAACCGGCGTTGACTTCCTGCAACGCAACGATTAAAACTCAACCCATTCGCACATGCCGACAGCCGATGCGATCCGTTGCGGCGACCCCCGGTGGGGGGCGCGCCCGCAGCCTGTCGTATCGTATTCAGCCGAAATGCTCACCGCCACACCACTGCAACCAAAAGGGGGTGTCCATGATCGCCTATGAAAAGCTCGGGGTGTTTTACATGGGCCGGAAATTCGACCTGGATTCCGGCACGCTTTCGGACGAGCTGGTGCTCTACGACTCCAAGGACCTGACCACGCATGCGGTGATCATCGGCATGACGGGCAGCGGCAAGACCGGCCTTGGCATGGGGTTGATCGAGGAGGCCCTCATCGACAACATCCCGGTCATCGCCATCGACCCCAAGGGGGACCTGCCCAACCTCCTGCTCACCTTTCCAAACCTCTCCGCCGACGACTTCCAGCCCTGGGTGGACGATCAGGAGGCGCTGGCGGCCGGGCTCACCCGCCAGCAGTTTGCCGCCCGCCAGGCCGATCTTTGGCGCAAGGGGCTCGCCGACTGGG
>JBGSTS010000031.1:0-4197 GCA_041736435.1 Desulfobacterales bacterium | reverse complement strand
CGGATGAGGTTTACTACGGTCTGCCTCATCCGTTCGCGGAGGCAGCCTGATGCTTCCCATAAAAACTACAAAAAACCAAAAACCGATTCAGAGCTTAGCCCACCCATCAGGCTGTCCAAACAACGGGGTCCACCGCCCAGCTGTGAAATGGGTTGATGGGCGGTATCGACTTTCTCCATCATCAGGATCAACTCTTTCTCCATGAACGGCATCAAGTCCAGCGAGACCTGCATGGGCGGGGAGGGCATGCCGATAAATGAACCCAGCACCAGGACGCCGAAGATGTTTTCCAGCTCTTCAACTTCGCATTCGATGGTTTCGACGGCCTGGAAGCGAAACACTTCACTCGAAATTTTGAAAAACTGCCACAGTTTGTTCCGGATGAGCGTCAGGATGCCGGCCATGTGAGCTCCTCGAGGACCGCTGCGACGGCAGGAAGTCGTTCGGTTTATTTGACCCTGAACAGCCGCCTTTCGTGTTGAATTCGTTTTGGCGACGGATAAAAATAATATCCTGCGTAAAGCGCAGTCAAGACGATCGCGGTGAAATAGAAGTGGGGAAAATCCAGAAGATAAGCCACCGGAATTAAATAAGGGGTCGCGAGGGCAGCGAAGAGCAGTTTTCTCTCGAACCCGAGCAGTTCCGGCTCCGGGACGCTTTTTTCATGGCGCCTGCGGTGCGCAAACAGCGAGCGCAGGAAAACGGGCATAGCGACGGACAGCGCTATGGACGCAACAAAAACGCTCGGAGCGATGAACGCCGGCAGGCTCCCGGAGCGTGGATCAGGGACCCAGCCGAGTTGCTTGGCGCCATAGGCGAGAACCAGGAGTAAGATCGCCGGCGCCAGGAGCAGCCAATAAAGCTTTTTAAGCTCAGCCACCATGCAGCAAATCCGATCGGCCCGGTATTTCATTACACCGGCTGAACACCCGGCCTGTTGGAACCGGCCCGTCCCGGCCGATGCTCTCAGGAGGAATGGGCGCCATGATCACAGGCAACGTTCATCTCCTGTAGAAATGGCCTGGCGGGAGATCTGCTCCAACAAGCCAAGCCGATCCCCCGCCAGGGGAAATTGAAAACGCGGATGCGCAGCCTGTCGATGCGCTCCGCTCGCTTCTGCGTCCTGGTTGTGAAGAGCGGAAGCATCGCTTCCCGGCGATGCTTCCGCCTCGGGGTTATGCGGCTGCCGCCGGCACCGGTTCGACGGGCGGCTTGCCCATCGAGGCGAAAAACTTGACGACACCCTCGATCACGATCCAGATGGCGACGAAAAGGATGCAAATGTTGATGACCGAGAGCAACATATTGTTGGCGCCCAGAAAATTAACCTGGTTTAGAATGACGGCCCAGATGGTCATCACTGCCATAAAGACGGCCGGCAGCCCGGCGATGATCCACTTCAGCCCGCCGAGTCTCTGGAGATAGAGGGTGATGATGATCAGGGCCAGGGCGGCCAGGGTCTGGTTCACGGCGCCGAAGAGCGGCCAGAGTTTCAGAGCGCCGTTACCGCCGGGGCCGGCCGCGAAGGCCAGGAGCAGGGCGGTGCCGACCGCGATGAAAGTGGCAGGGTAACGGCCGGTCAGAAAGTTCAGCTTGAGGTCCCCGGCCAGCTCAGCCACCACGTAGCGTTGAATCCGGGTGGCGGTGTCCAGGGTGGTGGCGGCAAATGAAGCCACAAAAACGCCCATGATCGCCAGGGTGATGATTTTTGGGATGCCAAATGAGCCCATCATGTTGGCGGCGCCATCCACGAAAGCGGTGATCATGGCACCCAGCCCCGAGGCGGAGGCCCAGGAGGAGTAATGGGTCGTCCAGGCGGCCACCCCCGTCAGGGTCTCTCCGCCTTTTGGCGTATAGCCCATCCCGATGCCGGCCGCGACGGCGATGATCACGAGTGTGGCCAGCGCGCCCTCCATGAGCATGGAGCCGTACCCGACAAACAAAGACTCAGTTTCATCCCGAACCTGTTTGGCCGAGGTGCCGGAGGAGACCAGAGAGTGAAACCCGGAGATGGCGCCGCAGGCAATGGTGATGAACAGGAACGGCCACATGGGCGGCGCTTTGGCAGGGGCCATCTGCACGGCGGGGGCGACGATCTCCAGCCGGCCGCTGAACGCCGACACCACGACCCCGACCACCAGCAGCGCCATGGCGATAATCAACTGGTGGGAGTTGATGAAATCACGCGGCTGCAGCAGAGTGCCCACCGGCAGCGTGGAGGCGAAAAACGCATAGATCAACAAAATGATCGTCCACACCCCGGTAGCCGGAATTCCTGCGATGGCCGGCATCTTGAACTGCGTCCAAGGGCCGATGACCACAAAAAAGTACATCAAGGCCACGGCATAGATGGACAGGACCATGGGGTCCTTGCCCCTTTTGTAGATCTGATGGCCCAGCCAGATGGCGATCGGCACTTCGATCCAGACCGCCAGTACCGCCTGAGGGTAAATGTTGAAGACAATGGCGATGACCAGGCCGAACACGGCGATCACGATCCAGAGTTCCAGAAAGACGATCACGAAGAAAAAAAACTTGGTGCGGTTGTTGACGTACTTGGAGGTGTACTCGGAGATGGATTTTCCCTGGTTGCGCATGGAGATGATCAGCGCGCCGAAATCGTGCACGGCGCCCATGACCACACTGCCGATGAAAACCCACAGCAGGGCGGGGACCCACCCCCAGATGATGGCAATCGCAGGCCCCACGATGGGGCCGGTGCCGGCGATCGAGGTGAAATGATGGCCGAAGATCACCTCCTTTTTGGTCGGGACGAAGTCAATCCCGTCCTCGTACTCGCAGGCCGGCGTTTTACATGCCCCCGAGAGCTTGAAGATTCTGCGCCCGATGTATTGGCCGTAAAGTTTGTACATGAGAATGAAACCAACGAAGGACAACACCATGATGGCCAAAGAACCCATAGCTTTTTCCTCCCTTCTTCAGAAGTTGGCGCTGCGGTCCCAGTGGTAATATTGGATCGGCAAAAAAAAAGCCGAGCCGCCATCAGCTCTGGCGGCCCGGCCATCCGGGGAAAAGCAGAGTATAGTTACCTGTGCATCCGGGGAGCCGAACATCCCCAAATTTTGTGTAGCCGTCGATCGTAGCGATTCAGGATCCGTAGCGTTACGTCTCTCGCTGACTCGAATCTTGGCGTTGGCTAGTATGTGTGAGCATACAAACTCCAAAAACGTTTGTCAATGACTCCCAGAAGGCGTCCGTCCCGTTCCTGCTCGACGATGACCTCTGCCACGCAGTTTTTCAACTCCTCGGGCCCCGCGAAAAGGATCGGCAGATAGTTCGACGAGATTCCCTTGAGCAGTCCGGTCTCGGTATGGCGGCGGCCCTCAACGACCACCGGCATGCGTTGCCCGATGAACGCTCGATAGAAAAGGCTTCGTTTTTCGCGGCCGAGTTGTCGCAGCCGATGGCAGCGCGCTTTGATCGTCTGCGCCGACACGCGGTCGGGAAGATCGAAGGCGGCGGTCCCGGCGCGCGGTGAAAAAGGGAAGACATGCAGGTAGGAGAGCGGCAGCCGATCGATCACCTCGCAGGTGGCGGCGAATGCCGCCGCGCTCTCGCCGGGAAACCCGACGAGTACATCCGTACCGATGGCGGCATCCGGCATGGTGCCGTGGATGTTTCGCACCAGCCCGGCAAACATCTCGACCGAGTAGGGCCGGCCCATCCGGGCGAGCGTCCCCGAGTCCCCGCTTTGAAGCGGGATGTGGAAATGGCGGCAAAAACGTTCCGATGAGGCGACCAGGGCCAGGATCTCTTCGCTCAGTTCAAGGGGCTCGATCGAACTCAGCCGCACCCGGATGATGGTGGGCAGGCCGCGGATGCCCTGCAGCAGTTCGAACAGGCTGGTTGGCGGTTCGAGGTCCCGCCCGTAGCAGCCTAAATGAATGCCGGTGAGCACCACTTCATGAAACCCGGCCGCTGCCAGCGCCCGGATGCCGTCCAGGACAAACCGGTCGGGCAGGCTGCGGCTCGGGCCGCGGGCATAGGGCACGATGCAATAGGCGCAAAAGGCGTTGCAGCCGTCCTGGATTTTGAGGAATGGACGCGTACGGTTTCCGAGGGCTGCAGGGGCCGCCGGGGTAAGGGCCGTTCCCGTGGAGGCCGGGGGCAATATCAGGCGGCTGGGCTGGCCGCATTTTCCCAGCCGCCCGCTGCCGGCCAGCTCCGCCAGCCCCG
>JBGSTS010000278.1:0-9135 GCA_041736435.1 Desulfobacterales bacterium | reverse complement strand
CCGGTGCTGCCGCCGCCGGCAGCCGGGGCCGGCCCGGGCAGCGACACCAGGTTCACGCTGATCGCCCCGGGAGGCAGCCGGGGGGTGGAAACGCTGGCGGGAACCCATACCAGGGCAGCGAAAAGCACCAGATGCAGCGCCGCGGACAGCAGGAAATACCTGGCTGCCGAGCGGACAGGGGCCTCGGTCGCATTGAAATTCGAACTGCCGGCATGTCGATCCGCTTTCATCCGCGTTTCGGCTTGGCTCCCTTGACAGCGGGTTCGGGCGTCGAAGGTTCGGTGACCATCCCCAACTTGTCGACACCGGCATCCTTGATGCGCCCCATCACCTGTGCCACGAGCCCGTAAGGCACGTCCTTGTCGGCTTTCAGATAGAGCTCAGGCCCGGACCGCCCCTGGATGATCTTGGCAAGCTTGCCCGACAGCTCGTCGAGCGGCACCTCAAAGTCGTTGATGAAGATCTGCTGGTCCTTGCGGACAGTGACCATCAATTGGTCTTCGCGCGTGTCGAGCGGCTTTGCCGTCACCTGCGGCAAGGCCACGTCCAGCCCCTGCACCATCATCGGCGCCGCCACCATGAAAATAATCAGCAGCACGAGCATGACATCCACCAACGGTGTGACGTTGATTTCGGACATGAACCCGTTGTCACCGTTCCCGCTTTTCATGGTTTTCTCCTTTCAAGCCGCAGGATGTCCCGTTCGATGATGTTGAGAAAATCGGCTGAAAAACTCTGCAGCTCAGTCTCCACGATTCGAATCTTGTTCATAAAATGGTTAAAGGCGATCACGGCCGGAATGGCGGCGGCCAGACCGGCGGCGGTGGCGACCAGCGCTTCGGAGATCCCCGGGGCCACGGTGGCCAGATTGGCGGAGCCTTTCAACCCGATGCTGTGAAACGATCCCATGATGCCCCAAACGGTTCCGAACAACCCGATAAAGGGGCTGGTGTTGCCGATGGTGGCCAGAAACGGCACCATCTGGGTCATCCGCGTCATTTCGGTGTTGATGGCGCGGCGCAGCGCCCGTTTCACGTTGTCGGTGGCGGTGATGCGAGTCCCGAAGGCCAACCCCGGCGAGGCAGCGGTGGAAGCACTCTCGGCGGACTCCGGCACTTCGCCGGCTTGGCTGGTTTTTTTCAGCTCCAGGTAAGCCACGCGGAAGATCCGCGCCAGCGGACTGCCCGGCAGCTGTTTTGCCCGGGCGAACGCATTGGAAAAGTCACGGCTCTTCCAGAAGTAGTCGCTGAACTCCGCGGATTCGCGAAATGCCCGGCGGACATAACGATACTTGATGAGGATGATGCCCCATGTGCTGATCGAAAACATCAGCAGCAGCAACAGGACCAGCTGGGCGACCAGCCCTGCGCTGCGAATCATACCGATCAGATCCATTTCCATATCGAATTCCCGCTCCTCCTTGGCGTGGAAAGTGTTGCACGAGTCATGAACCGCTTGGGGTTTGGACTTGAGAAGAGGTCAGAAGGAGATGTCCGGCATCCTTACACCCGGGTGGCGGCGTTTCGGACTGCACGCGGTTTTTCACCTCAGGGCGCGCTTTAAAGTCGCTCTCTAATAATCCTCAAATCAGGTTAAATACTTTTTATATCACACCCGCTACCGAAGTCAAATCGGGGGTTGCCTTTGCCGACCGCACAGAATAGAACCAGAGCCATGACAACACCCCTGATGCGAGGTTCCTGATGAAGCCCATTGCCGATCTACTCTTCGAGGCCCGGATGCTTAAAAACATACCCCGCTCCGGTTTCCAGTTTCTGGGCGCCGGCCGCGAATCCGTGGCGGAGCATGTCTATTCCGCCACATTCATCGCCTACGTAATGGCCGAGCTGCGACCGGAAGTGGATGCACTCAAGCTGATTTGCCTATGCCTGGTTCACGATCTGCCGGAAGCCCGCACCGGGGACATGAACTCGGTGCAAAAAGCCTACGTCCGCACCGATGAGCCGAAGGCGGTTGCGGACGCCGTCCGGGGTCTTCCCTTCGGCCCGCGCCTGGCCGCCCTCGTTGCGGAATACCGTGTCGCCCGCTCGCCGGAAGCCCTGCTGGCCCATGACGCGGACCAGATTGCCCTCATTCTGGAGCTGAAGGACCTGATGGATATCGGCTGCGAAACGCCCAAAACGTGGCTGCCGCAGGTGCTCGCCAGGCTGCGCACCGAGACCGGAAAGGCCATCGCCGAGGCCGTGCTCGCCACCCGTCGCGATGCCTGGTGGTGGGAGGCCGCCACGGCGTGGGAAAAAAAGGCGGGCCCCGGGCGTTAAAAAGCGGATCCGGGGTCGGGGGCACAGCGTGTCGGACACATGTTGCTGAATAGGGGATCCCAGAAGCGGCTGGGAGATGCGGGTTCGAAAAGCGGCATAGCGCGAATGGAACCCCTAAACCCTGCAACCTTGAACCCTTTTTTCTACAACCCAAGGCATGACCGGTTTGCTTGTTGACAGCCACCGGGCAATTTTCTAATACTGCACTCTTGTCGACCCGCAGGCCGGCAGCCACTCCCCTCTCGGAGGACACCCCATGACCTGGTTTACCGCAACGCTCGGATCATCCGTCGGAAAGAAACTCATGATGGCTCTGACCGGCCTGGCATTCATCGGTTTTCTGGCGGCCCACCTCGCAGGGAACCTCCTGATGATCGCCGGCCGAGAGGCCTTCAACGGATATGCCGAAAAACTGCAGTCTCTGGGTCCGGTCCTGCAGGTGTTTCGGGCGGGCCTGATCAGCTTCGCCCTGGTGCACATCCTGACCGGGCTCTATCTGTTCCTGCAAAACCGCAAGGCTCGGCCGGTCCCCTATAAATTGGACACCTCCGCCGGCGGCCGGACGATCAGCTCTAAGACCATGCCTTACACCGGCCTGATCATCCTGGCGTTTCTGATATTCCACCTGTTCCACTTTACCTGGACCGACCGGAGCGCCCGGACGATTTTCGATCTGGTGGCCGCCGCATTCAACCAGCCCTGGCTCATTCTGCTCTACGTGTCGGCGATGATCGTGGTGGCCCTGCATGTCCGCCATGGTTTCTGGAGCGCCTTTCAGTCGATCGGCGCCAATCACCCGAAAACCATGCCGGCCGTGACGGCCTTGAGCTGGGCCGCAGGCGGGATGGCGGCACTCGGCTTCGGCCTGCTGCCCTTTTATATGCTGATCCGGTATTAGCCGTTTTCGTTTCTCGCAATTAGAAAGGAACCCTCATGCACCTCGATGCCAAGATACCCGCAGGGCCCCTTGCCCAGAAATGGGACCGCCACCGTTTTGAAACCAAGCTGGTCAATCCGGCCAACAAGCGCAAGTACAGCATCCTTGTGGTCGGCACCGGCCTGGCCGGTGCCTCGGCTTCGGCCAGCCTGGCGGAGCTCGGGTATGATGTCAAGACCTTCTGCATTCACGACTCGCCGCGCCGGGCGCACAGCATCGCCGCCCAGGGCGGCATCAACGCCGCCAAGAACTATCCCAACGACGGCGACAGCATCCAGCGGCTCTTCTACGACACGATCAAAGGAGGGGATTTTCGAGCGCGGGAGGCCAATGTCTACCGGCTGGCGCAGGTGAGCAACGCCATCATCGACCACTGTGCCGCCCAGGGCATCCCCTTTGCCCGGGAATACGGCGGGCTGCTCGCCAACCGATCCTTCGGCGGCGCCCAGGTGTCGCGCACGTTTTATGCCCGCGGCCAAACCGGCCAGCAGATGCTGCTCGGCGCTTACAGCGCCCTGATGCGACAGGTGGCCGCCGGCAAGGTGCACCTGTTCCCGCGCCGGGAAATGCTGGACCTGGTTGTCGTCAACGGCCAGGCGCGCGGCATCGTTGCCCGCAACCTGCTCACCGGAGAGATCGAACGGCACGCCGCCCACGCCGTGCTGCTGTGCACCGGCGGCTACGGCAACGTGTATTATCTATCCACCAACGCCAAGGCGTGCAACGTCACCGCCACCTTCCGGGCTTACAAGCGCGGGGCGCTCTTTGCCAACCCCTGCTTCACCCAGATCCACCCCACCTGCATTCCGGTGCACGGCACCTACCAGTCCAAGCTCACCCTGATGAGCGAAAGCCTGCGCAACGACGGCCGGGTCTGGGTGCCGAAAACCGCGGGCGACAAACGCGCCCCGACCGACATCCCCGAAGCCGAACGGGACTATTTCCTCGAACGCAAGTACCCGAGCTTCGGCAACCTCGTCCCGCGCGACGTGGCCTCCCGCAACTCCAAGGAGCAATGCGACCGGGGATATGGCGTCGGCGAGACCGGGCTCGCGGTGTACCTGGATTTCGCCGATGCCATTCAGCGTGACGGCCAGGCCACCATCGCGAAAAAGTACGGCAACCTTTTTCAGATGTACGAAAAAATTACCGGGGACGACCCCTACCGAATGCCGATGATGATCTACCCGGCCGTGCACTACACCATGGGGGGTCTCTGGGTGGACTACAATCTGATGAGCACCGTCGACGGGCTTTTCGCGCTCGGAGAGGCCAACTTCTCAGACCACGGCGCCAACCGGCTGGGCGCCAGCGCCCTGATGCAGGGGCTGGCGGACGGATACTTCGTGATCCCGGCCACCATCGGCGGCTACCTGGCCGGAACCCGTTTCGATGCGCTGACCACCGGGCATGCCGGCTTCACGGACGCCGAGCGGCAGGTCGAGGAACGAACCCGCAAACTGCTGTCGATTGCAGGCAAGCGCACCGTCGATGACTTCCACCGCCGGCTGGGGCTCATCCTCTGGGACCATTGCGGCATGTCCCGTACCAATGAGGGCCTGATCCAGGCCCGTGCCCTCATCCGTGAGCTGCGCGAGGAGTTTTGGCAAAACGTGCGCGTGCCCGGCTCCGCTGCGGATCTCAACCAGAGCCTGGAAAAAGCCGGGCGAGTGGCGGACTTCATGGAATTCGCGGAGCTGTTGGTCGTCGATGCCCTGGCACGTCAGGAATCCTGCGGCGGCCATTTCAACGAGGCGTTCCAGACCGAAGAAAACGAGGCCCGGCGCGACGATCAGAATTTCTGCCACGTCGCCGCCTGGGAGTTCACCGGCGACGGACGCGACCCGAATCTTCACAAGGAGCCCCTGATCTTCGAAAACGTCCAGTTAACCCAGAGGAGCTACAAGTGAACAAGACCATCAACCTGACGCTCAAGATCTGGCGGCAGAAAGGCCGCTCGGACAAGGGCCGCTTTGAGACCTATGCCGCCCGGGACATCTCGACCGACATGTCGTTTTTGGAAATGCTGGACGTGGTCAATGAACGGCTCACCCTGGAGGGTCAGGAGCCGATCGCTTTCGAGCACGACTGCCGGGAGGGCATCTGCGGCTCCTGCGGCAGCATGGTGAACGGCCGCGCCCACGGCCCCCTAAAAGGCACATCGCTCTGCCAGCTGCACATGCGCCACTTCAAGGACGGCGACTCGCTGGTGGTCGAACCCTGGCGCGCCCGGGCCTTTCCGGTCATCAAGGATCTGATCGTGGACCGTAGCGCTTTCGACCGGATCATCCAGGCCGGCGGCTTTGTCTCCATCAACACCGGCAATGCGCCGGAAGCCAACGCCCTTCCCATTGCGCCGCAGCTCGCCGAGAAGGCCATGGACGCCGCGGCCTGTATCGGCTGCGGCGCCTGCGTCGCCGCCTGCCCCAACGCCTCGGCCATGCTCTTCGTCAGTGCGAAAATTTCGCAGCTGGCGCTCCTGCCGCAGGGACACCCGGAGGCCGACCGCCGGGCCATGAGCATGGTACGGGCGATGGACGCCTGCGGTTTCGGCAACTGCTCCAACCACCGCGAATGCGAGAATGCCTGCCCCAAGGAGATTTCCATCGTCAACATCGCCCGCTTGAACCGGGAATTCTTGGCAGCCGGTCTCATCTCGCATGAACGTTGATGGCAGCGTAAAAAGAGTACGACCGCTCGCGACGCCACCTCACAGGGGAAAACGTCTGCCCCCTGTGGGGGTGGCCTCCGGCCGCGATCGTATCGTGGTCCCGGCACGTCGGGATTCCCACCGAAGAATACCCCCCCCTGGGCAGTGAGCGGGTTCAAGCGCAGCTTGCCATAACCCGCTCTCCATCACCTCAGCCCCGTCAGCGGTCGCTGAGCAGGATTTCAACGGTGTGCAAAAGCTCGGGGATGTCGAAGGGTTTTGCCAGGACATGGGTGAACCCGAGGGCAGCCAGCTCGTCGAGCTTGGGGTGGCCCGGATAGCCGGTGGTGATGATGACCTTCACGCCGGCGAGCTCCGGCTCGGCCCGGATGCTGCGGCACACTTCGAGGCCGTCCATTTCCGGCATGAAGACATCCAGAATCAGCAAATCCGGCCGGTAGGTCCCCAAGCGGATCGACGCCTCGATCCCGTTCGTCGCTTCTTCCAGCAGGTAACAGCGCGGGATGGACAGCGCATCGACCAGCACCTGCCGCACCATACTGTCGTCGTCGACCAACAGAATCTTGGCCGCCTGCCGTTTGAGCATCGTCGGCAGCAGGATCGTGAACGTCGTGCCCTCCCCCGGCCGCGTCTGAAAGGATATCTCCCCGCCGTGGGCTTTCACGATCCCGTAGGAGACGGACAGCCCCAGCCCTGTCCCTCCGCGGGCCTGCTTGTCGGTGACAAAGGGTAGAAAAACCCGGTCTGCAATCGCCGGCGACACCCCGCGCCCGTTGTCGGCCACCTGCAGGCGAACCCGGCCGTCCTTGAGATCGACCTGGGTCTGAACCCGGATCTCCCCCGGCGCACGATCGATCGCCTGAACGCCGTTGACGATGATGTTCAGCACAACCTGTTCGAGGCTCTGCAGGCTCCCTTCGATCTCGGGCAGATCGGGCGCCAGGTCGGTCGACACGCTGATCCCGGCCCGCCGCAGCGTGGCCTGGGCCAGCCGCAGCGCATTTTTTACAGCGGTGTTGATGCTGAAGGGGTGCTTTTCGGTCACGTTCGACTGGCGCGAAAAGTTTTTTAGATCGGAGACGATCTTGGTGACCCGATTGGCCGCCAGGTCCATATCGGCAATCAGCCGCGGCAAATTGCCTTCGAGAAAATCAACGGTAAACCCTCCGAATTTCCGTTTTGGATCTTCCGCCGGCATGGACACCAACGCTGCCAGCAGGTCCGCCCAGATTTTCTGCAACAACGGCAGATTGTAAATAATGAGATTGATGGGGTTGTTGATCTCGTGGGCGACGCCGGCGACCAGGGTGCCGAGCGTTTCCATCTTCTGGGCCTGCTGCAGCTGCTGCTCGACCTGCCTCAGCGCAGTCTCACTTTTGCGCACAAGGAGCTCGAGTCGCCGGTTTTCCGCGCGCAGCCGTGCGGCCTCCTCAACCGTTTCCTCCCGTGTGGGCTCTTTCGGGGCCATCGCGCATCACTCGGGGCCGGCGCATACCGGCCCGGGATCCCGGATTTCAGATGCCAGCTTGGCGGCAACACAGCGGCAGACATCCGCCAGCGGGGCGTCGGTGCGCATGCCGGGGCATGCGCTGGCCATGGCGAACCAGTTTTCCGGGTCGACGAGCACGCTTGCGATGAACGGCCAGCGACGGCACATGCGCGGTTTCACCGGGTGGATGGTGCAGAGCGTGTCCCAGAAAATGCAGTAGCCGTCGGGCCCCTGGGCCAGCAGGGGCCGTTTCCCGGACAGCCTGCAATAGTCCGCCAGGAAGGCGGCCGGGTCGATGCCGACATAGGCCGCGATCGCCTCGATGTCCTCCGGCTCAAGATAGGTGCCGCCGTATCCCTTGCAGCACTCCCCGCACAGGCGGCATTCGAACAGACGCTCGGGGGCCGGATCATTCGATGTCACGACGCGACTCCATGGCTCGTTTCAAGGTGATCTGATCGACGAACTTCAGATCCCCCCCCATGGGGACCCCCGACGCGATCCGGGTCACCCGCACAGGGAAGGCCGCCAGGCGCTCGGCGATGAAAGCAGCGGTGGTCTCGCCCTCGACGCTGGTGCCCGTCGCCAGAACGATTTCCTGAACTCCGCCGGCCGCCACGCGCGCCACCAGCTCGCGCACCCGAATGTCGTCAGGCCCCACCCCGTTCAGGGGCGAAAGCACCCCGGAAAGGACATGGTAGAGCCCGTTGAAGGCGCCCGATTTCTCCAGGGCCACCAGGTCGCCCGGCTGTTCGACCACGCACACCCGCGCGCCGTCGCGGGCCGGGTTGCTGCACAAGGGGCAAAGCTCGTGATCGCTGAGCGAGAAGCAGCGCGAACACAGCCGGACTTTCTGCTTGATCTCCAAGATACTGCGTGCCAGTCCGTCCACGGACGCATCCGCTGCATGCAGCAGATGCAGGGCCAGGCGTTCAGCGGTTTTTTCGCCGACACCCGGCAGCCGCGACAGGTGGTAAATAAGATTGCGGATGGATGCCGGATAATGATTCATTTTTTTTGCGTTTTCCCGTGGCCGGCCGGAGGTTGAATCAGATCAACCCGGGCATTTTGAGCCCGCCGGTGAGTTTGCCCATTTCGGAGGAGACCATGTCCTGGGACTTGGACAGAGCATCGTTGACCGCCGCCAGGATGAGCTCCTGGAGCATCTCCACGTCGGTGGGGTCGACCACCTCCTTCTCGATGTGAACCGAGACGATCTGCTGGCGGCCGTTGGCCACGACTCGGATCATGCCGCCCCCGGCGGCGGATTCCACCGTCCGGCCGGCAAGCTCCTCCTGCATCTTGAGCATGCGCGTCTGGAGCTGCTGCGCCTGCTTCATCATGTTGCCCATGCCTTTCATTTGTCCACCTCCTTCAGGATCTGCACGTCCACGAGCTTGCCCTTGAAAATATCGATCGCCTCGGCCACCAGCGGATGGTTCAGGGTCTGCCGCACCAGGGTTTGACTCTGCTCCCGCTGTGCAGCGGAGGGCGGCTGAGCCGCTGTGTCCGCGGCGACCGTGATGCTCGCTTCACCACCCAACACCTCGGCGCACACCTGACGCAGCAGGGCCATGTGTTTCTCACGCCGCAGCATAGCGGCGCCATAGCCGTTGTCCGGCGGTACGATTTCCCAGCACCCGGAACCGAGGCTGCGCAAGCCGCACTTTTTGAGATTGGCGGCCAGGCTGGGCTGCTGCTGGCCGATGCGGGCGCTGATGCGCTGCCAGGCGGAGTCGCCCGAGCCTTCGCCGGC
>JBGSTS010000258.1:0-2880 GCA_041736435.1 Desulfobacterales bacterium | reverse complement strand
GCTGGGGCGAGGCGTCGGCGCCCTTGGGCCGGACCCAGTCGGAGGCGCTTGGCCGGATCCACCGCTGGGGCTTCCAGCCCAATGAACCGGCCCGGGTGGTAGCGGTCACGGGCACGGATCCAGGCGAGCTTTGTGCCTACCATGAGGAGATCGAGCAGAAACGCTCCGGCCTGGGTTTCAGCATCGACGGCATCGTGCTCAAGGTGGAGCGGTTGGACTGGCAGGGTCGGCTCGGCTTCGTCAGCCGCTCCCCCCGCTGGGCCGTCGCGTGGAAATTCCCGCCGGAGCGCGCCGTGACCGTCGTGGAGGAGATCCGCTGCCAGGTGGGGCGCACGGGCAGAATAACGCCGGTGGCCCACCTGAGGCCGATCAGCGTCGGCGGGGTTCTGGTCAAGCGTGCCACCCTGCACAACGCGGATGAGATCGAGCGCAAGGACATCCGGGTCGGCGACACGGTGGTCATCCAGCGCGCGGGTGACGTGATCCCGCAGGTCGTCGAAGTACTCATACCGGAGCGCCCGGCGGACAGCACGCCGTATCGCTTTCCCGACCGCTGCCCGGTGTGCGGGAGCCGGTTGATCCGGGAGGCGGGCCAGGTCGACTCGGTGTGCACCGGCGGCCTGATTTGCCCGGCGCAGGTGGTCGAGCGTCTGAAGCATTTCGTGTCGCGGGACGCGTTTGACATCGAGGGGCTGGGCGCGAAGAACATTGAGGCGTTTCACCGCCGGGGTCTGATCCGGACCCCGGCGGACATTTTCACCCTGGAGGCGCGCGATGGGCGCGACTCAGTTCCGCTGCGCGAATCGGAGGGGTGGGGGGAGACGTCGGCCCAAAAGCTCTTTGACGCCATCCGGCGCGCCCGCACGATCGCGCTGGAGCGCTTCATTTACGCCTTGGGCATTCACCAGGTCGGCCAGGCGACCGCACGCCTGCTGGCCAAGCACCACGGGTCCCTGGCACGCTGGCGGGACTGCATGGCGGCGGCTCAAGACGAGCGGTCGGAAGAACGCGTGCAGCTGATGGCGATCAACGGCATCGGGGTCGGCATGGTGCAAGACCTGCTCGGCTTCATGGCCGAACCTCACAACCAGGAGGTGTTGGATGCCATGACCCGACCGCGAGGCGAGGAGCCGCCGTTGGTTCGGGTCGTTGATTTCGAGCGGAAGGCCGTCGCGTCTCCCGTCGCCGGGAAAACGGTGGTCTTCACCGGGCGCCTTGAAACTCTGAGCCGCAGCGAGGCCAAGGCGCAAGCCGAGGCCTTGGGTGCGAACGTGGCTGGTAGCGTGTCGGCGAAAACGGACTACGTGGTGGCCGGGCCAAGCGCCGGGTCGAAGGGGCGCAAGGCGGGCGAGTTGGGGATAGCGGTGCTGACCGAAGCGCAATGGCTGGAATTGGTCGACAGCGGACGGTGAGCCGGGTGGCCGCAAAGGTACGATTTGGGTGGCTGCGGCGCTGCCGCCCGTGCCGCAGGTTTTAATCTGAGCGGGTTCAATTCCCCCCAGCTTGCTGCGATAAAATCGACCCAAACATACAGCAGATATACCCCGCCCCTTGGGGCGGGGTTGGTTAATTCAGCGAGGTGGACCATGGCCGAAAACGTCAGGGCCCATGTCCTTATCGGCGGACGTGTTCAGGGGGTCGGTTTCCGCTACGATACGCAGTGGGCCGCCCAGGGGATCGGCGTGCGCGGTTGGGTGCGCAACTGCCGCGACGGCTCGGTGGAGGCTGTGATCGAGGGCGACAAAGAGCGTGTGGACCGGATGCTGGACTGGTGCCGCCGCGGCTCGACCCTCTCCCGGGTGGACGTGGTGGAGCTGTCCTGGGAAACCTACACCGGGGAGTTTGCGACCTTCGCCATCCTGCGCTGATGGCATCGCCCAACGCCAGCCGGCGAGCGGCGCAATACAAAGGCGGCGCCGTGTAAGCACGGAAGCCGCCTTGGGATGCAACACGCCGGGGTGGAACCTAAACGACAGCCTTCAGACCTTTGCCGGCCTTGAACTTTACGACTTTGGCGGCCTTGATTTTGATCGGCGCGCCGGTCTGGGGGTTGCGGCCCTTGCGCGCCTTGCGCTTGGACACGCTGAAGGTGCCGAAGCCCACCAAGGTCACTTTGCCCTCGGGTTTCTTGAGAGACTTGGTCACGTTGTCCATGAAGGACTTCAGGGCCGCACCGGCGGCCACTTTGGAAATACTTGCGTCCTTCGCCATTTTTTCAATCAGGTCGGCTTTGGTCATGGTCTTCTCCTTCTCGGGTTGAAGTGTGGGGGTGCTGGTCTCAGGCGGCTCACACGGTTTCTCGTTTCCTACCGAAAGAATCAGAGGCTGTCAACACAATTCTTTAAACCCAAGTCGCCACGAAGCCTTTACCCTGTAGCATTTGCACCGATCCCGCATTCAGACGCCGCAACCTGTCAGGCGGCAAACAGCGCTTCCACGAACTGCTTCGGGTCGAAGTCCTGAAGATCCTCGATAGCCTCGCCGATGCCGATGTACTGAAGCGGGATGTCGAACTCGTGGCAGATGGCGATCACGATTCCGCCCTTGGCGGTGCCGTCGAGCTTGGTGAGCGCGATGCCGGTCAGTTCGAGCGCTTCGTGAAACAGGCGGGCCTGGGAGATGGCGTTCTGCCCGGTGGTGGCGTCCAGGACCAGCAGGATTTCATGGGGGGCGTCCGGGAGTTTCTTGGCGATGGAGCGCTTGACCTTCTTGATCTCCTCCATCAGGTTG
The DNA here is from genome assembly GCA_041736435.1 of Desulfobacterales bacterium. Lineage (GTDB taxonomy): Bacteria > Desulfobacterota > Desulfobacteria > Desulfobacterales > SpSt-501 > SpSt-501. The sequence goes on along the minus strand of JBGSTS010000258.1, from coordinate 150 downwards.
ACCTTGGTGTGGAGCCGGCCGGCGGTGTCCACGATCACCACATCCGCACCCCGGGCGAGGGCCGTATCGACGGCGTCGAAAGCGACCGCCGCCGGGTCCGCCCCGTTCGGGTGACTGACGATGTCGGCGCCGGCCCGCTCGGCCCAGATG
>JBGSTS010000256.1:0-23981 GCA_041736435.1 Desulfobacterales bacterium | reverse complement strand
TCGGCCCGCTTGCGGTTGAAGACGCGGTTGGCCGCTTCGAGCTCGGCCACCCGCGCGGCCGGCACCGCCCCGGCGGCGGTTCGATGCGGGGTCTGAAAACCGCCGTCGGGGTTGTTTTGGAAATACCCCCGGATGTACTCCTCGGCCGGCAGGCCGGACAACGCCGGGAGGGTCGGGTCGGTGTAGGCCTCGATGGGGCGGGCCTCCTCGCGCCGAATGAGGGCGGCTGCGGACTCCTGCATCTCGTCGAAGAGCGCCTCCGCAAAAAAGCTGAGGGTGGCGCTCTCTTCGGCCTCCAGGCTGCGGTAGGACTGGACCACGAGATAGCCCAGCGGCAGGGCCAGCCCGATGGCGAATATCAGGATCAGCCGTCTCAGTGATGTCATGGCGTTATATCCAGCCGGTAACCTTCGCCGCGCACGGTGGTGATGAAGGGGCCGCCCCCGGCCAGCGCCGAGATCTTCTTGCGCAGCTTCAGCATGTGGATGTCCACCGTGCGGGTTTCAATGCCGGCGTCGGCGTACTGCCACACCTCGGTGAGCAGCTCCCTTTTGCCGACGATGCGGTCGGCATTCCGGTGCAGGTAGGCGACGATCTCCATTTCGCGGCGGGTGATCTCGACCGAGCGACCCCGGCATTCGGCTACCAGATGATGCCCGTCGAAGCGGATGCCGCCCAGCACGAGCTGGTGGTCGCCGGTGTTTTTTCCTGCGCGCCGCAATACCGCCTCGACCCGCACCATCAGCTCCCGCAGCGAAAACGGCTTGGGGATGTAATCGTCCGCGCCGGCCTTGAACCCGGCGACGATGTCGTCCTCGGCGCCCTTGGCGGTGATCATGACCACGGCCTGATTCGGCTTGCGGCGCCGGATCTCCCGGCAGATCGACAGGCCGTCGAGGCCCGGCAGCATCACGTCGAGCATAACGAGGTCGCAGGGGTTCTCCAGCGCGGCCCGCAAACCCTCGCTGCCCTCCGGCACCCCGCGCACCGCGTAGCCGTTGAACACCAGCACGTCCGTGAGCCCCTGCAGCAGGGCCGCATCGTCCTCCACGACCAGAATCCGGGCTTTGGGCTGTTTCATTGCGGTGCGGAACTCCACTTTCACCACCTGCCGAGCTGTTTTTGCCGCAGACAGGCGCAGGCGGCAGCCGAATGCGTTCGCATTCTGCCGCACGATTTATCAGCTTCGCGATAAAACCAGATCTTACAACTCCAACTCTTTTGCCTTGCGCCGATCATCTCACCTGACATGATGTCAAGCATGTTTGCCGGCGACGAGTCGGCGGAGGAAAATGACGGTCCCCAGAGTAGTTACAGTTTATCCCGGCAACAGCCGGGATAAAAGCAAAAGTTTTGCAAAAATTCCGACCTCTCATTTTGCAGTTCTTTGAATTGAGCTCCACTCGATTTGGCCCGAGAATATGAGCCGTAAGCAAAGAAATCCGGCTTGCGTCGCATCTCAACCCAACGAAAGGAGCAGCACCATGAAACGACCGCGCTTGAAGTCCTTCATCCTCCTGCTGGCCCTCATTATCGCAACCGGGGCGGCCATGGCCTACGGCGGCAGGAGCAGGCACACACCGCCCCCGCCGCCGATCGTCTCTTCGGCAAGCGGCCCCCTGAGCTTCTCCGGCCACCTGGTCCAGACCCATGTGCTCAAGGGCTCGCCCGGCCGGGTCGGCCTCGAACTCCTGATGTCGGTCCCCCCCGGCGGTGAGGCACAGCCCGCCGGCGACCGCGGTGTCGACCTTGTCGTGGTATTGGACCGCAGCGGCTCCATGCAGGGGCCGAAACTCGAGTATGCCCGCAGGTCCCTGCTGGACCTCCTTGCCGGCCTGACGGAGCGCGACCGCTTTGCTCTCTTCAGCTACGCCGACGCCGTCCAAAGGCACTGCGACCTGCTGGCGGTGACCGACACCAACCGCCGGGCAATTCAATCCGCGGTGAACGGCATTTACGCCGGCGGGGCCACCAATATAGGCGACGGGTTGCGCGCGGGCATCGACCTGATCACGGCGGCCGGCCGCCCGGGCCACCCGGGGCGGGTGATCCTGATTTCCGACGGCCTGGCCAACCGCGGGGTGACGCAACCGGAGGCTCTCGGCCGGATGGCGGCGGTGGCGGCCGGCAAGGAGTTCGCGGTGAGCACCGTCGGGGTCGGCGCCGACTTCAACGAATTTCTGATGACCCGGATCGCCGACCAGGGTGCGGGCGCCTACTATTACCTGGACAACCCTGCGGCCTTCGCCGAAATGTTTCAAAAGGAATTCCTGGCCGTGAAAACCGCCGCGGCCACCGGCATTGCGGTCAGCCTGGCCCTGCCCCCGGGGGTGCGCGTGGTGGATGCATCCGGCTACCCGGTCACGGTCGGCGGCGACACGGCACTCTTCCACCCCGGCAGCCTGCGGGCCGGCCAGACCCGCCGCATGTTCCTGACGCTCCAGGTGCCGACGAGCGAGGAGACCCAGTTTCTGCTCGGCCGCCTCACGGCCCGCTACCGCTTCAACGGGCAGCCCCACGAGGCGTCCATGGAGAACGCCTTCACCATTGCCTGCGTCGGCGACGAGGGCCGGGTCCTGTCGTCGATCGACCGCATGCGCTGGGAGGAGAAGGTGCTCAAGGACGACTACAACCGCCTCAAGCAGGAGGTGGCGGCCGACATCAGCGCCGGACGCGCGGATGCCGCGCTGAATCGCATCGGCGCCTACGAAAAGGAGCAAACGGCGCTGAATGCCGTCCTCAATTCGCCCGGGGTGGGCCGCAACCTTGAAAGCGACGTGAAGGACCTCAAACGGCAGGTCGATGAAACCTTCCAGGGCCCGCCGGCCGCCGTCATGGAAAAGCAGAAGGCGAGTTCGAAATCGATGCAGTACGAAGGCTACTCGAACCGGCGCACACCATGAGGGGGATCACGAGCAACGAGTTTAAGAGAGTCGAAACGCATTGACCTGTGGGAGCGGCATCTTGCCGCGAGGTGGCGGTATCCGGGGGGGGATATCGCGGCTGGAAGCCGCTCCCACAAGAAAAGGAGCCCCCGGAGAAAAAGGGACGATATCGTGGCTAACATCCGCTCCCACAAGAAAATGAATCCTGAGAGAAAAGGGCGGCGCCTGTTTTTCAAACCTACGAATGGAGAAATGCCATGAAACAATCCATGTCGCCTGTTGCCGCCACCGTGGTCGCTGCCGCGGCGGCGGGTGCACTGCTGGCGGTCACAACGACCCTTCCGCTGAGCTGGGCTTACCGGGCAGCCGCTGTGAATGCGGCGATCTTTGTGAGCCTGGCTGCATACACGATGCTCCTCGCTCGATTAAGCCAAAAACGCCTGCGGGCCCTGTTCGCCCCGCTCTTCATGCTTTCCGCCGTGTTGGCCTCCGCCGGGTCCGTCGGCGCTTTCGTGATCCCGGCCGCCGCCTGCCTTGCATGGATCCGCAGCGGCATCTGCTTCCAAGGTTCGTTCGGGCGGCGGGTGATCACGGAAGCTGTCATCGGCCCAGCCGGCCTCAGCCTGGCCTGGCTATTGCCGCCGCCGGGCACCTACGGTTGGGCGCTCGGCATCTGGGTGTTCGGCCTGACCCAGGCGTTTTACTTTGTCGTATTCGATTTCGAGCGTTCTGGTTTGCAGGAACCGGCGGTCCAGGCTCGTTCCGGTCAGACAGAGGATCTGAAAGCGGCCCTGCGGCGGGAAAGAAAACTGGAGCTGGCGTTCGAGGAGCTGGGTTTGTCAGGACGCGCTCGTTCTGGTACATGACGGTGTAGTCTGCTTTTTGAGGAGGGTTCATGGACATCCGGTTTGTCTACATGACGGCCTCCGGGCCGGAGGAGGCGAAGAGGATCGGCCGCGAGCTGGTCGCCGCGCACCTTGCGGCCTGCGTCAACATCCTCCCGCAGATGAGCTCCGTTTACGCGTGGGAAGGCAAGCTCGAGGAAGCCTCCGAGGTGGTCATGATCGCCAAGACCACCGAGCAGCGGGTACCGGAGCTGATCGCACGGGTCAAGTCCCTGCACAGCTACAGCTGCCCCTGCATCGTGAGCCTGGCGGTCGAAGAGGGCTATCCGCCGTTTCTCGAGTGGATCGCGGCCGGGGTCAAGCCAGAATGAATGGGTGTTTTTGTGGGAGCGGCTTCCAGCCGCGATGGCAACGCAGCTCAAAGCCGCTCCCTCGCTCTTAAGGCCGTTTGAAGGGGCCTGCGCTTAGAAGCCCTCGAAGGCGATCTTCACGAACCGCGGCCGGTAGAGGCGTGCGTCGGACTCCAGGAGGGCCAGGTCCTTGGCGTTGGCAACGTAGGTGACAATCAGCTCGCCGGCGCCGGCCGTAAGTTCAGGATGCCCCTTGGCGGCATAGCAGAAAATTTTCGGGTCCCAGCCGGCCTCGGGGCAGCTATAGAATCGCAGCGGTTTGCCCCAGGGCCCCTCGGGCCGGGGCGCAACCCGCAGCGCCATGTGCTCCGAGAGCCCGCCCTCGGTGAAGATCATCACGTACCGGTTTAGTCCCGGCTGAAAGGAGACCGAGAACTCCCCGGCCGCATCCTCGCAGACCCGGCCGGCGCGCTCGATATCCGCCACCCAGCCCCCCTCGGAAAAAAAACGCCAGGCGCTGAAATCCAAGAGCCGCTCCGCCGGCACCCGCGCCAGGATCACCTGCTTTGCCACGAAGCCCTCGGTTGTTTCGTCCACCGTCCCGTAAACATAAGCGAGCCCGTCCCGCAGCAGCACGGATGAGCCGAACAGCCGCCGCTCATTCCCCCAGGGGATTTTGCGGGCGGCGAGGGACCAGCGCTCAGGCGTCTCTTCGGGGTTTTCGACCTTCCCCAGCCACGTGGCGACGAGCCTGAACCCGAACGCCTCCGGCCCCTCGGCGGCCTCGACCTGGAGCAGAAACAGGAAAAGCCCCTCCGCGGTCCGCACCCCGTGATAGGGCCAGAACCAGCCGACCCCGTCCTCGGGCTCAAACAGCGCTGCAGGCGGACCGCCGGTCGGGGTTTTATAGAAAAAACTGAGCGAGGCCGCGGTGGGCGCGCCGCCGGCCTGGAGCGCCGCCGAGTTGTTGATCAGCCGGTAGTCCACCCGCCGGCCCTCGTTCACCCGGCCGACGAACGTGTCGCCGAACATCCAGAGCACGCGGCCGTCCCCCAATCCGATGGTGTAGGCCCCGTCGCCCCCGGTCCAGCCGGAAGTGCGCTCGAAGACGGCATTGTGTCCCGGCAGCACCGCCACCGTGAACCGCGGCTGGCCCTGGCAGCCGACAAGAAGCAAAAACCCCAAGAAAACGAAAATGCAAAATCCCCCCGGTCCCCCTTTGCCAAAGGGGGGATTCCGGGTTTTCCTGCCGCGCCTGACACATGTGAGTGGCAACTGAAATTCAGCCATTTCTGACCTGATGCCTAAAGACGGGTTGCTATGATTCATCCAGCCCGATCTTCCCCCCGTACATCGTCACCCCGCGCGCGGTCTTGCCCAGCGTGAAGCCCACCGGCTTGGTGAACATGGGATCGTCGATGATGTAGCCCAGCAGCTCCTCGCGCACGCTGGGGTGCGAGATGCTGGCGATGGCGACCGCCTTTTCGCCGACCGTCAGCTCCCGCAGGTCCGCAATGCCCCACTCGGTCACGATCACGATCCCGTCGTAGGAGCAGGCCGTCAGGTTGATTCCCGGCGGGCTGTGCTTGCTGATTTTGGACTGTCCCTTGTCCGTGACGCTCTGAATGGCGATGATCGGCGCGCCGTAGCCGCGGTCGTTCAGGGCGCGCACGAAATCCGGCTGCCCGCCGACCCCGCTGTAGTAGCGGCCCAGCTCGATGTAGTCCGCCCAGACGTTTCCGAACAGGTCCACCCCCACGGCCGTGTTGATCGAAATGAAGGGGGCGTTCTTGCGCACGGTCTCCGCCGAGTTGGTGTAGGAGGAGGGGCGCATCTGCACCCCTGTTCGCATGTGCACGAAGTCGTAGAGATCGCGCGAACCCATGATCAGGCTAGTGGTGCTGTAGCCGAGGTTGGCCTTCTTGCGGCGGTTGGTGACGATGCCCGCCTTCTGCAGGATCATCAGCCCGTCCCCGTAAAGCTCGGTCTGCACGCCCAGGTCCCGGAAGGAGGCCTGCTGGATGGTCCCGATGACGGCGTCGGGGATCTTGCCGATCCCGACCTGGATGGTCGCCCCGTCCTCGATGAACCGGGAGGTGATCAGCTCGCCGATCCGACGCTCCTGGGCCGAGAGCTGTTCGAAGTCGGGCGGGTGCAGCTCGTAGACCGGCTTGACCCCCGCTTCGATGATGTAATCGATGGAGCGCGAGTCGACGACACTCTGCCCCTCGGTAAAGGGCATGCTCGGGTCGAGCTCGGCCACTACCACCCGTGCATGGTCGATGGCCGTGTGCAGGGCCTCCACCGAAAGGCCCAGGCTGAACTCACCGGTGAAAGGGTTGCGGCTCACCTTGAAAATGGCCACATCGGGCTCGAAGCGCCGCCCTTTGCCGATCAAGCTGTCCAGGTTGGCCAGGGTGCAGGGCAGGTAGAAGGCCCGGCCGTCGTTGGCCGCCTCGCGCACATCGGCCCCGGAAAATATGGAGAACACCAGGACCCGGTCCTGAAGCCCCTTTTCCACGTAGGGCACGGGGCCCTGCAGAAGCAGGTGTACCATTTTGAGAAACGGCAGCCGGGGGCTGCGCGCCTTCACGGCGGCCGTGATGGCCTCCAGGGACGCCGTGGGGGTGGCCGAGTTGGAGCCGATGTAGAAGGTGATCTCCGATTTGTGCTGGAAGTGGCTGGCGATGATCTCGGGCAGCTGGGACAGTGTGATGGTCTTCGGGTCGGGGCTCATGGGGCCTCCTTGGAGTATAGTGACTCCGCAACGTCTACCATTATTCTGGAATTATGTGGATAGCTTTCAGCGCTGAACAGGCCGCACAGTATGAAAGTTGACAGTTATGAAGCAAGTTGCTACATTTGTAGCATATCGATATAGAAAATATAGGAGGATACGCCATGGCAAGCCCCTTGAGATTGAGCACGGCGCTGGTTGAGGCTGCCGAAAAAGAAGGTGCGCTCCAGAAACGATCGGCCCCCAAGCAGATCGAATTCTGGGCCGAGCTCGGCAAGGCGGTAGACGGTGTGATTGACGCTGCCGATGTGATCGCCGTGATCCAGGGTTTAAGAAAAATAAAGGTGGTACCCGTACCCTCGATGGCTGTGGATCCGCGCAATGTGTTTGACTCCCTCGAAACCATGCGCGACCGGGGCGGCCTTTCGGAAAAAGTGACATCCGCTGCGGTCTACTATGAGGCCAGCCTCAGCCGGCCGGGTCTTCTTGACCGGGTCAACGCACGTACCGGCGAGCGGCAGACAGGGCAGTTTCAAAAAGGGGCATTCAAGGTTCAGCGATGACCAAATCCCGGCAGCTGTGGGTCCTGGCCGGCGGCAATGGGGCAGGCACGTCGACATTCTATCGTTTGCTTCTGGCCCCGCGTGGCGTCAAACTTTTGAATGCCGACGTGATCGCCACAGCACTCAACCCCAAGGCACCGGAGAAGACGGCCTACACGGCGGCCCATCTCAGCCTCAGACTGGGAGAGGAGTTGCTGAGCCAGGGCGTATCGTTTTGTTTCGAAACCGTCTTTTCGCATGAGTCCAAAATTGACTTTGTCGCCCGGGCCAAGGCGCTGGGCTATGGAATCATCCTTGTTTACATCCATCTGGATACTCCTGCACTGAATGAAGCCCGGGTGCAGCAGCGTGTCGCCGAGGGCGGTCACCATGTGCCTGCCGAAAAAACACATGCCCGTATACCCCGCACCATGAAGCATGTCGCGGAGGTGCTGCCGCTTGCCGACGAGGCCCGGCTGTTGAACAATTCATCCCGCAAGAAGCCCTTCCGACAGGTGGCGGTTGTGAAGCGCGGGCGCCGGATGATGACGCTTGACCCGCTGCCGAATTGGGCAGAGGAAATTCTAAGAGAGATCCCCCGATGACGTCCATGGAAGTCGATTGCCGGTGAGTTGTTTTTTGGGGGAGCGGCACCTTGCCGCGATCAATAGATGAAAAGGCCTTATGGACTCTCATAAAATAGATCTTTTTGCCATTATCGTTCTTTTCACCCTCATGGCCTGGGTGGTACCCGCCCAGGCCATGCGCTGCGGGTCGCGGCTGATCTCCGAGGGCGACCCGCGCGACAAGGTGCTGAACGAGTGCGGGCCGCCGACCAGGGTAGAGGAGTGGGAGGAGGAGCGCTACGACTGGTTCGACCGCTTCCCGCCCTCCGACCGCTACCGGCACTTCGAGCGCTACGGCAACGCCTTCCGCGTGAGGATCCACGTCCGGGTGGAGCTCTGGACCTACAACCACGGCCCCAGCCGCTTCATCGACCAGGTGCGCCTGGAGAACGGGATCGTCCACAAGGTGTTCAGCGGGGGTTATGGATGGTGAAAGAGTTAGGAGCGGCCTGAAGGGCCTTGAGGAGCGTTCCTGCGGAACTCGAGGAGCGCATTAAGCGTCGTAAGGCCACAAGCGGGGAGATACTCTGCCTTTGAACATGCCTCTTGACACGAACATCAGTTTTGATAAAATTACCTACATAAATTAACATGTATAGGTAATTTTGACGTGAAACGCCGAGACGAAACTAACCAGAGTTCCCGGTATGACAGGGCTGTCGCTGTCTTCAAGAAGCATGATGGCCTCCTACGCACGGTACAGGCTCTGCGTGCAGGCATCCATCCCGGCACGATTTACGCAATGCGCGACTCCGGGGCTCTGGAAATGGTAAGTCGCGGTGTGTATCGTCTTGCCGGCGGCCCGCCCCTGGGCAACCCGGACCTGGTAACCATCGCGACACGCGTTCCAAGCGGGGTTATTTGCCTGATTTCTGCGCTGGCCTTTCACGAGCTCACCACCCAGCTCCCTCACGAGGTACACGTGGCCCTACCGCGCGGTGCGGAGGAACCACGTATAGACCACCCACCGATCAAGACCTACAGGTTCACCGGGGAAGCGTTTACTGAGGGTGTGGAGGTTCATGAACTTGACGGCATCGGCGTGCATATCTACAGCCCGGAGAAGACGCTCGCCGACTGCTTCAAGTTCCGCAACAAAATCGGCCTCGATACAGCGGTGGAGGCTGTTCGCTTTTACCGTGAACGCAAGCGCGTCATGGTGGACGACCTAATGCGGTATGCGTCGATCTGCCGTGTGGAAAAGATCATACGCCCATATTTAGAAGCGCTTCTGTAATGGCAAGTAATATAAAAAATCCTGCCGTCTCGGTGCACCAACGCCTCCTCAACAAAGCCAAGGAATCTTCCCGCCCCTTCAATGAATTTTTGCAACACTTCGCGATCGAGCGGTTTATCTATAGGCTTTCTAAAAGTCCACACGCAGACAGGTTCATTCTCAAGGGGGCCTTGATGCTTTGGGTGTGGAGCGCACCCGCGTCTCGCCCCACTATGGACATCGATCTTCTCGGAAAAATCGACAACCGTATCGAGGTCATCGTCTCAGCCATGAAAGACGCGTGCAGGATGGATGTCGAGGCGGATGGCATGTCATACCATGCGGAAACGGTGACTGCCGCAAGGATCACGGAGGATGCCGAATACCAAGGCGTGCGCGTCCGTCTCCAAGGCAGCCTGGGCAACGCGCGCGTCTCTCTGCAGATAGACATCGGATTCGGGGATGTGATCGTTCCGGGACCCAACAGGGTCGCCTATCCTGTGCTTCTTGACTTTTCACGCCCCGAGTTAAACGGCTACAGCATGGAGAGCACCATCGCCGAGAAGTTCCAGGCCATGGTAAAGCTCGGGGTTCTGAACAGCCGGATGAAGGATTTCTACGACATTTGGATCCTGTGCCGGACGTCTGACTTCAGGGGCAAACTCTTGGCTGAAGCGGTCAAGAAAACGTTTGAGAACCGAAATACGCAGGTCACCGTTGATCCTAAAGTTTTCGATCCTTCATTCGCACATGACAGGAGCAAGCAGGTCCAATGGCAGGGATTCATCCGGAAAGCCAAGCTTGGCCATGCGCCAGAGGCTTTTGAGGATGCGGTCGCGGTCGTCAAAATGTTTCTCGAACCTGTCGCTGTTTCCCTTTTTGAGCGACGGGCTTTCCCCAGTATTTGGAGAGCTCCCGGACCATGGCAGTGATCGAGGCCTTTGGTGAAATTCCAGCAAAAAAAACGCCATTGTTCACAGGGTCTACACGGCGGGTACGGGTATTAATCAGCCCACGCGGCAGCGGCTGCAACACACTTCCTGTCGCATTCGAGGCGCCGACTTCCTGCCCGAAAATACGTGAATTGGGCTGAGTAATACAACCATTCAGAAATTCATGCTTTTATTGACCTTTGTCCGCCGGGATGGTATCGTTGGTGACGGTAAAGCATCCGCCAGCCCTTCAACCTCTCCCCTTGGTTCCAAACCCTGAGCAGGGGGAGCGGGAACATTAAGAGGAAGACCCGGTGCGCCGCCCCGCTGGTTTCACCATCATCGAGATGATCGTCGTGCTGCTGCTGATGAGCATCATCGCTGCAGTAGTCCTCGGCCGCTCGATCACCTCCACCGACCTCGACCTGAACGCCCAGACCGATAAAATCCGCAACCACCTGCGCTACGCCCAGTCCATGGCCATGAAAACCGCTTACGATGATTTTCCGTTCTGGGGCATCCAGTCCAACGGCAATGAGTACTGGCTGTTCAGACGCGCCAGCCCCAGCAATACCAACGAAGAGGTCAGGCTGCCGGGGGGGGATTACAGCGGAGCCAGCAACCGGGTCAGCGCAACCGACCTCGGTGTCAGCTTGAACACTTTCACCGTGTACTTCGATCGGATCGGCAAACCCTATGATGAAACCAACACGGCTATCACAAGCGTCAAGGCAATCACCATAACGGCCGGCGGAACCCGCACCGTAACAGTTGAACCCGAAACGGGATTGGTGCGCTGACATGCGACGGCTTATTCGAATACTGGCCATGTCCACCCGGTGGGAGCGGCATCCTGCCGCGAAATCTCATGGCTTTTCCTGCATCCTTCAGTCCGCCAAGGGCTTCACCCTGATCGAAGTCATCGTCACCATTATCGCCGCCGGCATCATGGGAGCCTTTTTCATGAACTACATGGGCACGGCCATGAGCCAGAGCACAAGATCGATCGATTTGGTAAAGGCTGAGGCAGAAGCCGAAGCAAAGCTGGAAAAAATTATTGCCGATTATGTTTACGAGATTAACAGGACTCCCAATGATGCCCTGAGCACGATTGTGACCCGCAATCAAGGTCAAGTTTATGGCAGCAGGATCACGATGCAATACATTGAGTTTGTCATCAGCGGGACAACCGGCACGGAAAATGTTCTTAGCTCTGGCACAAGCGACACGCTTAAGGTTACCGTGGAGTTGGACGTTCCATTTTCAGCCGCAAGAAAAAGCCTTACGACTCTCTTGACCAAGTCGAGATTAGCCAATTCTCCAACAGTCCAATTTTGAAGATGCGATACAAAAACACCCAAAAAGGCCTAATCCTGATCGAACTGGTGGTCACCCTGATACTCATCGGAATCATCGGTGGCTTCACTGGACTCTTTCTTTATACCGGAGTGACTGGTTTTCTCACTTCGAAAAAGACTTCTGAAACAGCGCTCAAAGCACAGGCCACGATGGACCGCATCACCATCGAACTCCGCAACATCAAATGGGAAAGTAACCGTCCCGTTTTGAACTCTACCTCTATCACATACCAAAGTGACGATACCGAAAATCTGCCGGGCACGCGATCAATAAGCTACAATTCCTCGAACGGCACAATTAATTTGACGGTCGATGGCACACCGAATGTTTTACTTGACCAAATTCAGCCGAACTCCTTCAACCTGAGTTGGACCGAGAGAGATTTAAATAATTTATTCTCCGATGGGGACGAACTCGCTGAAATCCAAATTGTGTTTAAAGTGCTTGATGTCGGCACGCAATTTACTGTCAGAGTCTACCCCCGCAACATGGTCAAACGATATTCATAATTTTTTTCGATTTTACATAATTATTAGCATTGAACCGCTCGGAGAATCCAGTGGACAGCTTCCAGCGCATTAACGCCAAAGTTTTTATGCTTCTCAGTGCTTTAAGAAGCCGCCTTGAATTTATGCAGGGCAACATTCTGGTTTACCTCGTCATGGTAATGCTAATTTTTGGTGTGCTTGGCGTAACCATGGTGTCGCTTTTCAGCACATCCATCAGCAGCAGTGCAACCGATAATGACCAGCGACGTGCGCTACTTTTATCCGAATCCGGCATGCGCTATGGCATGAGCGAATTACGGAACCGCGGATTTTTGGACAACGTAATTGACCCTCTCAATCAAACGATTTTCAACTTACGACCATCTGGTGTCTTTGACCTTAACATTTTAAGCTACTGGTTTGAATCGGCTTCCGATCAGGACATCGCATCGGGCAGCGGAACAATCACGGCGGATATTCCCAAAGGTGAAATTCCTTCAGAAATTTGGGCAAGCGCCCCGGCCAACCTTTTTCTTGTGCATTGTAATTACATCAACCTGACCAGCGCTCAAGTTGAGCAGAATCCACTGGATTCCGCTCGAGCACTGGTTTCCGGTTTTATCATCGATCCGAACAATCGAACAACCCTTGGTATAACCCTTTCCGATGATGGAACCGACGGATTCGTAGCCGACAGAAGCACCCAGTTGTGCTTTGCTGTTAAACCAACTGCAGATCAACTCATTTTACCATTTACCGAACTTAGAGTGGATGCTGCCGCAAAAGCTATTTTTCCGAAAGCAGATGGAGTGTTTGAGGTGAACCGCCGGCCTTTTTTCTACAAAAGAGCCATAGACAGGGGTAGTTATGTTGAGTTAACTGACATTACTTTTGCCAGTTGGGACCCATGGTATTCTTTTCCTCAAGAACAAGTTCGACAGGCATCAGATTATATAATATTGTCTCCTCGAAACTACCTTGTCTTGTCACAGGGGCAGTCCAGTGATGTAACATTCGGTGGGGACATAGCTCACTCTCTCTCCATTCCTCGCGGGACCGCTGGGGGCGAGCCTCCTGATATCGGGCCTGATAACTTAGACTACTCTGAGGACACAGGAGATTTTCAGCAGGTTGAATCAAATTCTGATTTTGTACAGTTAAATGTCACGGATAAATCGCTGACTATTGGAGGGGGCACCGCTTCCTCTGTTTCTCAACTTGGCGCTGTTTGGTTCAAAGACACACGCAACATAGGTGGAAATCGAAATTATTGTAGCAACGGTAGGTGTTTGTTTGGTCTGGGGATTCGAGCTTTTTTTACACTTGAAATTGATGACCCCAACAGCAGCAGTGATGGTGTATTATTCGCTCTAATTAACGCCAGCGGAACCGGCGATAGAGCAAACGACACCATCTCTATAGGGGGAGATTTTGAAGGAAGTGAGTTGCTTGGGTATGCTGGCGACAGTAGGTTGAGACCGAATCCAAACCCTTTGAACAATGACCACTATCTGGACAAATCTCGGCCACGGGGACTTCAACCTCCCAAATTCGGCCTCGAATTTGACACTAAAGTAAACTTAGACGAACCACCACAATTTTGTTTATATGATCCAGTCCGTAATATCTACAATCTTGGTCAAGACACTCGCAACGATCCTGATCCCGGTAGCGGAAGAAACACGATCCAATATATTTTTTGGGGTGACAGTAGGTTTGAAAATATTATATGCCGTGGAGATTCTGCTGATAGCTATAATGCTCCCTCATATGACGATAACCGGCATGAGCTTAACCCTACCTACTCGGATCCCAAAAACTATCGAGATAGAATGATTACTTCAGTGTCGATAGACAGGCTTGTCTCCATTGAAGACGGTGCAGAAAGGCCTACAGCTGAAGTGCCTGTCGAATTGGACAGTCAAAATGATTGGTTAAAAGGTATTACCGGAAAGCGCCAGTGGGCAGTTCGTTTAGAAGTTATAAAGGAGGATCCATCAAATCCAGATTTTGTATTGCGTACATGGATTCGGCAATGCAATGGACCTGATTGTGATAATATTCTTGGAGGTACATTTTTCAGCGATACACGAATTAATTACCCTGATGATTTGAGACCGCCGCAGCTTAAACAAACCATCACCCTTAGTAGTGAGGAGGCAGCAGCGTTTAGAAGCTTCATTTTCGGTTTCACTTCTTCGACTGATAGAAATGAATCACAACCAATCACTATACGGAATTTCCAACTAAGTTTCCGCCGCCCAAACGATCCAAAACCTGGTATTATAAATGCTTCTCAACTGCCGTAGTTTCTTTTTATAAAAAAAGAGCGCCCTAATTAAAATAAGCGCTCCTATTATTACAAAATAAAATTGAAAAAAAGTTTTTTGTTACAAAAGCAATTTTCTCGCAGTTGCAAAGCCCACCAAACCTATAGCAAAAAGCATCACAGTAGCAGGCTCTGGTATCGGTTTAGCTCCCTCTGATTCTCCTGATAGTTCTAATACACCATTAGGTCCTAAAGCAATTGAGCCTGATCCTGGAGGGATGGTGTTTATTACTCGCATTGCAATCGCAAAACTTCCTGCTGCTACAATATTTGGAAAATCTATATTAAGGACAACTTGGCCAACCCCATTCGTATTGCTCCAACTCCAACTACCTATGTTGACTTCATTTATAAAAACATTCCAGTTTATGAAATTTTCAAATAGTGTATTTTCTGTCACATAAAATTCTAAATGAATTTGGTTGGCATACTGAAGTCCAGTATCAGTAAAAATCTGGGAAATGCTATGATTTTGACTGAAGAAAAAGTTAGTACCGGAAGAAGGATCAACTGATGCAACGATAATAGACTGACTCGAAGGGAAAGCGCCAATGTAAGTTATAGGAGATGAATAGACCACTCCTGCGCTTGCAAAAGCAGAGACTATACCACATAAAAAAACAACTATTTTTCTCACATTGCCCCCCTTTTTCACCCTTAGGTTAGCCAAAAAACCTAATGCAAATTGAGTGGCCGTTGCAAAAAAAAATTGCATTATGGTGTAAATTACATAATTATTTTGTTAAAAGCAATAGTTATTTTTGTTGTTTTGACAGGCTATACGTAATAAATCATTTTTTTCTATTAAAATTAATAAGTTATTGCCACTCGTCTCTTCTGCTTTTTCTTCTTTATCAAGTCTTTTTCCCGTTCAGCGCTGCGATCGGATGTTGGCTTTAACGTTTACTGCCAAGCGGATGCGCTGGGGGGATCTCCCATAATCCCCCCAGCGCATCCGCTTGGTCCTTTCCCGTTTTATACGCATGACGCTCCGGTGTCTGTCAAGATAGTTGTCTCATTTTCCTATGCGGCCCCTGCGGACGTTGATGAGATGTTCGCATCGGCCGGTGGGTTCAACCAAATTTCGCTGATATAGTCCCATTTTCGAGTCTTATTACTCCAGCGCTCCGGGTGCGTTGCCTTTGCCGCCTCGTATACCTGACGGAACAACTATTGGTAGAGTAGAGGGCAGATCAAACGCCGCAGTCCCCCTGACATTTCGTCGCACGCGACTACCCTGAAAGGTGGAGTTGGCCAAGGATCAACCCTCCCTCATCAGTAGGGTCGAGGACTGGCGCGGTGCCTTGACGGCCCGTTTCCAGCCCCCGCCTCGTCAAACGTAGCGTGCGGATTTCCCGCACTACGCTTTCCTGTAGACTTCACCCCAAGGGTTATGGGACCTATCAAGCTGGCAGCGCTTTCACGACCGGAAGTACCGTACCCCATAATCCGAGTACAAACCAAGGCCCTGGTACATCCAACCCCTACTCCACCTGTCCCAGCCGAAGCCTTTGCGCTTTCGTGCACGCATCAGATGGCGCCGGATCTTCTTCTCAACCCAGTCCTTCACATAGGAAAAACACCGACTGGAATGCCCAACCCGAAAATAGTTGACCCAACCCCGTAGAATCGGATTTATCAGTTCGACGACCCGCCCTGCAGGTTGGGACATAAAGCGTCTAAAGACTTCCTTGAGCTTGACTATCAGTGCGCTTCGCGCCTTGGTTCTCGGGGTAATGCACACTCCCCATTTATCCTGTCGGGTTTTCCTCCGACACAGGTCAAATCCCAGGAAACTGAAGCTTTCATCCTGCGTCAGGTCCACTATACGCGTCTTCTCGGTGTTGATCCGGACATCGAGTTTCGTCAGCTCCTCCAGAAGCCTTTGGTACGCCGCCCGGGCCAGCCAATCCCATTTCCGAAATCCGTCAATCAGGATCACCAGGTCATCCGCAAATCGGGCGTACTCAATGTACGTGTACCGCCCGTGGCGGGTCACCTCTTTGGCCCGCACCAGCATCTTATCCACCTCATTGAGATAGATGTTGCTGAGCAACGGCGAGATCACCCCTCCTTGCGGGACACCCCGTTTTCCACTCGCTTTGAGCATCAGCTTCAGCAGGTGCAGCACCTGATCGTCATCGATCCGTTCCGCCACTTTCTTCAACAGAAGATCGTGCCGTACCATGTCGAAGTAGGATTTCAAATCGACATCGATGACCCTGGTTTTGTTGTGCACCACCGCCTTGGCCACCCGCTCTATCGCCTGGTGGGGGGTTCGTTTGGGACGGTATCCATAGGACTCCTCTTGGAAGTCTGCCTCAAAGATCGGTTCAAGGATGAGCTTGAGCGCTCCCTGAACCACTCGGTCCCGTATCGTCGGTATCCCCAGGACCCGAACTTTGCCGGACTCTTTGGGGATTTCCTTTCTTCGGTTCCGAGTCGGCCGATACGTGCCGGAGACCAGTTCATCCCTTACTTCCTGCAGAAAGGCTTCAGCACCTCTTTCTTCAATGGCCTCAAACGTAACACCGTCACTTCCCGGTGCGCCGTTATTGTGCTTGGCCATCGCATAGGCTGTCTGAAGTGTTTCCTTCTTGCAAACATGGACGTACAGTCCCCAAAACCGCCAAGTCTTATCAGTCTTCGCCTTGACGTACATCCTCCTTCTCAGGTCCTGCAAATCGATGGGCGCCTTTATCATCTCACCCCTGCCTTCCATCTTGTCGGAGGATTGTCTACAGCAGGGTGGCTTCGCTCTACGGGCGTTACCCCGCTTCCACGCTACTACCCACCCATCCGCCACCCTCTCGTCTTCAATCCATTTCCCGGGTTCGCCGGTTATAGGATCTACCTTGCTCCAGGGATTTCTCCCCGGGACGAGGAGGGCTTCTCCAGTTGCTTGGCATGTCCTTGCCAGCGTGCCGTCGCTATCACCCCGCCGGAGTGGCGCACCGCTTCAGCCAGACTGCGGCGTCCCATGCTGCCTTCATCCTACGGTTGCAGACTCGGCCTCCGGGGCTTCGCACTTTCGGGGCCACCTGTGCGTTCACTTGCGTTACGGCCCGCTGACTCGCAGCCATCCTTGTGATGGCCTTGTCGATAAGCTTCAGGGCCTTGGTTTCCCGCCTCCCTGTTATCCAAGCTACGGGGCTTCTGGCTCCTACCCCGGCAGGACTTTCACCTGCTAAACATGCCAGCCTTCGCTGGACACACAACCGTGCATGCGATTTTCCCGCACACGGCTTTCCGATGTTCTTCACCGCAAGGCATGCACTTTTGTCCAGCCCGCTGTCGTCGGCACCTTGTAGAGCCCATACTTACTGTACAATTCTCTGGTGGCAAACCGGATATATCCCATCCCACGACCCCGGACCTTGTGACGCCTCCGCAGGTGGGTGCGTACTCGCTCCTCCAGATGCCCCCGCAGCTGGGCCAACGTATTGCTGCAGTTGCGCACATGGAAGAAACCCACCCAGCCGCGCACGATGGCGTTGAGCTCATTGACCAGCCCCTCCATAGGCACGGCTGTCCGCGTTCTGGCCGTCAGCTGGGTGATGCGGCCCTTAATCGTCTTCAGAGAGTTCTTCGAAGGTTGTACGTGGGCATAGTGGTTGCCCGTCCTGCGGCTTTTAGCCATCCAGATTTCAAAACCAAGAAAGTTAAACTTCCCCTGGTAGGCATCGACGACTCGTGTCTTATCCCCGTTAAGGGAAAGTCCCATCCGTTCCAGAATCCACCGCAGCATCGCCATTGGCTGCTCGGTGCCTTTACAGCAGAGCACCACCATGTCGTCCGCGTACCGGACGATCCGGGCACCTAACTGCCGCTGTAATCCCCGCCGCTGCCAGATCCTATCCAGTAGATGCAGGAAAAGATTGGCGAGCAGCGGGGAGATGACTCCGCCTTGCGGTGTCCCTTTGCGGTTGCCCTTGCCGCCGCCGATGGTGCGCTTCGCCCCATCCTTGTCCACTTCCATGACCGGGGCCTTGAGCCACATCTGAATCAGATGCAGCAGGGCTCCATCACAAATGCGCTCAGCAACCATGGTCATGAGCTTGGCATGCGGAATGGTATCGAAGTACTTGCTGATATCGGCGTCGATGACCTCGCTGTACCCCTTGTTCAGAGTATGCGCCACGTCATCAATCGCGTCATGGGCTGACTTTCCGGGTCTGAATCCGTAGGAAGTGTCGCAGAAGTCCGCCTCGAAGATCGGCTCGATGACCAACTTCACGGCCATCTGTGCCACCCGGTCGCGGATGGTTGGAATCCCCAGCGGCCGCTGACTGCCGTCCCGCTTGGGAATCATCACCCGTTTGACCGGATCCGGTTTGTACCTCTTGCTTATCAGTGCCTCCGCCAGTTCTGCCACAAAAGCGACTGCCCCTTCTTCGGCCTCGATGTCCTCAAAGCTCACACCATCAATGCCGGCGCTACCCTTGTTGGACCGTACAAGATCATAGGCATGATTGAGGATATCCGCCCGATAGACCTTGTCATACAAGGCGTGGAAGCGGCAGGCCGGCTCCTGCTTGGCCTTGCGGTACAGCTTCCTCTGCAGTGTCCTGATGCTCTCCGGGGTTGTTAGCATCTCTGCAATCCCCTCATCCTCCACCCTTCGGTTGCACGAACAAAGCAGGGTCCCTTCCCTCGGGCAGGGTTATGTTGTCCCACACCCTCAAACGGTACTATGGACCCCTCCGACTCCCGCCACGGCCCACCGCGACTTCGGCTTGCCTTATACGCGGCGGTTGATGCTCCTCCAGCATCACCGGGACGGGTCTCCAGCACTGCGCTGCTCCTCTTCCACAGCATGCCGCCCCTGCTACCCCGGAAGATCCCAGCGGCCGCTTCCGTTCTCCGAGCCGCTGAGCATCGGCCTTCCCCATACGTCCACTGGGTCGGCATCTTCAGATAACATTCACGAGGCTACGTCTGGGTTCACTTGCGTTACGGCCTGCCGCTTTGCCACTTGGGAACTCACGACCCCCTGTTGCCAGGACGCCGCTCCCGTGAACTACCAAGGCGTACGGACAACTCCTTGGACGGGACTTTAACCCGCAAGATGAACAGCTGTTACTGCGAACGGACGGGCATGATTTTATGTTTTTTGTATCCGTCCTCCTCGATCACCACATCGATTTCGTTTCCGCTCGAGTCGCGCCAGAAAGGAGGCTCTGCTCTTGACCGCGATGGACATAGTTCTTGATCAATTCAGAAGGGACGACAAATTCAGCAGCATGCCGTTTCTTCCCGAGCACAGGCGCACGAAGCGGTCAAACGCATCAAAATCTCCGACGTTGACGAGGTCCCGAACATCGCGTTCGACATAGGTCAGGAAATAGTTGCGCAGCCACTCTCCCGGATCGAGCGCCTTGTCGTGAATCCGAGGATAGAAGCCGCGATACAAGGTGCTCACTATATCTGCAGAAGAACGGCCGACCTCCTTGGGGATACTTTCACCGATTGCGGAAATCGACAGGGCTTTTCG
Source organism: Desulfobacterales bacterium (assembly GCA_041736435.1). GTDB lineage: Bacteria > Desulfobacterota > Desulfobacteria > Desulfobacterales > SpSt-501 > SpSt-501. The sequence goes on along the minus strand of JBGSTS010000256.1, from coordinate 4,178 downwards.
GTTTTGCAACTCGCTCTGCGAAAAGGGCAGCAGGTGCAAGCTGACAAAAGACCTGTAAGCGTTTCGTGCCATCGAAGGGGGTTTCCCGAAAGCGGCTGGAGCCGACTCACGCGACCGCGTTGCGCTTCTTCAGAGCTATGTCGATGTGGTCGTACTGCGCGACGTTATCGAACGCTACGCTGTGGCAAATCCGGTGGCGCTCCGCTGGATGCAGCGGCACCTGCTGGCAAACGCAGGAGCACCCTTCAGCATCCAGAAGTTTTACAACACCCTTCGCTCCCAGGGAGTCGCGGTCGGCAAGGACACGTTGCACGCATACCTTGCGCACCTGGAGGACACGTTTTTGATTCGCACCGTCAGCCTGCACACGGCATCGGAACGACAGCGGATGGTAAACCCGCGCAAGTCATATCCCGTGGACCCGGGCCTCATACCGATTTTGAGCGCACGGGCAGGCCGACCCTCGGCCATGCTCTGGAAACGGCGGTGCTGGTCGAACTGGAACGTCGCGGATACCACGCCGCTTATGTCCGCACCCGGGAGGGGCTCGGGGTGGATTTCATTGCGAATGCTGCTGGAAAACCGCCTGAACTTATCCAAGTCTGTCTTGACACTTCCGACCCCGAACTTTGGGAACGAGAGGTGCGTGCGCTGTCTGCGGCAGCAGCGGAAAATCCGGACAGCTCGGCTTTGCTGCTGACACTCGATTCGACGCCGCCGACACCGCCGCTGCCGGCCCCCCTCCACTGGCGTCATGCGGCCGCCTGGCTGCTAAACTCACCCGACGACCACCCCCCTCATCCGTGAAGAGCAGTCAGCGACCGCCAGGTAACTTCCATGATGTTCGGTTCCAGATTAGCGATTCCGAATGAACTCGTCGATGGTCAACAAACGTATTTAGGTGACGTACCTATTAGTAGTCTAATACGTATCAAGACGCTCTCCGAAAATCCCTCCTAACCTCCCTTTTCCAATTATCTTAAATAGTTAACGTCGTTCGCAAAAAAACCATCTTACGATCTATATCGTATGGCGTTATGCATCTTTTATGTTCTTGTGCCAATATCAACGATCGCCGCAATTGCCATCCCCATTCCCCACGCCGCCCATGTCAGGGAAGCAAACCGGCGCTGCTCAGGCCCGCCTGCGCAACCTCTGCACCCAGCTTTTCGACGTAGGGCCTAATCTGCTCGAACACCGAGGGGCTGAGAGCGCGAGTGTCTCCCCACCAGGGGAACTGCGGCAGAGATGATTGGCTGCAGGGGGCCAGGCCGAAGGCGGCGAGAGCCACCGGCTGGGTCTGGAAAACAGCCACCAGGATATTGGCATAGGGGGCGGCCGTGTTCTGGCCGAAGGGTACCCGGCTGGAAAAGCCCGACACCACCCTGGTCCAGGTAAAGAGCCCGTAGCCTTGGGTGGCCACTGCCGTTTTTCCTATCGAAAAGCAGCTCTCCTGGCGCTGCAGGCTGGAATTGTAGCTGCTCACGGAGACGATTGCATCCAGTCGGTTTTCAAGCGCGGCTTTTTCCAAAAAGGTCCGCAGATCGCCGGGTATTCGCCAGTTGGCGGCCCTGATGATGTCGTTTGCCGTCGACTGCCTCCACGCTTCAGCGGCATCGGACGCCAAAGGAACCAGTATGACGCTGCTGCGGGCCTTCAGGTTGTTCTCGATCACGCGGTTCATGTAACCGGGAATGTCCCAATCGACCTCGTGGGAAGTGGTGAAGCCGTCGAAGCGCAGGGCGCCCACATGGGTGTGGGTCATCTGCGGCTCCAGCACGTTGAGAATCCCGATGCGGGCGCCCGGCGGCAGCTGCAGCCGAACCGGTTGAGACCCCGCGCATCCGAGAGCGCTGACCATCACCAGAAAAAGTGCCGACCGAAACATGCGCATATCATCTCTCCTAACTTGTTCGAAGGGCTCTTGTGAGGCCTGCAATATTCGTTAAGATCACTTCAATGTTGCCGAAGAATCTTCGAGGCGGTCTGTCCACATCGTTCACCACCACACATTAAAAGGGATGGTCATGTTTTTATGTTTTTCTTTTCCGGCATCAAATGAAGCCCTCTACTCTTCGCCATCTTTTCGCCACGATAGACCGCCCTGCTCACCGCCGGCTGGGTGATACCCAACCGACGCGACACCTCCACCGTCGTCAGCCCCAGCTCTTTGACTGCCCAATAACATGCCAGACTTCTTGCCTCTACCCGCTCCGGTTGTTTGCCTCCCGATAAGACTTCTTTGGTCTTGAGGCCGTATATATCCTCAACACGCTGGACCAATGCTTCAAAATCGAAGCCTTTTGATTGAAGCGCATAGCGGCGTTCCAGGCGTTCATTCTGCCCGGTCAGCACCGACTCAACAAAATCGCTATCCCCCAGAATGCGTTCATCCCCCTTTAGATGCTCACGTCGGCGCCGAAGAGATTTTACTGCGCCCCATCCTCCTAAACTTCGAATCAGGCCGCCACCGGTCAATTCTGCCCGCTTTCCAAGCGAGATTCCCTTTTCGACAAAAGATCTGTAAGCGATTCGAGCCTCAAAGGTGCGCCTCCCGAACAGCTTGAGCACCGTTTCCTCATCCTGACATACCATTTTGTGGTGCCCCATCAACACGCCGTGGCCGCTGAAACGATATTGATCCAATTCATCCATCGATTGAACCAACTCCGATCGCAGCGGATTCAGATGGATATAGCGCACCAGCTCCAACAAATAGACATCATCCTGACACAGGATCGATTTGTAGCGGTTCTGAAACAAATGGCCTGTTCGTCGATGCCTTCGATTGAAACCACCCGCATATCCGCTCAATAGCCGGCTCATCACTTTTGCTATCGGAACATTTCCAGTCCTCAGCAACATGTGAAAATGGTTAGGCATCAGAGCCCATGCGTAACAGGGCGTATCAGATTCAACCAAGTTTTCTTCGAGTCGGTCGAGAAAATCGTTGCGGTCGAAATCAGTGCGAAAAATTTTTCGCCGCTCGATCCCACGGCAGATGATATGGTGAAGTGCGCCAGGGGCGTCTATGCGAGCTTTGCGAGGCATGTCGCACCTCTATCACCCATTCTAAAGATATGCAATGCATATTTACATGACCGTCCCCTAAGTGTTTTGTTGGGGCTAAAGTGGTTGCAGGCGGTTGCGCAGGCAGGTGTAGCGGTGTTCGCGGCGGCGGCTTTTGACGGCAAGCGTCAGGGCGCGCCGGGTGCCGACCAGCACCGCCAGCCGGCGCGCACGGGTGACGGCGGTATAGAGCAGGTTGCGCTGGAGGAGCAGATAGTGCTGGGTGAGCACCGGAAAGACCACGGCCGGATACTCGGAGCCCTGGGCCTTGTGCACGGAGACCGCGTAGGCGAGAACGATTTCGTCCAACTCCGAAAAATCGTAGCCCACTTCGCGGTTTTCGAAGACGATGGCCAGCTCGCGGCTGCCCGGCGCGATGGCGCTGATCCGGCCGATGTCGCCGTTGAAGACGTCCTTGTCGTAGTTGTTGCGGACCTGCATGACCTTATCGCCGACCCGGTAGAGGCGATCCCCGCGGGCGACCCCGCCCTCGCCCGGGTTGAGCGCCGCCTGCAGCCGCTGGTTGAGATTGGTGGCCCCTACCACCCCCCTGTGCATGGGAGTCAGGACCTGAATCTCGCTCAGCGGGTCGAAGCCGAAGCGCCGGGGAATGCGCGTGGTGACCAGCTCGAGGATGGCGGAGAGCGCCTGCTCGGGGTCTTCGCGTTCAATGAAGAAAAAATCCTGATCGGGGTCTTCGGCCCCCCCGGGGCCAATCTCGGGCAGAATCCCCTCGTTGATCTTGTGGGCGTTGACGATGATCCGGCTGCGGCTGGCCTGCCGGAAGATCTTGGTCAGGCGCACCACGGGCACCGCCGCCGAGTCGATGATGTCCCCCAAAACGCGCCCAGGCCCGACCGAGGGCAGCTGGTTGACGTCGCCGACCAGAATGAGGCCGGCCGGCGCCGGCACCGCCTTGAGCAGGTGGTGCATGAGGACCGTGTCGATCATGGAGGCTTCGTCCACGATGAGCACATCGCAGTCGAGTGGGCTGGCCTCGTCGCGCTGGAACCCGCCCTTCTGAGGGTGGTATTCCAGCAGGCGGTGAATGGTGCGCGCTTCCGCGCCGGTGGCCTCGCTCATGCGCTTGGCGGCCCGGCCGGTGGGCG
>JBGSTS010000243.1:0-7251 GCA_041736435.1 Desulfobacterales bacterium | reverse complement strand
GGTCGCCATGGCCGCCCGTCCCGCGGCGGCCGTGCCCAAGTCCGGCGTCCCCGTCTCGTAAAGCCACAGCCCTGCGCCCCAGACGGGCGCGGCCGGCAGCATCGCAGCCATCACCAGTATTCCCAAGAGGCGAACCGTCATACAAAAACCTCCTTTTCCAAAAAGTGTACGTTGCATTCGTTGCCCGCAGTCTTTGAACGCCGCAGTAACACCGGAGGCTGATTGCAGCGCCGGGGCACGCAACACAAGATGGAACAGCTGCCGGTTGCTCCATCCAAGCCCCAGGCCCTGTCGACTCACCTTGGAAACAGAAACTGCACCTGAAGCCTCAAACTCCAGTCGGCTTCGAAGTCCGGCTTTTCGACGTTATAAAAGGCCTGAGCCACTGTATTCACAGGCAAGCCACCGATGCGGAAAATTTTTCCGACGCCCCCTCCCACGGGAATGGTCCAGACGTTGCTGCTGTCGGCCTTCCAGTCCGCCGTGAGGACGGGCGATGAGACAAGATACCAGCCATGGGGAAGATTGAAGTTGACGAAAGGCTGAATCAGTGATCGGCTGATGCCATCTCGGTCCCCGTCTCCGGCAAACGACCAGACGTGGTTTGCCAACGCTCCGAACAACCAGGGCCCGCGCACGGACAACGCAACCGCGGAAGGACCGGTGCCCCACTTTTCGCCCCCCAGCTTTTCGTCAGTTGCTGTCGGTAGCAGCAAAACGGGTCCTGCACCCCAAATCAGACTTCCGGGGTTCGCCGGGGATAAAAAAGCCGTAAAGAATATATCCCCCAGGCCATTTTCACGATCATCGCCCGGAAACAAGGGCGGCTGACTGATGATAGGCACAATGGTGCGCGTGATAAGATTCCAGCTCTCGTTCAACGAAAACGGCAAAACCGGCTGGATGTTGAGAACGTTTTGGGTTTTTTCCAAAGGCCCAAAATTAAAATTGGTGTTGTTCTGAAAAGGCAGACTGATCATGTTGGCAACCGGATTCTGGGCGGCTTTGGCCAGTTCCTCCTCCGGATCCTCACCGGGCTCTATGATACCGTCGCCGTCGGCGGTGATGGCAAGGCCCATTGCCGACCACAACAAGATCATCGTGAAACCAAGGGTCACCGTTAATCGTTTCATCGCAGCTGCTCCATATCCGGCTGATGCGGGGTAAGATGCAGAAACCTTCGCCGTTGATGTGAACGTCCATGGCGTTTGAGGCCGGCCAATCTCTCTTTCCTCACCCCCAAGAAGCGGCATCGAGGGCCGGCCTTGGCACCAAAAACCTCAAAACCTTCAAAAAGACGCCTTGGAGGGCTCCACCGGCGCCTGAATAGTCCGGAACAGCAGCAGGAGCCCGAAGATCAAAGCGAATATCTCACCTCCCAGGGTCAGAATCACGGACAACAAGTTCATCATGTCCACCGCCGAGACCCAGGTTGCCACCGCGCCTCCGGTCGTCTGCACGGTCGGCACGCCCGCCTGCGGGGCCGACAGGAAATAGTAGAGCAGTGTTCCCACCTCGAGCAGCAGAACCAGCATCGAGAAGAGGATCGCCGTGCTCGCCGTGATGACCCCGATCCACACTGTTCGGCGCAGGGAAACCTCGGAAGGCCCTGATGAACCCTTGTCCTGGAGGCGCTTGGCAATGCGGGTGTAGCGGTAAAACCAAAAGGTTAGGAACACCAGGAGCACCAAGCCGACGGTTGAAAAGAATTGCACGAGGGGCAGCCCGGAGCGCGAGCTTCCGGAAGGCGTTCCCGTAAACACAAGCGTATAGGCCATGATCACCAGCGGAAGCGCTCCCATCACCACCAGAGCCCAGAACCCACCCCGCCCCCATCGCGAAAAGGCTTTGGCCAGGGTTTCGGTTCTGGAGGGCTTGAGGCTTTCGGTCAGTTTTTCCAGCATCGCACGATTCCTTATGTCCCCCGACAGGGGTTCGGTTCAAAACCCCCGCCCGCAGGCGCAGGCGAGGGTTGGGTGGTTTATCCCTCCAGCACCTGGCGCAGCCGCTTTTCGCTGTCGATGCTGAGGTTCGTCTTCAGGACTTTGCCCTTGAAACCCTGCAGGCGTTCCAGCACCTTGTCCGCCGTGGCCTGGCGAAACAGCACAAAAAGGGCCGATGCGCCGGGGACGAAGTCCTTGGTGAACTCTTTCATGAACTTGTCGTCGATCCCGATGTCCGCAAGCTTGCCGCTGAGGGCTCCGGCGCCGGCCCCAACGGCGGCGCCCAACAGCGGGTTGAGAAAGAGAATGCCGATCAGCATCCCCCAGAAGCTGCCGCTCACCGCGCCCGCCGCGGTCAGATTGACGGCCTGATGCAGCTTGACCTTGCCCTTGTCATCCTTGGTGACCACCACCACGTCCTTCATGTCGATCAGGTACTCTTTCTGCAACTTGGCCAGTTCCGCCCGCACGGCAAATGCGGTGTGCTCATCCGGAAATTCGATTGCAACCAATTGGGACATGACGATCTCCTTTAGGTTAAATTGTTCGCTTCCATGAGTCCCCGGCATCGTGCCGAGGGGCCCTCTTCTCACTTGGCGCCGGTTTGAACACCGGCACGTTCCAGCCACCCCGCCACCTGTGCCTCGAGGTAGGGATAAAACGGGTTGTGCCGCAGGCGGAGCAGCCACTCGGGGGGCAGCCTGAGCACTCCCCGCTCGCCTTGGATGGCCATTTGCCCGAGAAAAAGAATTTTCTCGTTTTCGGGCGGGCGCTGTCCGTAAAGAGGATCGTCCAATGGGAAGGGCAGCGCGACGTGCGAGAGCGAGATCACTCCCGGCGGCCAGGCAAGCCCGAGCGGCTCGGTCCGCGAGGCTTCTGCTGAAAACGGCTCCTGGCGGCGGGCGACGACCGCAAGGCTCTCCGGGCGCTCGTTGGTGACCAGGGTCACGGCAAACGGCAGGCTCTTATCTCCGATCAGCCGGGTCGTCAGAGCTCCGGGGTCGGCAATCATCAGGACGGACTTGGCAGCGTAGCGGTTGACGTCGAAGAGCACCAGCTCGTGGCGATGCGGCTCCAGCCGGCCGAGCAGCCGGTCGACCACGGCATCGGTCGACACGGTGGAGTCCGCATTGGATTTGAGCACCAGCGTAGGCGGCAGTACGCCGGACGGATGGCTCTGGGAGCGTCGATCGAGCCGCCGGGCCACGTCGGTGGTCAACCGGTGGACCTGCACGCCGGCGTTGGTTGTGAAGGAGTTGTACTTGAAGGGGTCGAACTCGAGCTCCACCGAGAGCCAGGCGAGCCCGCCCAGGCCCGGCACCAGGGAGAGGCGCCGCTTCCATGTGGCCAGGGCGGCAGCCGGGTGAAGGCCGATGGCCGGCGAGATCAGGACCAGGCTGCCCGGCACCGGGAAGGCGGAGCCTTCGAGCGCGTTCAAGGCAAAGTCCAGGGCCAGGGCGGCCCCAGTCGAATAGCCGATGAGGTGGATCGGCTTCGACCCCACCTTCGCCGCCAGGTGCTCGACTGCGAGCCGCACGGCGGCGGCCATGTCCTCCCATTGGAAGTCGAGGAGCCCCGAGGGAGCCGTGCCGTGGCCGGGCAGGCGCAGGCCGATGACCCAGAAGTTCCGCTGATGGAGGGTTTGCCCCAACACCCTCAGGCTGTAGGGCGAATCCGACATCCCGTGCAGGAGCAGCACGCCGCCGACGGGCGCCGGGGCGGCCAACTCGAAGCTGCGGTTCCAGTTGGGCCGGCGGCCCTGCGGGTCGGCGGCGCTGCCCTTGCTGTAGCGGACCAGCGCCTGGGCGGGCCCGGTTTCGACGCGCGCATAGATTTTCGCATCCAGCTCCGCGAACAACCGCTCCTCCAATCGGAGGTAATCTTCGAAGGTTCGAACCGTGTCGGTTTTACCGCGTGTGAACTCCTCCGTCAGCATCTCGGTGTGCCAGGGATCAAGCGGCCGCCCGCTGCATGCCGGGAGGCACTGCAGGAGAGCGGCCGCCGCGAGGCAGCAAAGGGCCCATTTGCGGCAGTGGGACAATCGGTTGAGGAGCGGGGCGGTCCAGCGCATGCGTTCTCCGGCTATCGGCCTCGGGTGAGGATCCAGTAACGGGTGCCGTTGGGTGCTTCGACCCCGTAGATCAGGCGGCTGCGCGGGGTCTCGGCGTTGGTCAGCCGCAGGAAAAGGTCGTCGAAAAACTCGGGCGTCTCCAAGCTGAAGTTGTGGAAATTGCGCGTGCGGTTGACCGGCGTTACATCCACCACGGTCACCTCCTCGCTGTCCGGGTCGGCCGAATCCACCACGCGCACGCTGGCCTCCAGCTGGCGCGGGCTGAGGGTGCTCTCCCCCCGCCGCCGGCCTCGGTTGAGAAGGCGGCTTGCCAGCAGGGCCCGGTCGTTGGAGGAGACGTAGATCGTGGTTTTGCGGGCCAGCGCCTTGAGCGCCTGCCGGAAGTGGTCGTTGAACTCATCGTAGTCGACGTCCGGTGCGGTCAGCACGACGTCCTCGATCTCGGTTTTCGCATCGGCCAGATTCGTCTGATCGTAGAGCAGCCGGAAGGCGTCGACCACGACCTGCCCCCCCATGCTGTTGGCCATCAGCCACAGCCGCTCGGGGCTGATGTCCCGGATGGCCATCTCCAGGGTGTGGGCCAGCTCCGCCCCGGATTGCGTGGCGACCTGCTGCGCGCGCCGGTAGCCCCCCGGCGTGGTGCCCTGGTTGCCGGGCCAGTCGAACAGCAGCGTCGGCGAGTTGATGTCCAGCACGTGGCCGAGGAAGGTGGTCTTGCGCAGGGCGGAGGGAAAAGCCTCCCGGAAACCGTGCACGACGACCAGCAGCGATTGCAGCGGGGATTTTTCGACGCGCTCACGAACCTGCGCGACGAACGCCGAACGGTCAAGCTCGTGAACCGCCTTGATCTTGATCTCCTCGTTTTGGAACCACTCGGTAGGGTTGATGAGCATGCCCAAGCCCAGGGAGGGCTCGATCCTGACGTCGAAGTATCCGAAAGTGAGGGCTTCCTGCCTCTCGATCCCGAAACGCTCCTCGAGCGGCCCGGCGCTGCTCGCCGGGCGGCGGTTGGTGACGAAGAAAAATCGGTACTCCCCCTCCTGGTTTAACCGCGCAACCTGCATGCGCCGCAAAAAAAAGGACTCGGCGCGCTGCAGAGCGTAACTCGTCGAGGCAAAATAGACATTATAGAACCAGACCCCCGCTCCCGCCAGGGCCAGAAACATCGCGCCGAGGAATAGGAGCAGGCGGCGTTTAAATCGAGTCATGGCATCACCTCGTGCATCGTCCCATCCAGAAGAATGCGCCTCTATTCATCGATCGTGATCATCCGGCAGCGTTCGGAGAGAACCTTGTTTTCCTGGAATCGCTTGTTGCCGTGAGACACGATTTCGATCACGACGTCGTCCGAACCATAGTTGCCGTGCGCTGAAATCGGATTGACGACTTCGATACCGAACGCATTGATGGGGTCGGCAACATTGATGTTGATGTTGGTAACCGCCGGGCACATCCTGGAATCGAGATAAGCGTCGACGAAATCCTGCGTGATCGCATAGCTGAACAAGTCGTTGGGGTCCGTGACCGCCACGATCTCAAGCTTTTGGAACGCGCGGGCGGCATGATCGGCCCCGTCCGCCCGGCAATGGCTTGCGATCTTTCGCGAGACCTTGGGGGGCGGCAGGCCGATTTGGAGCAGCGGCATCTGGTTGGACAACATGAACACCGTCATCACTTTTTCCTGCAGCTGGGCGATCAGGGCCGGGTGGCTGGTCACGGTCGTGTCGTTGGCAAGCGTTTCGACGATGTCGCCGAGGGCGTCCATGATGATGCGGCTGCCTAAGCTGTGGGTGATGAAGACGATATTGGCCCTTTCCAGATTGACCAGACGCGAAAAAGAGGAGACGGAGCAGACCGAAGGTGGATGGTCCTCGATCTCAATGCCTTCCCCGCTTGCCAGCATCCAACAGATGGCCTGCTGGGTTGCCGTCAGGATGAGGTTTTCCTTGTCCGTGAGGTAGATCATGGGATCCGGGCCGACATCGTTCAGAAAGGTCTTCACGGTATTGTTGAAGGAGGCCCGGCGATGGGAGAATTCGCCGGACCGGTCGAAATCCAACACCCTTTTGCGCTCGGCGGTGATCTCGGACCAGGTCAGCTCGTAAAAAACGATCTGGCGCGAGGCGTCGGCGTTGCGCATAGTGAAAATACGAAGGTTCGCCAGCCGCTCCTCCGGCTTTCGGGGGTTCATGATGCTGAAATCCTTGGCCCGCGAGAAGACGTCGAGGCCCAGCGCGCGGGCGATGTTTTCGCTGATGAGGGCGGAGTGTCCCGGGCGATGCGTGCCGATCCCATGGACCATCAACACCTTGACCACCCCGCCATGGTCAAAATAGGAGGCGATGCCGTTGAACCGGTTCCCGATGATGTTGCATTGGCGCGTGTCTTCCCCTTCCAGGTGCTCCACCACTCTCGAGGCAACCCCTCGGCCGAGGGAGTAGCAGCCCGACACTGATACCATTACCACCAAAAGAAGGATCGCCTGATTTTTCATGGGTGCAATTCCCGAATCGGCTCGCCTCAGTAGAGCGTGCAGGTGCCGAAGGCGGTCACGGCGAAAAGGTCTCCGGAGGCGGAGAGCACCACCTGGCCGGTATCCTCCATGATGGCAAGGCTCCAGCCGAAACCGTCGCGCACCCCCTCCTGCCCGTCCTCCGCCCCCTGCAGGATCAGTTTGCTGTCGAACCGCTTGACCCCCTCGATCCGGCTCTTGCGGGCGGCCTCGCCGCTCTTCTCGCTCTGGACCATCTTCTTCGCCATGTCGATCCAAAGGTAGCGCGGCAGGTTGAGATCAGCGGGCGCCACCGCCCTGCACCCTTCACCCATAATGCACTCATTCGCTTCGATCACCGTGCAGACCATCGGCTTCGATCCGTCGAAGTCGCCGGCGACAGAATGCGGGGGCATCACCGAGACGCATGCCGAGACAGTCAACAACGCTATAAATAAACCCAGTATCTTTCTCATTTGTTTCCTCCTGTCATCTCGTCCGGACGCAGTTCAATTGACGGTGTAGCCCTTGCCTTCCAGGCAGGTTCGGTAGGCGCGGTTGAAGCGGTCCCGGGCGGCAGCCTCCTGCTGCGCCCATTGCCGCGTGGCATCCGCATCTCTTTGGTTTTGATTCGACCGCGACATCCCCCCCAGCAAGGCCCCGCTGGCGGCCCCGATGGCGGCTCCGCGCCCGAAATTGCCGGCGATGCCGCCTATAACCGCACCGCCCGCCGCCCCCACCGCGCC
>JBGSTS010000214.1:0-51132 GCA_041736435.1 Desulfobacterales bacterium | reverse complement strand
AGATCTGGAACGGCTTCGTCTTCGCGCGCTGCGGCCCCGGGCCGCAGGGGTCGGTGGCCGAGACCTTCGCGCCCTTCGCCGCCGACTTCGCCGACTACCACCTGGACGACCTCGTCTCCACCGGCCCGGCCTGGACCTCGGAGATCGCCGTCAACTGGAAGTCGGTCCGCGACGTAGACAACGAGGGCTACCACGTGGCGATGGCGCATCCCGGACTGCAGGACCTCTACGGCCCGAACTACCGCGACTACATCAGCCCGGAGGGCCTGAGCTGGTCGCTCGCTCCGTTCAACCCCCATGGCGGCCGGCGCTGGAGCGTGCGCCACTATCTGAAGATCCTGCCCGACCAGCCGCAGCTGCCTGAGGCCAAGCGCCGATCCTGGGGCTACTACGGAATATTCCCGAACGCCGTCTTCACTATGGCCCCCGAGGGCGTGCAGTTCTACCAGGAGTTCCCCCTCGGCATCGACCGCACACTCATCCGCTCGATGAGCTACCGCCGCCCGGACGAGGACCGCCGCCTTCGCCTCGCCCGCTACCTCGCTGGCCGCATCGACCGCGAGACCCAGAACGAGGATATCCAGCTGTCGATCTGGTCGAACGAGGCGATGAAATCCTCGGCCTTCGATGGCTTCCACCTGTCCGATCTCGAATGGGGCGTCCGTCGCTACCACGACCGCCTGCGCGGCGTGCTGCCGGTGTTGACACAAGCCGAGGCCCCGCCCGAGGATCGGATGAACGCGACCAACGACCGGCTCCGGGGCCGTGGCGCCTTCGACGCCTGCCGGGACGGGATCCGGCGGGCGCGGGCCAAAGGGTTTCACACCAGCCTGATTACCACCGTGAGCAGCGCCAATGTAAACGAGCTGCCCGACATGGGCCCGCTCCTCGAGGCGCTGGGTGTCGAACGCTTCTTCATCCAGGTGCTGGGGCTGCGAGGCAAGGCCGCCCGGAAGGGCTGCGACCCGGACGGATCGGAGGTTTCGCGGGTGTCGGCGTCCGCGTGGCTCGCGCAGGTGCCGGCGGCGGCTGCGGCGATTGCCCGGCGGGGCATCCGGGTGATCTACCCCAAAGTATTTCTCGAACCCGGGGAGGCGTTCGCGTGTGCGGGGCTCGTGGCCGACAACTACTTTGTCTTCCCCAACGGCCGGGTTTATCGCTGCCCGCTGTGCGAGGACTACCCCCTGCACAGCCTGGCCTTCGACGGAGACCGGCTGGTGGAGCGGCCGAAGCTGAACGAAAACGATCTGTTCCGGCTGGACATCCCGGAAGGCTGCGTCATGCACCAGCTCATTCAGCCCGGCCCCGCAGCGCCTGTCGGCGCACCCGTAACGCGGATTGCCTGTTGTCTGCTCAAGCAGGAACTCCAGCCCGGGTGAGAGACCGGATGCCGTCCCAGACCCTTCGACGCAGAATGGTTTCCCTGCTGATAGCGCAGGAAATGGACGCGCGCGACCTCAGCCAGGACCTCGGGCTGAAGGAGAAAGAGGTTTATGAACACCTCGCGCACGTGCAACGTTCGATGGCGGCGGCCGGCGGGCAATTCATCGTGACCCCCAGCCGGTGCCTGCTGTGCGGATATGTCTTCGAACACCGCCGCAGGCTCACCCGCCCGAGCCGATGCCCGCAGTGCCGGCGCTCAAAGCTCCAGAGCCCTTCCTTCCGCGTTTCGGATCCGGACAGCCCTTTTTGATTTAAGTCAATTTAATTATTTCGAGAGGTTGTTATGTGACGTTCAGCGCCCGTCGACGTTTCGATTTTTGTCATCGGGTGCCACCAGCGCAAAAAGGGCCGCTCGCGCCCTACGGGGAAAATTTGCCTGGCGAGATCGCAAAACGATGGCGCTCCTAAAAAGAATCAACTGGAAGATCCTGGCCCTGCTGGTGGTTGCAGGGGGTGTGTCTGGCGCTTTTTTGGCCTTCGGGCCGCCCCAGCTCATGGCCAAGACGGAAACGGCCCTGTTCTGCGCCTCCTGCCACGTCATGGAATCCCAGTACGAGGCCTGGTTCAATGTCGGCGCCCACCGCACGATCCGCTGCGTCGACTGCCACCTGCCGCACGAAAACCTTCCCGCCTACTATGTCTGGAAATCCATCGACGGGATGAAAGACGTCGTCGTTTTCTACTCCGGTCGGACGCCGGAAACCATTACGCTTTCCGAGCGCGGCCGGCGGTTCGTGCAGGCAAACTGCATCCGCTGCCACAGCGAGCGCGTGGCGATGATCGACCAGGAGCGCGACTGTTGGGAGTGCCACCGGTTTTTGCAGCACAGCCTGGCCGGCGTTCGGTTGACGAACTGATATCCGATCGGGTTCAACCGAAGACAAGAGGAGGGGAAAGATGCCATACCGTTTGAGCCTCGCCCTGGCGCTTTGCCTGAGCGTGATCCTGGCCGCGCTGCTCGCCGGCTGCGAACCGACAAAGCCGCAGTCGCGCCAGGTGGTCACCATCCCCGACGGGGAGATCGACCCGACGCTCTGGGGCCGGGCCTACCCTGAAGAGTACGAGCTGTGGAAGAAAACCGAGGAGCCGGTGTCGGCGCGGCGCAGCAAGTACAAGACCGGTATGGACAGCGGCCCGGTGACGATGGACAAGCTCTCCCACTTCCCTTACATGGCGCTGCTGTTCAACGGGTGGGGTTTCGGCGTCGAGTACAACGAGCCCCGCGGCCATGCCTACATGGTGCGCGATCAGCTGGAGATCGACTCCTCCCGCATCGGGGCCGGCGGGGTCTGCCTGAGCTGCAAGAGCCCCTATGTACCTGGGTTGCAGAAAGAGATGGGGGTGGACTTCTTTCGCAAACCGTTCAAGGAGGTGCTCAGCCGGATCCCCGAAAAAAACCGCGACCTGGGGGTGGCCTGCATCGACTGCCACGATAATAAAGACATGAGCCTCAGGATCTCCCGGGGGTTCACCCTGCTCGAGGCCTACCACTCCATGGGGGTGGACCCGTCCAAGTTCACACGCCAGGAGATGCGCTCCGCGATTTGCGCCCAGTGCCACGTGACCTACAATATTCCCAAGGACAAGGAGGGCAAGTCCGTCGGTCTCTACTTCCCCTGGCAGAAATCCAAGTTCGGTGAGATCAGCATCGAGAATATCATTGCACAGATCCGCAGCGACGAGACGGTGAAAGAGTGGACCCAGGCGGTGACCGGGTTCAAGCTGGCCTTCCTGCGCCACCCGGAGTACGAGTTCTGGACCAACAACAGCACCCACTTCAAGGCCGGTGCCTCCTGCGCGGACTGCCACATGCCCTACACGGTTGCCGGCGTCCACAAGGTCTCTGACCACCGTGTCATGAGCCCGGTGCAGGCGGACATGAAGGCCTGCAAGCAGTGCCACGCCCAGAGCCCGCAGTGGCTGAGGGACCGTGTCTTCTCAATTCAGGATCGGACGATTTCCATCATGATCCGCGCCGGATACCAGTGTGCCACGGTGGCCAAGCTCTTCGAAATGACCCACAAGGCCCAGGCGGAGGGCAAGGTGATCGACAAGGGACTTTACGACAAGGCCAAGGAATTTTACGCGGAGGCCTTCTACCGGTCGGTCTTCATGGGGGCCGAGAACTCGGTCGGTTTCCACAACCCGGCCGAGGGTCTGCGCATCCTGGGGGATTCGGTGGCCTTCGGGACGCGGGCCGAAGCCTACCTGCGCCAGGCGTTGAGCCAGGCCGGGGTTTCCGTGCCCCTCAAGGTGGACTTGGAGATTTTAAAATATGTAGACCAGCGCGGTCCCGGAGGCAAGCTGCGCTTCAATCCCGAGCTCGAGTTCAAGGACCCCTACGGGTTGCAGGAGAAGTTCTTCTAGCGCAAAATGCCGCCCGGAAGAACGGGCGGCATTTTGATACAGAGAGATTGGCCTTGCCGGGCGGCAGGGAACGCAAGCCGCCATAAGGCACCGGGCCCGCATGCCGGTCCGGGCCCCTTTCAGCCTCGAGCATCGTACCTACATCGCATACAAATCCTTGCCGTCGATGACCTGAACCCCGCCGGAGCTCAACACGTCAAGTGCTTTGGTCGTGTCGCCGAAGCGGAAGATCATGACGGCGTTCCGGCCGCTCTGGCGGACGAAAGCGTACATGTATTCCACATTGATGCCGGCCTGGGCCAGCGTTTCGAGGATGCGATGCAGCCCGCCGGGTGTGTCTGCAACCTCCACCGCCACGATCTCCGTGATCCGCACCGTGAATCCGTGCTCTTGGAGCAGTTGCCTGGCCTTCTCGTTGTCGTCGACGATCAGCCGCAGGATGCCGAAATCGGAGGTGTCGGCCAGCGAGAGGGCGCGGATGTTGATGCGGCCCTCTTCGAAGATCCGGGTCACCTCGACCAGCCGGCCCGGCGTGTTTTCCAGAAAAATCGAAATCTGCTCGGCGTTCATGGTAGTCACTCCTCATATCTTGCGGTTGTCAATCACCCGCACGGCTTTGCCCTCGCTGCGCTGGATCCCTTTGGGCTCCACGAGTTTGACCCGGGTGGTCACCCCTAAGGTTTCGCGGATGGTGCGTTCCAGATCCCGTTCGATAGTCTGCAGGTTTTTGATTTCGTCGGAGAACATGGCCTCGTTCACCTCCACCCGCACCGTCAACTGGTCCATGTTACCGATGCGGTCCACTATGAGCTGGTAGTGCGGTTCGAAGTGCCCGGTCTCGATGATAACGCTCTCAATCTGGGACGGGAAGACATTGACCCCGCGGATGATGAGCATGTCGTCGCTGCGGCCCTGAATGCGGCCCATGCGCACCATGGTGCGACCGCAGCGGCAGGGCTCGGCGTGAAGCACGGAGAGGTCCCGGGTGCGGTAGCGGATCACCGGAAAGGCCTCCTTGGTGATCGTCGTGAACACGAGCTCCCCGGGTGTGCCGTAGGGCAAGGGGGCGCCGGTTTTCGGGTTGATGATTTCGGGGATGAAATGGTCCTCGAAAACGTGCAGCCCGTTTTGGGCCTCGATGCACTCGATGGAGACCCCGGGCCCCATCACCTCGCTCAGCCCGTAGATGTCCATGGCCTTGAGGTTGAGTTTGCGCTCGATCTCCTGGCGCATCTGCTCGGACCAGGGCTCCGCTCCGAAAATTCCGGCTTTGAACTTCAGGTCGCGGAAGCTGACGCCCATCTCGTGCGCGACTTCGGCCACATGCAGGGCATAGGAGGGGGTACAGGTGAGAATCGTGGGGCCGAAGTCCTTCATGATCATCACCTGGCGCTTGGTGTTTCCCCCCGAAATCGGAATTACCGACGCGCCCAGTTTTTCCGCCCCGTAATGCACCCCCAGACCGCCGGTGAAGAGCCCGTAGCCATAGGCGTTGTGAACGATGTCGTCCTTGCGGGCGCCGGCCGCCATGAGGGTGCGGGCCATCAACTCGGCCCAGGTCTGGATGTCCCGCGCCGTGTACCCCACGACCGTGGGTTTGCCCGTCGTTCCGGAGGAGGCGTGGATGCGGGTGACATTGTCCATGGGGACCGCGAACATCCCGAAGGGGTAATTGTCGCGCAGGTCCGCCTTGGTGGTGAAGGGCAGTTTGCGCAGGTCGGCCAGAGAGCGGATGTCCTCGGGGGTGACTCCGGCCTCCTCGAATCTGCGGCGGTAAAACGGGACGGTGTTGTAGACCCGGGCGACGGTCGCCTGCAGCCGCCGCAGCTGAATGGCCTCCAGTGCCTCCCGGGGCATGGTTTCGAATTCCTCGCTGAAGATCATTCGCGATTCTCCTCTTCTTCCGAGTAAGTTGCGCTTTTTTCTGTGGGAGTCCTGCCGGGGCGACGCCGTGATCGGATCGCGTCTGGAAGCCGCTCCTACCCTATCTGAACTTACTTGCTGATGAACCGTCGACGGTGGCGTGCAACGCTAAACACGTGATATCCGGCGGCGTGTTCGGCTCGGAACCTGCCCATCGGGTTCAGGACTGAAACCGAAATCGCTCCCTTACACCAGCCGGCCGTGGAAGAAAAGCGAAAAACCGAACCGGGCCCCCGGCTGTCACGCAGCATGACCCGGGGCGGCCATTGACCCGGCGGACCAAATCCATTGCAGGTGCCTACACTGCAGATCCCATTCCGGCCGGCTGCTCAAGATCATGCTTCAGGGTGGGGACCAGCTCTTCGGGCTGTGGCTGGGCATGTTCCGCGAGCATCTCTCCACGCTGGTCGCGCTGCTGGTGCTGTTGCCGCTGACGGTCTTCCTGAACTGGCAGATGGCCCTGATGATGATGGTGCTGACATTATCGCCCACCGGCTGGCCACGATCCGGGATGCGGAACTGATCCTGGTGTTTCAGGAAGGCCGCATCATCGAGCGCTGAAGCTTCCCGGAGCTGGTGGGGCAGGGCGGCTATTTCGCTAGGTTGGTTGCCACTCAGTTCCAGAACCCTGCCGCGGCCGAGGCCAGCGTCCGCCCGGGCGAGGCTGCCTTGTCAACCCCGTCCGACAATATGTAACTCGAGGCGAAATCCCCCCCCTTATGAAAAAATGGGATAGAAAGCAAAAGGCGTCAGCGCACCAGCGCTGCCGCCTTTTTAGATTCCCATAACTAAAATAAAATGCCGCCCGCAGTGCGGGCGGCATTTTATTTTATGCGCTCGACCTTGATGATCATGACCGTGTCGACCGGTACGTCCTGGTGGCCGCCGCGGCTGCCGGTTTTGACTTTCGTGATGGCGTCGACCACATCCATGCCTTCCATCACGTTGCCGAAGACGGTATAGCCCCAGCCCTGGGGGGTCTTGTTCTTGTGGTCGAGGAAGTCGTTGTCCACCGTGTTGATGAAGAACTGGGCCGTGGCGCTGTCCGGCACCTGGGTGCGGGCCATGGCGATCGTCCCGCGCTGGTTCTTCAGACCGTTGTCCGCCTCGTTTTTAACCGGGGCGTTGGTGGGTTTTTCCCTCATGGCCGCGCTCATGCCGCCGCCCTGGATCATGAAGTTGGGGATGACCCGGTGGAAGATGGTGCTGTTGTAATGCCCGGCGTCCACGTAGGCGAGAAAGTTTTTGACCGTCTTGGGGGCCTTGTCGGGGTAGAGCTCGATCACGATCCGGCCCTGGTCGGTTTCCATGGCCACTTTGGGTGTTTCGCCGGCCACCGTCGGTGTCACGGCGGTCAGGACGCTCAACGCTGAAATCCAAGCAAATTTCATAAACGATTCTCCCTTCGGATTAGTGAGTGACGCGGCAGACAATCATGAAAGCCGCATTGCAGTCAACAATTTTCGTATGGTTGCAAAGCTAGTGTCAGCCCCGTCCGGGCGCATCGCCGCCGCCTCCTGATCGTTGAGGGGCCCCGTTTAACGTTTTCGAAGTTTCTGCGCGCCGAGGGCGGCCAAGGTCAGCGCAAGCAGGGGCAGAACAAAATAAACCATCGTAGTGCTGAAGACCGGCAGGGCGTCATGCTCCGTTGCCCTGAGCAGCAGGTACGCCGTGTAAGCCGCGTAAGCCCCTACGAACAGCCAGCCTTCCCAGCGGTTGATGCTGTAGCCGGTGAAGAACACGGGCAGGCAGGCAACCGCCGCCACAACCATCACGAGCATGTCGAAGTTCAGCAGGGAGGGGGCCACTTTCAGCCCCCCGGGGCTCGCCAGCGCGCTGATGCCGATGATTCCCAATATGTTGAAGATGTTGCTTCCCACGGCATTGCCGATGGCAAGATCGCGTTCGCCCCGGTAGGCGGCAACGACCGATGTCGCGACTTCCGGCAGCGAGGTGCCTGCGGCGATGAGCGTGAGGCCGATGATGATGTCGCTCACACCCATGAACCGGGCCATTGCGACCGTTCCGTCGACCAGCCAGTGCGACCCCAGAACCAACAACAGCAATCCGACCCCGGCCATCAGGACCTGACGCGTCATCCCGCCCGGTTTTACCGTTTGCGCCCCGGGCATAGCGATTGGCGTGTCGAGGTCATGGCAGGCATCGCTTCTTGCGCGCCGGTCCTGGCGGATGGACCAAGCCGTGTAGGCGGCGAGCCCGGCGAGGAGAACGCCTCCGCTGCCCCTGCCCAAACGACCGTCCGAGGCGATTGCCAGCAGAAGGATCGAGACGGCGATCATGATCGGCACATCCAAACGCACTAGTTGGCGCCTCACCCTCAACGGGGTGACCGCGGCGCAAACCCCCAAAATGAACAGCACGTTGAAGATGTTGCTCCCGACCACATTGGCCACTGCGATGTCGCTGTTGCCATGCAGGCCCGCCCGCAGGCTGACGGCGAGTTCGGGCGCCCCGGTACCGTATGCGACGACAGTCAACCCGATGACGAGCGGCGAGATGCCGGCAAGGGCGGCGAGCCGGGAGGCTCCGCGAACCAGCATTTCAGCTCCCGCAAGCAGAAACACGAGGCCGCCCAAGATCATGCCGAGATCCGTCATGCCCATTCAAATTTCCTGCAGACCGAACGCCGCCGCAATTTCCTCGTGAGCATCGTCGCGCAACCCTTTCCCCGAATTTTCGAAACAGCCATTTCAACCCGGCGGGGATCATAAGACGGCACGGGTTGCGGTTCAAGTAGCCTGTCCAAACCCGAAAAATTGGTTTATAGTAGGCCATTAGGGTGAGCGCCGGTGCGAAATGAACGACGACCGAATTGTGCAAAAACTTGACCAGGCCAGGGCGCGCGAGCAGCAGCGCCTCAAGGCCGGCGCCGACGCAACGGTCGCCGGCTGGCAGTGTTTTCTGGAGGGGTTGCTGATCCGACTGGAGGAGTATCTGCATCCGGGGCGTCTGGTCACTTTTCAGTCGTTGGCCCCCGAGGAGCAGGGTTTTTTTGAAGGATTGGCCCACTCCCTCGATCTGCCCCCCGATGTGTGCGGGGTGTTCATCCCCCCCAGCGTGCTCCAGGCAATGTTGTTCGCTCCCGAATCGGGGTCCGCCCCCGCCCGCATCCCCAGTGATGCCGGCATCGTTCTGGTCAGCCGCTGCCGCGACTACGCCATCGTCCTCAATTCGCTCTTCGCCATGCCGCCTTACGCCGCCGGAATCGATGTCTACGAGGAGGGACGGCTGCTGGCCGGTTACAGCTACCGTACCATCGACGAATGCCGTGACAACCTGCCCGGGGTCATTCGCACCTATTTCAAATCCGGAGCCTTGTAGCGGGTTGATGCCGGCTTCCGGCGTGTGCTACATTACATAAGTGAGTCGCATGGCCAAAATCGGCGCCACGGCCCTGTCGGTGTACCTCATCTACTGCGGACTGCTGTTTGTTCTGCAGCGGCAGGTGCTCTTCCCGCGGTACATGATCCCAAACCCGGCTACAGCGGACACCGCCGCGATGGGGATCGAGACGCTGTGGCTGGAGACCTCCTTCGGCAAGGTCGAGGCCTGGTACCTGCCCCCGGCGGCCGGATCTCCCGCAGCGCCGGCGCCGGCTGTGATCTTCGGTCACGGCAACGGCGAGCTGATCGATTTCTGGCCGCCGATGCTCGATCGGTTTTCCCGGATGGGCCTCGGCCTTTTGCTGGTGGAGTATCCGGGCTACGGGCGCTCGGCCGGCAGCCCCTCCCAGGCCACCATCGCCGAAACCTTCCTCCAGGCCCATGAGCGGCTTTCAGCACGCCCGGAGATCGATCCGGCGCGGATCGTTCTTTTCGGCCGGTCGCTGGGCGGCGGCGCGGTGTGCGAGCTGGCATTGACAAAACCAGCTGCCGCGCTCATCCTGATGTCGTGCTTCAAGAGTGTGCGCTCGTTCGCGGTCCGCTACCTGGTGCCGCCCTTTCTCATTCGCGATCCGATGGACAACCTGGCGGCGGTCCGCCGGTTCGAGGGGCCGGTGCTCGCCATCCACGGCCGATCCGACGAGGTGATCCCCTTCGATCACGGACAGGCCCTGGCCGGGGCCGCCCGCAACGGGAAATTGATCCCCTACGAGGCCGGCCACAACGACTGCCCGCCGGATTGGGATCTCTTCTGGCGTGACGTTGAACGCTTTCTGCGCGATGCAAGGGTCCTTTAAGCGATGAATCAGCTCCAACCAGAAAGGGGCACCCCGGTGGGTCGTTCAAGCCGGGTCATCGGAGCCATGCTTCTGGTGTTGATCCTGATTGGATCGGCCGGTGCGGCGGTCGAGGTGATTTCGGTCAAATACCGCAGCGCCGCTGAGCTGTTGCCGATCGTGCGATCGATGCTTTCGGCGGAGGGCAAGATCTCCGTCGACGAGCGCACCAACTCCATCATCATCGTTGACACCGAGCAGGTCATTGCCCGGGTGTTGCACTCCCTTCCCATGATCGACACGCCCGCCCGGCAGGTGATGGTGCGCGTGCGCTTCGAGGAGAGTGCCGAGCGTGAGGAGCGCTCTGTTTCCGCCGGGGGGCGGGTCTCCTCAAACAACGGGTCGGCTTCGCTCGGCCGCCCTCTCCGCGGCAGCGATGGGGTGGAGGTGCGGGCTCAGGACCGGACCTCTAAAAGCAGCAGCAGCTCGGAGCTGTTCGTCAGCACCATGTCCGGCAGCTGGGCCTTCATCCGCGTCGGTCAGGAGATTCCTTACACCCCGCGTTGGGCGGAGCTCTGCCGCCGCCATGGCCAAGCGGTGGCGTTCCAGCGGGTGGAAACCGGCTTCGAGGTGAAGGTGGTCCTCCAGGGCAACCTGGCCGAGGTCGAAATCGTTCCGCGCATCTCCGGTGCGAGCTCCAGCGGACGCACCGGCCAGGTTCGCTTCACCGAGGCCTCCACCCGGGTGCAGGTGCCGACCGGCCGGTGGATTTCCATCGGCGGCTCGGAACAGGGCGCAAACGAGGTGGTGCGCGCCATTTTGGAGGCAGGCGGCAGCCGGCACTCCTCTGAGCTCGGCATCGAGCTGATGGTCGAAGAACGGTAGGCCGGGCCCGGCCGGCAGATACGGGAAGGGGGGATGTCATGAGCTGGAAGTTGAAGCAGGCCGTCGCCGCGATCCTCGAAAAGGGCGGGGATTTCGCCGGTATTTCCCGAGACGAGGCGTTGACCCTGATGCGGCTCGAGCTCCACAGCCGGGAAGGCTATGCGTTGATGGAAACCGCCAACCGGATGTCCCGCCGGCAGTTCGGCAACAAGGGCGAAAAGCATTTTCACATCGGGCTCAACGTGGAACCTTGCGCCATGGATTGCGCATTCTGCTCCCTGACGCGGCGGGCCGGAATCTTCAAGGAGAAAATCGAGTTTTCCGAGGAAACCTTGATCGCTTGGGCCCGGCAGGGGGAGGCCGAAGGGGCCGACACGCTCAATCTCATGACCACCGGCGGCTATCCCTTCAGCCGCCTGCTCGAGGTCGGGCGGCTGCTGAAGGCCACGACCGCGGTGCCCCTGGTAGCCAACACGCGCGACATCACTCACCGCGAAGGAGAGCAGCTCCTCGCCGCAGGCTTTGTCGGGTTCTACCATGCCGTGCGGCTGGGCGAGGGTACCGACACGCCGTTCAAACCGGAACGGCGCATTCAAACCATCCAGGTCCTGCACGACGTGGGCTTACGTTGGATGAACTGCGTCGAACCGGTCGGCCCCGAGCACACGGCCGAAGCGATCGTGGACCTGATGCTGCTGGCCCGCCGCCAGAGGGCTACCTATAGCGGCGTCATGCGGCGAATCAATTTCCCCGGCTCGCCCATGGAACGCTTTGGGATGATCACCGAGCTTGAAATGGCGCGGATGGTGGCGGTGAGCCGCCTGGTGATGGGCGATGTGCCGCTGGCTCATTGCACCCACGAGCCGAACGCGATTTCGCTCCTGGCCGGTGCCAACCTGGTATTTCCGGAGGTGGGGTCCAGCCCGCGCGACGGAGAGACCGACACCGGCCGCGGGCGAGGCCGGAATTTGACCGATTGCACCCGGCTTTTCCGGGAGCTGAAGTGGGACCCGGACCTGCCGTCGAATTGTTTTGGCGAGGCGGTAACGGGCCTGCAGCGGTCGGTTGCGGAGGGTCATCGTTAGTGGGCGCGGGGTGTCGTCATATCAGACGTGTGCGGATGGGGCGAAGCTTGTCCCTGGGACTTCTGGCGATCGTCGGGCTTGCGGCCGCCGCGTCGTCCCCGGCGCAGGAGGTGCGGCTTGGCACCTGGAAAACGCCTCAGACCATCCAGCCGTTCTTCTATGAACAGTTTCTGCCGGCTGCGATCAAGCCCCGGGTGTTTGCCTTCACGAATCCCGCCGACCAGAAAACGGCGCTGTTGGCCGGCAGTTTGGAGATGTGCGGCACCACCCTGGCGCATGCGATCCATTCAGGCGCCCAGGGCCAGCCCGTTGTCCTGGTGGCGGCGCTTTGCAACAAATCCTCGGCTCTCGTGGTCAAGAAGGACGGCCCGGTGCAGCGGGTGGCCGACCTGAAGGGCCAGCGGATCGGGTATGTCCCCGGCACCATGCACGAAATATTGCTGCGGGAAACACTCACCCGCAACGGGCTCTCGGCCGAAACCGATGTTCGGTTGATGCGGGTCGACTTCTTCGACATGGGCATGGCCCTGGCCGGCGGCGGCATCGACGCCTTCCTGTCCGGGGAGCCCCTGCCCACCGTGGCGGTGGCCCAGGGCTACGGCCGGATCCTGGCCTATCCGTATTATGCCGATACGATTGGCACCATCAACGCCGGGATGCTGGTCACGCGCGAGACCGTCGCAAAAAACCCCGACCTGGTCATGGAGCTGGTGCTGGCCCATGCCAACGTCACTGAACATCTCAAGGTTCATCCGGACCAGTGGCTCAAGCGGGCGGCGACCTTCGGCACCCCTCTCCCGATACTCGACGCGGCCGCCCCCAACATGGAGCTGGCCTGGGCAATGGATGCGGAGTTCGTCGCCAAAACGCGGGCGCTCGGCCGGCGCATGCAGGATTTAGGCGTCATCGCGCGCCAGCCGGACTATGACAGGCTCTTCGATTTGAGCTTTGTCCGCAGGGTCGCGGCGCGATGGGCGCCCTGACGTAAGGAGGCTCTCGTGGCCGATTCCCCCGCCCGGCGAAATGCAATCCATGCCGTGCAGCCGTGGATCATCCCGGCCGGCATCCTGGCGTTCTGGTTTGCCGCCAGCGAGACCGGGGCGGTACCGTCCTACCTGATCCCCCACCCGCTTCATATCGGCCGGGCGGCCTACAGCTACATCTTCGGCGTTTACGGCGAGATTCCCTTTGCCGGCCGGTTCTGGGATGACCTTTGCAGCAGTCTCGCGCGGGTGGCGCTCGGGTTCGGGGTGGCCGTCGCCGCCGGAGTCCCGACCGGGCTGCTCTCGGGGCGGCTGGCATCGGTCAACCGCCTGTTGAGCAACACCCTCAACGCCATTCGTGCCGTGCCGGGGATCAGCTGGCTGCCGTTGGCCATGGTGTGGTTCGGGATCGGCATGAAAACCACTGTTTTTCTGGTGGCATTGGCCGCTTTTTTCCCCATTTATTTGAACACGGCCGCGGGGGCCCGCCAAGTGAACCCCATTTACTACCGTGCAGGCGCCATGCTGGGCGTCACCCGCCTGCGCGGGATCGTTGCCATCCTCATGCCGGCCGCGATGCCCCACATCATTGCCGGGCTACGTCTGGGTTTGGGGATTGCCTGGGCCTACCTGGTGTTGGGTGAGCTGACCGGGGTGCCGGACGGTCTGGGGGCCGTGATCATGGATGCCCGCATGCTCGGCCGAATCGATATGATCGTGGTGGGGATCATCCTCATCGCTCTCCTGGGGCGGAGCTGCGACCTGTTTCTGCATTACGTTCTGCGCGTGTGTTTCAAGAGCGCCCGGAGGATGGCGTGAAAACGAAGTTGAAGGTCATTTCGCCCTCCAATGGGAGTTTGCCCCGGCAGCGGGTCCTGGAGATCCAGGGGGTGTGCAAGACCTTTCAGAGCGGCGGCATGTTCCTGAATGCATTGGAGCGGATCGATGTCGCCGTGGATCGGGGGGAGTTGATCTGCATCCTGGGCCGCAGCGGGTGCGGCAAGACCACTCTGCTCAATATCCTGGCCGGGTTTGTCCCCCCGACCACCGGCTGCGTGCTGCTCGCCGGCCAATCGGTTTCGCGGCCGGGGCCGGACCGGTGCGTGGTGTTCCAGGAAGACGCCCTTTTCCCGTGGCTGACCGTGGAGGAGAACATCGCCTTCGGCCTGCGAGCGCCCAAGCGCAGCCTGCAAGCAGAGGTCGACCGTTTTTTGTCGCTGGTCGGGCTGACTGAATTTCGCGGCTATCTGCCGCGCGAGATTTCCGGCGGCATGAAGCAGCGGGTGGCCTTGGCGCGGGTGTTGATCCTGAAGCCGGCGGTGCTCCTTATGGACGAGCCGTTTGCCGCCCTGGATGCAACGACCCGCGAAGAGATGCAGAACCTTCTGCTCGGGCTGTGGGGCAAGCTCACGCACACGATTTTGTTCGTGACCCACGACGTGGTCGAAGCGGTCAAGATGGCCGACCGAATCCTCCTCATGGACAAAGACCCGGGACACATTCGAGAGGAGATCCGCATCGAGCTGCCCCGACCCCGCGAAAAGGAAACAAGCCAGTTTCTCCTGCTCTGCCGCGGTCTGCTCGAGAAACTCCGTGGCGCTCAATCCGGCAATGGTTGAACGCATCGACGCGCGCAGCGGCAACACCGATGGGCCGGGCAATGCCGGTGGCGTCAGCCCGGACGTTTCGCTACGATTTTTTTCTAGCATCAGAATTTTTTGACATGAATGCAAAACCAGTAGGTGTGCTGATGGCGGCTTCCACCACGATCATTTTCGTGCGCCACGGACATGTCCACAACCCGCAAAAAATTCTCTACGGGCGCCTGCCGCGGTTCAGGCTCAGCGCGAGGGGGGTAGAAGAAGCACGGACTGCGGGGCGGTATCTGAACGGGTCGGGGCTGGCGGCCTTATACAGCAGCCCGCTGCTGCGGACGCGCCAGACGGCACGGGAGATTCTGTCTTTTCGCCCGGGGCTGCCCTTGCGGCAGAGCCGGTATCTGGTGGAGATTAACACCGCTTACGAGGGGCGTCCCGGGGCGGAGGTGGATGCGCTGCACGGCGATGTCTACACGGGGGTCGGGCCGCCCTATGAACAACCGGCCGATATCGCCGGTCGGGTGAAGAGGTTTTTCGACATGGTGCGCCGGCGGCACGCCGGCCGCAGCGTGGTCGCCGTGACCCATGGCGATGTCATCGTCTTCGCGATGCTATGGGCGCGCGGGTTGGCCCTCACCCCCCGCCATAAGGCCCATCTGCATGCGCTGGGCTTTACCGTTGGGTACCCCGCAACCGGCTCCCTGACCACGTTTGTCTTTCATTCCGACTCACCCCACGAACACCCCGAGGTCCACTACTTCCGACCGGCGACAAATTCCAATTAGCCGTTTTTTCAAAACCTCGCCCTATTTCAGCCGGCTGATCAGAAAAGGCCAGATGCAAGACTTGTCACAAGCGCGCTGCAGAGAAAGGAAGGAGACGCATCTCGCACAGACGGGGCCCATTATGAACCGTATCGTGTCCGTCCAGAAATGGTGGATTTCGGTTCAGGCCAAGGCCGCAGCGATTTCGCAACCGGAGGCGTAGTCAGTCTACGCCGAAGATTGCGAAGAGCGAGAACACCGGCCTGGGCCGAAAGACGCCGTTTCTGGACGGACACGACTCAAGGGGGCGCTTCGACCCGATGGAATGCCTCCGCCAGTCCAAAGGACTCCCCCGCCGCCATCTCCCGGCAGCGCTGGCGTAGCCACTCCGCCGGGTCGCCGCGTTTGAACTCGCGCACCTGGCTTGCATGGCAGCGCAGGGCGGCGATCTTGAGCTCGAAGGTCGCCGATATGTCGGAGCGGTAGTTGATCTCCTCTGCGCCCCAGAAGTAAAGCTCCTGCACCTTGTGCGGCAGGAGTCCCTCGCTGATGAGATCGGGGTAGGCCAGATGATCGCGCGCAAAGGGGAAGACCGCATCCAGCACGACCTGGCCGATGATGCGGTGGTCACGGTGCCAGATGTAGCGGCGGTAGGGGTCCGAGGTCATGACAATCTGCGGTCGAAACGTCCGGATCAGGCGCACGATGAGTTTGCGGAATTCGGCGGTGTCCTCCAGCCCTTGGTCGGGCCGGCGCAGGAAGACCACCTCCTGGACCCCGATAACCCGTGCCGCGGCGCGCTGCTCCTCCTCGCGGATCTCCATCAGCTTCTCCGGGGTCAGAGAAAGGTCGCTGGTGCCCTTTTCGCCGCTGGTGCAGACGAGGTAGGCGGTGTGTCGGCCTTCCCGCACCCACCGGGCCACCGTTCCAGCCGCGCCGAACTCGGCGTCGTCCGGGTGGGCGGCGATCACCAGAACATCCGTCGGGGCCGTCACGTCAACCTCCGGTCTTTGCCGCGGCAAACACACCGCAGCCGCAGCAGGCCACCTGGCCCGGGTGGGAGCCGGGCCCGCCACCATGTCGGCTGTGGGCATGGATGTGCGCGTGGCTGGCCAGCATGCCTTTGTAGATTTTCAACACATCGGCCGCCACCCGGTGCCAACTGAAGCGCAGGGCCGATCGCCGCACCACTTCAGGCGCCACCGGGCGGGCCGATCGATCCCAGAGCATGCGGTCGATGGCCGTCGCCAGCGCCGGGACGCTGAAATCCGGAGAAAGCCGGCCGCTCTCGCCGCTGCAAAGCAGCTCCTCCATGGCGCCGACCGGCGTGGCGACCACCGGCGTGCCGCAGGCCATCGCCTCCAGGGCGACCATACCGAAGCTCTCGTACGAGGAGGGCAGAACCAGCGTGTCCGCCGCACTGTAAAAGAACGGCAGCTCGGGCTGCTCCACCCGGCCCACGAATTGGACACGAGCGGCAATCCCCAGTCGTTGGGCCAAAGCGTGCATCTGCTGCAGGCCGGGGTCCCCGCTGCCTTCGCCGCCGACAATGACCGCTCGCAGCCGGGGCCGGTGCTGAAGGCGGGCGAACGCGCTCAACAGGCGGTCCAAGCCTTTCTCGGGGGCAATGCGTCCGACGAACAGCAGAAGGGGGTCGTCCAGGGCGGCACCGATCTTTCGGCGTGCGGCCGGCCTCGGGATCGGCTGAAACAAATCCAGGTTCACCCCGCAGGGCACGACCTCAACGGTGTTCGCCCGGTCGGGGTAGTAGTGAAGCAGGTTGGCTTTTTCCCGTGTGGAGGTGAGCAACACGCGGTCGCAGACCTCGACCAGTTTGGGTTCGGCCCGCAGCCGGGCGGCCGGCTCCGTCCCCGGGCCGCACACGCGCAGTTTCATCTCCCCCAGGGTGTGAAAGGTGATGATGTGGGGCACCCCCCAGGCCTGCCGGGCGCGCTGCCCCGCCAAACCGGAAAGCCAGTAATGGCTGTGAATGAGGTCATAGTGCCGGTGTGTGGTTGCATGAAAACGATCGAGCGCATCGAAAAAAGCAGGCGCATGCGGAAAGAGCGCCGTCTTCGGAAGCGCCTCATCGCCTCCGGCGGAGAGAGTCACGAGGCGCACGTTTTCCGAAAGCGGCTGCACCGGATCGCCCGCGCCCGCGGTCTCGCCCCGCGTATAGATGTCCACCCGGTGGCCGCGGCTGCCTATCCGGCGTGCCAGTTCAAGGATGTAGACGCTCATTCCGCCGGTGTCCTGGGAGCCAAGCCGGCCGATGGGGCTCGAGTGCATGCTGATCATGGCGATGTGGAGCGGTTGGGCAACCATGGGTATTGGCCTTTATTCCGGCAAGTCGATCCGGCAGCGATAAAGCGCTACCGGCCGGCCTCCTATGTGGCGCTTGTAGGTTTCATCTCCTTTCAAAAAATCATACCTCTTCACCCCGCGTGCAATCGCATCGCGGATACTCAGAACCTTGCATAGGATGCCGACGCTCAGATGGCGAATGG
The DNA here is from genome assembly GCA_041736435.1 of Desulfobacterales bacterium. Lineage (GTDB taxonomy): Bacteria > Desulfobacterota > Desulfobacteria > Desulfobacterales > SpSt-501 > SpSt-501. The sequence continues at coordinate 33,397 of JBGSTS010000214.1, read as the reverse complement.
CCGCATCGAAGCCGCTGTTGTAAAGGTAACGGGTGCCTCGGTGATCAAAGCACATTATCGCTGCGGCCGGCACCGCGTCAACATCCAAAAATCCGATGCGCGTTTCCGGTAGGAGCTCGGCCAGCAAGCGAAAAAAGCCTTCCATCCCGGCGTTCATAAACTCGGCCTTGTCGGGGCGGTTCTGCCGAAAAAGCCCCATGAACCGATCCATCGCGGCCTCGGTCGGCCCGGATACCAGTCGGAATGCGAACGGTGCAATTTGCTCGAGCCGCCTCAACTTGCGCCGGATCTCGTGGCGCTGCTTGCCGTCCAGAAGACCCAGGTAACTCTCCCACGAAGCCGGCAGATCAAGCTCAAAGAGGAGATCCTCCTTCGTGACGGCGGCCGGAAACCCCTTCCGGAGGGCCTCGGGCACCAGGCCGGTCATCACGGCCGAATCGGGTCGCACGGGACCCAGGTCAAGCCGGTTGAGTCCCTCGTGCCTTGCGGCTTCCAGCAGCGCGCTGCAAAACTCGACGCTGCGCCCAGGGTCCGTGACGAGGTCGAAGTAATCGCACACATCGGCGCTGCCGATGAATCGGGCGGTCGTTTCATCCCGCAGCAAGGGGGCCACTCCGATCAGCCGGTCGTGATCCCTGAACGAAAGAATCCACGGAGTGCCTTTCGGTGCAAACGCTTGCCGCCACGCCCTGATCCAGCCGGGCAGGATGAAGGGGGATGACCAATTCAGGTTCGGCTCGGACTCCCGAAAGAGAGCCTTCAGGCTCTCGAGGGTCTCATGACCGACTGTGATGCAACAGGATCTTGCAACGGGTGACGGTTCGGCAGTCGTCATGCCCCCACCCGCCACCGGGAGCCTTGCCCGGTGTCTTCGATCAGAATGTTGGCCCGCTGCAGGCAATCGCGCAGCATGTCGGCCTCCGCCCAGCGGCGCTCGGCCCGCAGGTGGTCGCGCAGGGCCAGGAGCCCCACGACCAGCGGCCCGAGGCATTCGGCCGGAGAGCGGGAGCCGGAGGCCATGGCGGCCCCCAGTTGAATGACCCATTCGCGGAGAATCTCCCTGGCTTGGGAAATGAACTCCTCGCTCTCGAGGTCGTGCGCGGCGTGCCAGACGATGCGATCCAGTTCAAGAATCGCCTGGGCGCACTCCACGGGTTTCCACTGCTCGAGCCCGGCCTGGAAGCGGCTCTCCAGCGCGTGGATCGTCTCCCAGAATGCGTCCGATTCGACGGCCGCGGCCGGAGGCGCCGCAGATTCCCTCGTTACCGCCGCGGTCGGCCGCGCGCCGGCGCGCCCCTCCCTCAAAATGGTGAACGGCAGACTCTGCCCGGCCTCGAAAATCGACTCCGCACCAGCCCGGCGCAGCACCAGCCGGCCGACCCCGCGGACATCGGCCCTTTCCTGGTCGAGATCCAGGATGCAGGCCGTGTGTTCGTCCAGCCCGAGCACCGACACATCGGCGGGCAGCAGCTTCTCCAGCTCCAGGAATCGGGACTCTCCCATGAAACAGCGCCGGGTGTCGTGGGTTCCGCCCTCGGCGTTGTTCCAATGAGGGACCACGACCAGGTTGAAGCCAAAGCGACCCAAGAGGTCGATGCCTGCTTCCCAGCGCAGGCCTTCGCCCACTTTGTAAATCTCGTACACCGGCAGCGTGCAACGACCCACCGTAAGGGCGGCGGCGCTGGCGGCGACCAGGGTGGCGCCGGCTTCGATCCGCTGGGCGAGGATCTCGGGGATGGGGGAGTCTTGCCACTGGCGCACCGCGTAGGTTGGGCTGCCGGGCCCGATCAGTACCAGACCGGCCTGTTTGAGCGCCAGGCAGGCCTCTTGCGCAGCGACGGATGGAAAAGTCGGCTTGCCCTTGTAGGAGGCCACCGTCATGGGATGGCCGACACGGGTGCGGAAGTACTCGACGGCTCTGGCCGAAATCTGGTCGGCGTTCAGCTGAAAGCCCGCCGGGGTGTCGAGAAACACGGCCGGGCCGACCGCACCGGCCCGGCGCATTTGTTCTTTGTGGACCTCCACCATGGTGGAGGTCAACTCCCCGGAACCCATGAGGACGATGGCGCCCCTGGTTGACATCCTACAGCCCTTTCGCGGGAGCCCTTTTTTAGGGGGGAGGCATGCGATCCGCTGCACCCTCACTTCTTAAAAACTGTCTTGTAATAGTACCGTCATGCCGGACTGGATAAGCCTGCCCCGTACCACGATACGGGGGCATTCAGAAAAACAGCTGGATTCCGGCTTGCGCCGGAATGACACTGTAACGACTAGTATGAGACGATTAATAAGCGTTGCCCGCCACCTGCAGCAGCGCTGCGCCAGCGGTAAGTTAAGATGTTGTGGGAGCGGCTTCCAGCCGCGATCCGATTGCGGTTCCGCCGAAGCGGGACCCCCACAGGATTGAGCCTAGCTTACCCCAAAAAGGGCAATTCAAGCTCCTGGCCGTGGTATATCCTATCGACATTGCTGCGGCGGTAGAGGGTGACGGCCCCCTTTCCGTATACCGTCCAGCGCCCTTCCGGCCCATCGTTCATCAGGCCGGTTTCCTCCCAGCAGGAACACGAGACGGGCGTTTGCCACCTCATCCGCCAGGTCTCGGCGTTCGGCGGACGCGCGGTCGATGATGCCGACGGCCTTGACATCGGCCGCCCCAAGGGCCTGGAACCAGGCGGTTGCCTTCGCGCCGGCCCGGGCGTGGTTTTGATCCGGTGCGGCCGCGGCCGGAATGATGCGAACCGGCGCACGGCTGCCGCCGCAGACCTCCATGGCGCGTCGGTCGGCCGTGGCCATCCCGCCGCTGAAATCGTCTCCGCCCTCGAGCAGCACGAAACCCATGATCGTGTCATAACCTTCTAAATCGATTGGAGATCAATCTAACACCGGGGGCGATGATGTCAACACCGGCACCGGAAGCGGTTGCGCGGGTAGAAGTCCCGTGAGTCGGGCACACACGGGGCTTCGGAAACCGCAGCGCACCGCAGTGGCTGTTGGATTGCCTTGACATGGCCGGGGCCTTCGCCTAAGATCCATTTTCGCTCCCAAGCGCTAACCGTAGGGGCTGAAATCGCAACCCTATAAGTAAACATAAACAAACTAAGGAGGTGCTCGATGAAAAGACTGTTTAGTGTGTGCGTGGCGGTTATGTTTGCGATCGGCGCGGTGGCCTCGGTGCAGGCGGCCGACAATCTCGTGCTGGCCACCGGTGGAACCGCCGGTACCTACTACCCCTTCGGCGGGGCCATGGCCAAGATCTGGGGCTCCAAGGTCAAGGATCTGAACGTGACGGCCCAGACCTCCGGCGCCTCCGCTGAGAACGTGCGATTGATCAATAAAAAAGAGGTCGAGCTGGCCCTGGTGCAGAGCGACACGCTGGATTTTGCGTTCAATGCCAAAGAGGCCTTTAAAGAACCCCTCAAGGCCATGAGCGCCATTGCCGTACTCTACCCGGAAATCATCCAGGTGGTGGTGCGGGCCGACAGCCCCATCAAGACCTTTGCCGATCTAAAGGGTAAAAAAGTCGGCGTGGGAGCCCCGGGCAGCGGCACCGAGGCCAACTTCCGGCAGTTGATGGACATCTACGGCCTGAAGAAGGAAGACGTCAACCCCCAATTCCTCTCGTTTGCGGAAAGCGCCGATGCCTTTAAAGACAAGCACATCGATGCCTTCATCGTGACCGCCGGGATCCCCAACGCCGGCATCATGGACGTCTCGACCCAGCACGAAGTTCGGATCCTCGACATCTCGGCCGATATGGCGGCCAAGTTGACCCAGAAGTATCCCTTCCTGGCCGTGGCGAAGGTCCCGGCCAACACTTACAAGGGCCAGACGAAAGAGGCCTCCACCGTGGCCGTGAATGCGGTCCTGATTGTCGGCAACCAGCTGAAAACGGACCTGGTCTACAGCATGACCAAGGCCCTGTTCGAGAACCAGGCCGAGCTGGGTACCGCCCACGCCAAGGGCAAGGAGCTAAGCCTGCAGAACGCGGTGAAGGGCGTCTCGATTCCCTACCACCCGGGCGCCGTTAAGTACTTCAAAGAAAAAGGCGTCATGAAATAGAAAGCCGCTTGCGCGGCTTTCCAACAAATGGGGAGACCCTTCCGGTAAGCGGTGTCGGCTGAAACCGGAAGGGTCGCACCCAGCCTACAGCCATGCGCCATCGATGGATCGCAGGTTCGGCGGGGGTCGTCGCTCTGGTTGTCGGTCTTCTGATCTGGCCGCTGTTTCCTGCGCTTGAAATCGTTGACGGCCGCAGCGGGCGGATCGCATTTTGTGCGCGGGTCCAATCCGGCGAAGAGGTGGTGCTGACCTTTGTCCACTCCGTGAACCGGCGGCCCGTTTACGACACTCTGCGCGTGATGGACGACCATCTCGTCATCGTCAAATCACGGTTCGATGCTTTCGGTGCCGGAATGCCGGAGGCCACGACCCCAGATGGGACATTGATGGTGGCGGAAGACGGCTGGCTGGAGTGGACCGTGAACCGCTCTGTGCCGGAGATCACGGTCCGGGTCGGCCGGGTGGCCGATCACACCCTGGTTTTCAAAGGCCGGGAGATCCCTCTTCTCAGCCTGGCGGAACCCGGGGCCCCGCTCACCCTGCGCGTCCACACCTCTTCCGTGCTTGATTACATGAAAGGCAGGTGCACCCCGTGAGCGAAATGCAGAAAGATTCGGCCAAGCCGGGCACTCTGACTTCATCGCTGGAGGGGGTCGAGGCCATCTCCCAGGAAGAGATCGAGCGGATCTTAAAAAAGGTCGACAAGGAGGCCTCCGCCCGCAAGCTGACGGGGACTCCCCGTTGGATTGTTTACGCCATCAGCGTTTCCTGGTCGCTCTTTCAGCTCTACACGGCAGCCTTCGGCCTTTTCCCGGCCCAGCTGCAGCGCTCCGTCCACCTGGCCTTCGCTTTTGCGCTGACCTACATCCTTTTCCCGGCGCGCTCCAGCGATGAGTCCGACCGCCTCTCCTGGTACAACTGGGGGATGGCCATTTTTGCCGCCTACATCGGCTTGTACATGGCGATCAACTACATGCGGATCATGATGGCCGGCGGGGATTACTCCCGCATGGACTTCATCGCCGGCGGCTTCGGGATCCTGCTCACCCTGGAGGCGGCGCGGCGGGTGGTGGGCCTGCCGATCGTCTGCATGTCGGTGTTCTTTCTGCTCTACACCTACTTCGGGCCCTATTTCCCGGGCTTCATGGCCCACCGGGGATATTCGCTCGAACGCATCACATCCCACATGTACCTGACCACCGAAGGCATTCTCGGCATCCCCCTCGGGGTCTCGGCAACCTTCATCTTCCTCTTCATCCTCTTCGGGGCGTTCTGCGAAAAAACGGGCTTGGGGCAGCTCTTCATCGACATTGCCAACGCGGTTGCCGGCTGGGCCTCGGGCGGGCCCGCCAAAATGGCCATCGTGACCAGCGCGCTGGAGGGGACGGTCTCCGGCAGCTCGGTGGCCAACACCGTGCAGTCCGGCAGCCTCACCATCCCCATGATGAAGCGCTTGGGCTACCGGCCCGAATTCGCCGCGGCGGTGGAGGCATCCTCTTCCACCGGCGGCCAGATCATGCCGCCCATCATGGGGGCGGCGGCCTTCATCATGGCCGAGTTCTTAGCCGTTCCCTACATCGACATCGCCAAGGCGGCGGCCATCCCGGCTTGCCTCTATTTCTTCGGGGTCTTCATGGAGGTGCACTTCGAGGCCAAGCGCTGCAACCTGCGGGGGCTGAGCCGCGACGAACTGCCCAAATTCATGGTGGTCATGAGAGCCCGGGGCCATCTGATCCTCCCCCTGATCGTGATCATCTATTTCCTCACCTCCGGCTTCACAGCGATCTACGCCGCTTTGATGGGCCTGGCGACCTGCGTCGTCGCGGGGCTGTTGAAGAAGGCCAGCCGCATGAGCCTCCGTGATATCGTCGACGTGCTCGCGCTCGGGGCCCGAAACTCCGTCGGCGTGGCGCTGGCCTGCGCCTCGGCCGGCATCATCATCGGCACCATCACCCTGACCGGGCTGGGCTTGAAGCTCGGCAACGGGCTGGTGGAGCTGGCCGGGGGCAGCCTGCCCCTGACGCTGATTTTTACGATGATCACCTCCATCATCCTGGGTATGGGGGTGCCGACCACGGCCAACTATATCATCACCTCCACCATCGCCGCCCCGGCCCTGATGCAGCTGGGCGTCCACCCCTTGGCGGCTCACATGTTCGTCTTCTACTTCGGGATCGTGGCCGACATCACCCCGCCGGTGGCCCTGGCGGCCTACGCCGGCTCCGGCATCGCCAAATCCAACCCGTTCTGGACGGGAGTCACGTCGACCAAGCTTGCCATCGGGGCGTTTCTGACGCCCTACATTTTCGTGTACAACACCTCCATGCTCTGGATCGACACGACATGGTACCAGATGATTCAGACTCTAGTGACATCCTGCGGCGGCATGACGGCGATCGGGGCGGCCATGATCGGGTTCTTCTGGGCACCCATGAATTGGGGGGAGCGGATCCTGTTCTTTGCGGGCGGGCTGATGCTGGTTCACCCGCAGGTGGCCACCGACCTCGTCGGCGTCGCACTTCTGGCGGGCTTGCTCGTGTTCCAGCGCCACAAGAAAAGATCGGGGGTCGTCAGCACCGCGACCACCGGAGACGCCTGACCGGTTCAGCCGATCCCCAAAATGCGGCGTGCCTCATCCGGCGTCGCCACCTCATGGCCCAATAGGCGCACGAGCTGGGTAAGCTTCTGCACCAGCTCCACGTTGCGCCGGACCGCCTGCCCGGGCGCCCAGAAGATGCTGTCCTCGAAGCCTACCCGCACCAGGGAGGCCCCCAGGCCGATGGCGGTGGCGAGCAGGGTGAAGTCCGTCATCCCGTCGTGAACCACGCCCCAGGGTACCGTCTCGTTCATCAGGCAAGTCATGAAAAAAAGGCTCCTGGGGTCCGGCGCCAGGGTCCAGCGGAACCCCAGACAGAAGCAGATGGAAAAGGGGATTTTGATGACGCCCTCCGCGATCAGCGCCCGGGCGGCCGGCAGCATGCCCGAGTCGAAGATTTCCATCTCCGGCACGGTTTTCGTCTGCCGCATGCGTTCGGCCCAGAAGCGGATGTCGGGCAGGCGGTTGATGTAAACCTCCTCGCCGAAGTTGACGGAGCCCATGTTGAGCGAGGCCACCTCGGTGCGCAGGTCGGTCAGTGCAACGCAGCGCTGCTCGAGGCTCAGGGTGGTGAGGCCCCCGGTGGAGCCTTGGATGACGATGTCCGATGCGGCCCGGATGCGATCGAGGGTGGCGGAATAGGCATCGATCTCTTCGGTCTGAACGCCCTTGGCGTCGCGCACGTGCAGGTGAACCATCGAGGCCCCGGCGCGGGCGCAGCGGATGACTTCATCGGCCACCTGCCGGGGCGTCAAAGGGTTGATGGCCGGCGGAGTTACGCTGCGGCCGACCGGTGCGACGGCGACGATGACCTTGCGGGGTGCGAGGTGTTTTTTCATTTGACTCCTCAAAGGGGGGTGTTTGGCCAGTGCAATTCTCAACCGCGATGGGAGCGGGGCGAGTGCGTTCATCGATGATTTTGGTGGTCCGCACAATCTCCTTGTCCGTGAACTGGTCCAGCGCATCGCGGGCGATGGTGGAGAAGCTGTACATCACAGCCCCCTCCTCCCGCGCCTGAAACCAGTGCTTGACCCCCGGCGCCAGGGTGATCTGGTCGCCCGGCCGCAGGACGACCTCATGGCGCATGGTGTAGCAGTGCTCCTTGCCCTTGACCAGGAACCCTTCCCTGAAGGAGCTTTCCCCCGGAAGATAGAAGTAAACGGTGCCTGAGATGACCCGCACGGTTTCCTCCTTGCCCGGATCGGAGTCCACCGGCGGGTGCCAGTGCTCGGGTTCGGTCTGGTTGGCAAACAGCGCCAGCACCTTGACACTGATCCGTTCGGTCTGCACGAGGGTCAGCACCTGGACCCCTTCCTGCGCAAGCCGGCCCAACCCGAAGTCCACCACCTCGATCCCCTCGGCTTCCCGGTCGGTGATGTGGATGCCCGCCGCGCGAATCATGGCCGCCGCGCGATGCCGGGCGTTCTGCTGATCGTCTCGGGTGATCATGTGTGGTTCCTCCCGGATAGGCGCTACAGGTGCTTCCGTTTTTAAGTCAACAGACGTCAAACTGTCAACCTTCGCAGCGGCCGCCGTGTCGATTTGCCTCGCCGGTTCGTAAACGGGTTGATCGTAGCCTGCCGGCCGTTATATAGAACCGGTCGGCGCCGCTCAGGCTGCCGTTGGCAGAGGCAGACGAAAATGTCCAAATTTCTCTATTCAATGAGCATCATCGGCTTCGGGCTGATGCTGGGGTATGCCCTTCAGGTGCTGGCAAGCCGAGGGTACATCCGGCTGCCGTTGCCGACGGATCGGCTGCGCAAGCTCCTGCAGCAGGTCGCCCTGCTGGGGGTCAACCCGGTGGCCATCATGGGAGCGATCTGGGCGATCCGGAGCCACCACCTCGGCTTGGTCGTTCTGCCCTTCATCGGTTTTTTCGCCCTGATGGCCGGAGGACTCCTTGCGCTGGCTGCCGCCCGGCTGATGGACTTGCCCCCGCGCAAGACCGGAGCCATGTTCGGCTGCGGATCCTTCACCAACATCGGCTCCATCGGGGCCCTGATCTGCTTCGTGTTTCTGGGCGAGCCGGGTTTTGCGCTGGTCCCGATCTACAAGATGTTCGAAGAGGTGGCCTATTATGCGATCGGATTTCCGATCGCCAAGTATTACAGCGACCAGCGCTCGGCGAGTGAAACGCCATGGGCTCGGGTCCGTCGCCTGGCCCGGGACCCCTTCATTCTCACCGCACTGGCGAGTATCCTCACCGGAGGAGCGCTCAACCTCAGCGGCGTTGAACGACCGGAAGCGTTTGCAACCATCAACGCCGTGCTGGTGCCCCTGGCGACCGTGATGCTGCTGACCTCGATCGGATTGGCCATGCGCTTCCGCCGGGTTCGGGGTTATCTCAAGGAATCCGCGGCGGTGGCGGTCATTAAATTCGCCCTGGTGCCGGTCTCAGCATCGGCGTTGGCCTGGTGGCTCGGGTTGGGAGTCATTCACGACGGGTTGCCGCTTAAGGTGGTCATCATCCTCTCCTCGATGCCGGTGGCGTTCAATGCCTTGATTCCACCCTCCTTGTACGATTTGGATCTCGATCTTGCCAATTCCTGTTGGTTTGTCACTACGTTTATGCTGGCGCTGGTTTTGCCGGTGCTGTTGATGGTGATCGGCCGTCTCTGATGGCGGCCCCGATGGCGTGAGCTATATGGAGCGTGAAATTTTCCTGGGGCTGGATTTCAGCACGCAGAGCGGATCATTGCCACGGCCGGCGGGTCGCAGAATCGCGGTTTGCTGCAGGTGACCGCCGAGGTGTTCGGAGCCGAAGTGCAAACCCTGGAGGTTAGGGAAAGCGCGGCGCTGGGGGCAGCCCTGCGGGCGGCGCATGCCTGGCTTAACGAACACGGGAGGGCCATCGGGTGGGGCGAGCTTTTTCAGGCGGTGGCCAGGCCGGAAGCAGGCCGGGTCATTCGCCCTAAGTCCGGCACATCCCCGCTCTACCACGCCCCGCAGGGCCTTCTGTCGCTTTATGCCGCCTGCGAACGCCATGCGTTAAGATCAGGACCATCCCCGGAAGAGGCCATCAGGGCCTTTCGTACGAGCTTTCCAGAGGCCTGAACGGCCTTTACCATCCGCAGTCCGCGGAGTGGTCCATCGCATCCCCCGCTCCCCAGCCCATCCCTCAGGCGGGACCGGGTGGGGGAGACCATCGATGGATTCGCAGGGAGTCTGTCAGGCCACGCTTTCCGTGCGGTTTCGGCCTTTCGTTTTGGCCAGGTACAGCGCCTCGTCGGCATGGCGGATCAGGTCGGACACCATGGTTTCCGGGTCGTGACAGTCGATCTTCTTGAAGTGGAAGCCGATCGAGACCGTCACCCCGATAGGGGCTGAGTCCAAGCGGAACTTGAAATTCTTGACTGAATGCCGGATTCGTTCGCAGTAGGCGTGCAAAATCTCCTGACTGACCACCCCGCGGGGCAAAATGATGAACTCATCGCCGCCGTAGCGCGCCACCAGGTCTTCGGCGCGCTTGTTCTCCACCACGATGTTGGCAAACCGGGACAGGACGAAGTCGCCCCAGGGGTGGCCATGGGTGTCGTTGATCGACTTGAAATGGTCGATATCGGCCAGGATGATGCCGACCGGCAGCAGGTGACGGCTGGCATAGGATAGCTCCATCGACGCTAGCTTGATGAAATGGTGGCGGTTGAAAATCCCCGTCAGGGTGTCGAAGGTGGCCGAGTACAAGAGGCTTTCTTCCTGCCGGATTTCGGCCTCGGTCTTGTACTCGATTTTCATGATGGACTGGCCCAGCTGGAAAGGCATGCCGGGGGAGAGGATGGCGCGGCTGACTCGGCCGGAGTCCACAAAGGTCCCGTTGGTGGACCCCTTGTCTTCGATCGTGATGGTGTCGCCCATCCATTCGATGATGCAGTGGATGCGCGACACCCGGTCGTCGTTGATGCTGATATCGGCCCTGGGCGAGCGACCGACGGTCATGATGCCCCGCCGCAGCTTATGCCGCCGGCCGCTGTTGTTGCCTGAAAAAATGATCACGTGCGGATGATGGCTGTCGGCCTGGAGGCAGGATTCGCCGTCGATAATCGTGGTTTGATCCAGATTGGCTGTTTCGATCTCTCCCATGACCGGGTCCGGTAAGAGTGTTTTCGTCCCCCGCGCTTTTTGAGAGTATCGGTCGATCCGGCGCCGGCCTTGAGCCCAATTGTGAAATTTTTGTTGACAAGGGGTCCATGAAAGGGTACCCAATTTTGCATACAAAATACAATATGCAAAATTGGAGAAGGGTTCATGCCATTTCCCACGCGCGTGCGATCGACCCCGATGCACCGCCGTCCCGCTCCTGCCAGGCGGCACTCCGTAAACCTGGGGGCCGATCACGAGAACCTGGATCAAAAAGCCTACCAGATCCTCAAGGCCATGATCGTCGAACGCCAGCTCCTGCCCGGGGAGAAGATCGCACAGGAAAAACTGGCAGAGGATTTGGGAATCAGCCGAACGCCTCTCGTCAATGCCCTGAAGCTGCTCGAGCAGGACAAACTGGTCCAATCCGTCCCCCGCCGCGGGTTCTTCGTGCGGCATTTCAATAAACGGGAGATGATTTCCATCTTCGAGCTGCGCGAGGTGCTGGAAGGGTTGGCCGCCCGGCGGGCCGCTGAGAACATCCGCAACAAAGAGATCGAGCACCTCAAGAGGTTTTTCAAGCAGTTCAACGGCACCCACAAGATTGCCGACTTAAAAGCCTATGCCAGGGAAGACCGGCTGTTTCACACCTTCCTGATCGATCTGGGCGCCAAGGAGTTCCTAAAAAGCATTCTGGAAACCTACAACCTCATCAGCTTCAGCTATCAGTGGGATTCGTCGGAAGGGCTGATCCAGTCGCCGGACGAAACTCTTTATGACCACCGGGCCGTGATCGACGCCATCAGCCGCAGGGATGCCGAGTCCGCTGAAAGCTGCATGCGGCGGCACCTCAGAAAATCCGTCGCCATCCTGAAAATGAAGCTGGAGGCGGAAGGGGATTGAGGCCGATGGGACAGGCGCAACGGCGCTGAAAGGAGGGACCCACAGCGCGTTTTCGGAATCGGGCGTGAGCTCATCAACCCACATCATCCGTTCAAGGAGGGAGTGACATGAAGAAACTTCTGGTTTTTTGCCTGGTCGTGCTGGTCGCCGCCACCGGTGTGTATGCCGCCGGGAAGGCCTTTCCAAAACGGGACATCACCAACGTTGTCGTCTGGTCGGCCGGCGGCGGCACCGATGTGTGCAACCGCATCGTCAGCGCCGAAATGGCCAAAATTCTGGGCGTCAACATCAACGTGGTCAACAAGACCGGCGGCGTGGGCGGCTCCGTGGGCATGGCCCATGCCTTCTCGCAGCCGGCGGACGGCTACACTCTGTGCGGGCTTTCCGAATCCTGCGTGACGGCCGCGGTTCAAGGCGGTTGGGATCAGCGCATGGAGGTTTGGGACTTCTTCATCGTGGGCGGCTCCCCGGACCTGATTTCCGTGACCCCTGACACTCCCTACAAATCCTTGAAGGACCTGGTCGAAGCGGCCAAGAAGGCCCCGGGCACCATCAAGGCCGGTGCGAGCGCCTCCGGCTCCATCCACCACCTGAACCTGCTCGCTTTTGAAAAGGGTGCCGGCATCAAGTTGAACTACATTCCTTATCCCGGGTCGGCCCCGGCTCAAAATGCCGCCATGACGGGCGAGGTGTCGCTGGTGATCACCTCCCTGGCCGAGCAGCAGCAGCTGATCCGCGGCGGCAAGCTGCGCCCCCTGGCCATGTTGATCCCGAACGACTTTACTGTGGCCGACGTCGGCAAGATCCCCTCTGCCTTCACCGATTATCCCGGTCTGAAACAGTACCTGCCGATCTCCCAGGCCATCGGGTTCGCCGTGCCGGCGAAGACCTCCAAGGAGGTGAAAGCGGTCCTGGAAGGCGCCTTCAAGAAGGCGATGGCGTCCGAGGCCATGCAGAAATGGGGCAAGGAGAACTACTACCTGCTCTCGGGCAAGACGGGAGCTGAGGCCAGGAAGGAGTTCAACAACCTGGAGTCCCTGTTTGCCTGGACCCTCTGGGAGCTGGGGGCCGCCAAGGTCGACCCGGCGACCCTGAAGATCCCCAAACCGGCCAGATAACACGACGGCACGTTACGGGGATTTTCGTATAAAAAAAATTCGGTGCACTGAGCTAAAAGGCAAATTCACCGCAGAGACGCGGAAGACGTTAAGGGGTATTGTTTTGGCGTTGCCGGTGAGAGGCCGGCAACGCAAGCCCCTTCAGCTGCTGCGCAGCGCAGGGAGTCGGCAGATGCTGGACAAGGACAAACTGAGAAAAGCCGATATTTTTTCCGGCGCGGCGGTATTCCTGTTCGGCTTGTGGGTGCTGAACCAGGCGCTCAAGATGCCCATGAAAGACAGCTGGGGCGGGGTGATGAACGTGTGGTTCGTCTCCCCGGCCCTGATGCCGCTTTTCGTCGGCGCGATGATCATGCTGCTGGGCGCGCTGCTCTGTCGCATGGGTTTTAAAGCCGTCGGCTTCGAAGAGTTCAAAGCCACGCTGCGTTGGCTGGTGAGTGCGGACCTGAAGCGGGTGCTGGCAAGCGACACCAGCGTTCGCTTTTACGCCATTGCCCTTCTCTTTCTGACCCTGGTCTACATCAATCTGCCCCGGATCGATTTTTTTCTGTGCGCCGTTCTTTTCCTGGCGGCCTTCATCACCATGTTTTTCTTCCTCGACGACCGTTTGCTGCGGGCGTTTCTGCGCTTCTATCTGGCCGGGGAGGCGGTGCTGCTCGTTTTTTTTGCCTTGGGCCTTCATCGGCCATCCGCGGAAACCCCTTCGGTTGTCCCGGATCTGCTCGCCCTTGCATTCATCTTCCTCTACGCCGGCTACGTGTGGCTCCGGGTGCGGGCGCATGCCGGGCTGCAACAAAAGTTCCGCGTCGGCTTGGTAGTCAGTGTGGCGACCCCTTTTGTCATCGGGCCGGTTTTCAAATACTTTCTGATGGTCCCGCTGCCAAAGGAGGGGCTGGTGGTCGCAGCGCTCGACTACGTGTGGTACCTCGAATTCCTGTAGGTCCAACCATCGCGGCTGCGGGGTCTTGCCCATGATCGACACCTTTGGAATCTATCTTCAGAGCCTGGGCCACGTCGTCGGCAGTCCCGTGCACCTGGCGATTCTCTTCGGATCGGTGCTGCTGGGGATAATTTTCGGCGCGCTGCCCGGCCTGACCTCGACCCTCGGGGTGGCGCTGCTGACCGCGGTGACCTATGGCATGGATGCGGGAACCGCTATGGTCTGCCTGCTTTCGATCTACGTCGGGGGAACCTACGGCGGGTCCTATTCCTCGATTCTCATCAACATCCCGGGAACGGCAGCTTCGGCGGCCACGGCCCTCGACGGATATCCCCTGGCGCTCAAGGGCCAGGCCGGGCGGACGATCGGCCTGGCGACCACCGCCTCGGCTGTCGGGACCATCATCAGCATGCTTTTCCTGGTGACGGTCTCGCCGATCATCCTGCACTTTGCGCTGCAGTTCACCTCCTTTGAATTTTTTCTGCTGGCCTTTTTCGGCATCCTGATCAGCGGCACCCTGACCACCCCCGACCTCGTGATCAAGGGCTGGATCTCAGGGTTCCTGGGCTTGTTCATGGCCTTGGTGGGCCGGGACCGGCTGCAGTTTTACCCGCGCTTCACCTTCGGGATCCCGGAGTTGGACAGCGGGATCGAAGTGGTGCCCGTTCTGATCGGCGCCTTCGGCATCCCCCAGATCATCCAGGTGTTAAAAGACCGCGTCCAGGTCGGTGAGATCCAGAAACTCCAGCGCATCCTCCCGGAGTTTGGAACCCTCCTGCGCAACATCCCCAAGATCATCCGCTCGGCTCTGATCGGGGTGGGGGTGGGGTGCGTGCCGGGTATCGGCGAGGACATCGCCGCCTGGGTCTCCTACGGCGCCGCCAAGAACACCTCCAAGAACCCGGAGAATTTCGGCAAGGGGGAGCCTACGGCGGTGCTGGCTACGGAGGTGGCCAACAACGCCTGCGTGGGGGGAGCGATCATACCCCTTTTGAATCTCGGCATCCCCGGCAGCCCGCCGGCCGCCATGCTTCTGGGGGCGTTGATGCTGCACGGGGTGACCCCCGGGCCCATGATCACCTTCGAGCATCCCACCTTCATCATCGAGTGCGCCGCCATTCTGCTCCTGGCCTCCATGGCCATGTGGATCGCCGGCATGACGCTCGCCAAACAGGTGGTCAAGGTGCTGCGCATTCCGGCCCCGCTCTTCATGCCCATCGTCGGGCTGCTGTGCATCATCGGCTCCTATGCATTAGGGCTCGATCTGACCAATCTTTATCTCATGATCCCGGTGGGGATCATCTGCTATTTCCTGACCGAGATGGGCTACCCGATCGCACCGCTTGTGATCGGTGTGATTCTCGGCCCCATGGCCGATGAGAACCTGCGGCGGGCCTTGATGGTTTCCCAGGGCAGTTTCTGGCCGATTTTGACACGGCCGGTTGCGCTGAGCCTGGTGCTGATCATCGTCTGGCTCGTGCTGGTGCAGATCCCGTCGGTCAAGGCGTTCAAAGACCGCCTGGCGGGAAAGGTGTTCGGCAAACTCAGGCCCACTCGAGGTGGGGTCCGGACCGGCGGTTGATTCCCAGCGGCCCGGCACGCGGCAAGTCAGCGGCGAATCAAACGCTTCAATTCAAGGAGGAGCGCATGCTCAAATTAGGCATCATCACCGGGTTTCTGTCAAAGACCAAGGACCGGTTTCACGAGTACAACCAGCCGCTCGACATTGAGGGCAAGTTCAAGCTGATGAAACAGATCGACGGCTATGACGGGGTCGAGATCGTCTACCCCTACGAGGTCAGCGACCCCGTCGAAACCCGGGCCGCCCTTAAACGACACAAGTTGAAGATCGCCGCCGTCAACGTCAACATCAAAGCCGAGCCCGAGTTTCGCAACGGGGGATTGACCTCCCTCGACAAGCAGGTGCGGGCCAAGGCCGTGCGCTTCATCAAGGAGGCCAAGGATTTTGCCGAGGCGGTGGGGGCGGACAAGGTCACCTGCTGCCCGCTGGGGGACGGCTACGAGTTCGCCTTTCAGCACGACTACGCTCTGGCGTGGAAGCATTTGGTGGAGGCCTTCGGCGCGGCCGGGGCCTACAAGGCGAAGCTTCCGCTTTTCATCGAATACAAGCCGAGCGAAACCCGCGGCCGCTGCTTTGTGGACACGGCGGCCAAAACCCTGTGCCTGCTGAACGACATCGGGATCCAGCAGATGGGGGTGACGCTCGATTTCGGCCACTCCACCTACGGCAACGAGAACCCGGCCGAGGCGGTCGCGCTCCTGGCCGAGAGCCCCTACCGCTACTACATCCACATCAACGACAACGACGGCAAGTGGGACTGGGACTATTTCTGCGGCACCAAGCACTTCCTGGAATACGTGGAATTTCTCTACTACCTGAAAAAATACAAGTACAAGGACTACCTGACCTCGGACACCTCGCCGACCCGCTGGGACATCAAAGCGGTCTTCGAGGCCAACAGCCGCATGTCCAACAAAATCTGGCAGAAGCTCGACACCATCGACGGCGGCAAGATCTCCCGTTTGATGGCCAAGGGCGATTACATGCAGACGTGGAAGTTCATTGAAAAAGAAATTTTCGGGTTGAAATGATACCCTGACAGAAGGAGACCCTCTCCCATGACGCAAACCCCCATGAGCATCCCTGACCTCAAACGCATGGCCGGGATCATCCGCTGCGACATCATTGACATGATCTGCATCGCCGGCGCAGGGCACCCCGGCGGGTCGCTCTCCGCCGCTGACGTGGTGACCGCCCTCTACTTTCGGTTGATGCGCATCGATCCGCAAAACCCCGGCTGGCCGGATCGCGACCGCTTCGTGCTTTCCAAGGGCCACGCCTGTCCGGTGTGGTACGCCGCGCTGGCCGAGCGCGGGTACTTCGACAAATCCCACTTGGCGACTCTGCGCAAACTCAATAGCATCCTGCAGGGACACCCGGACATGCACAAGACGCCGGGGGTGGACATGACGGTGGGCTCGCTGGGTCATGGGTTTTCCGCTGGGCTGGGTATGGCGCTGGCCGGCAAGCTGCGGCGCAAGGACTACCACGTGTGGGTGGTGGTCGGCGACGGCGAATCCCAGGAGGGGTCGATCTGGGAGGCGGCCATGGCGGCTCCCAAGTGGAAGCTCGACAACCTGACGGTGATCGTGGACCGCAACCATCTCCAGAACGACTTCTGCGTGGACGAGGAGATGCCCATCGAGCCCCTGGCCGAGAAGTGGCGCGCCTTCAACTGGCATGTCGAGACCATCGACGGCCACGACATGGAGCAGATCGTCTCCGCGCTCGAGGCGGCCCGGGAACGCAAGGCAATACCGACTGCGATCATCGCCGAGACCGTCAAGGGCAAAGGCGTCTCCTATATGGAGAACGTGGCCGACTGGCATGGCAAGGCGCCTTGCCAGGCCGAGGCCGACAAGGCACTGGAGGAGATCAGGAGGTGTTATTGTGAAATCTAAATACCGCTATGTTCTGCCGGAAATCCAGGCAATGCTGGCCTCCAAGGATCTCTTCGCCAAGGCCAAGTCGGAGCCCACGCGCTACTCTTACGCCGATGCGCTGCTCGCCCTGGGCGGGAAAAACCCCGCGGTGGTCTCACTGGATGCAGACGTGTCCAAATCAATGAAAACCACGATGTTTGCGGCCAAGTTCCCGGAGCGCTCTTTCAATTTCGGGATCGCCGAGCAGAACATGATGGCCGCCGCCGCCGGCATGGCCACGACCGGCTTGATTCCCTTCGCCAACACCTATGCCGTGTTTGCCAGCATGCGGGCGCTCGACATGGTGCGCAACAGCATCCATTACCCGCACCTCAACGTGAAGATCGCCGCCAGCCACAGCGGGATCACGCCGGGGCCGGATGGGGTGACCCATCAGGCCCAGGAGGACCTGTCCATCATGCGCTCGATCGCCGGCTCGACCGTGATTGCACCCGCCGACCCCACGTCGGCCCGGATGGCCGTCATGGCGGCGGCCGAATACGACGGTCCGGTCTACCTCAGCCTCACACGCGATCCGGTACCGGTGCTTTACGACGAGAGCTTCCCGTTTGCCATCGGCAAGGCGGTGGTCGTGCGCCAGGGGGTGGATGCGACCCTCATTGCCAACCGCGATTTAGTGATTCAGGCGTTGATGGCGGCGGAGTTGCTGGCGAAGAAGGGATTCGACGTGCGTGTCATCGACGCGCACACGCTCAAGCCTCTGGACGAACGAACGGTGCTGAGGGCCGCCCGGGAGACCGGTGCCGTCGTTACGGTCGAGAACAATATCATCTTCGGGGGGCTCGGCAGCGCCGTGGCCGAGCTGCTGGTGGAGAAATACCCCATCCCGATGAAGCGAATCGGCGTCAAGGACACCTTCGCGGAGTCCGGCCCGTATTTAGAGGTGATCGACAAGTACGGACTCACCGCCCGGCACATCGTCAAGGCGGTGAAGGATGTGCTCAAACGCAAGCTGGCCGGCAGGGCCAAATCAAAGGCAAAGCGCAAAGGCCTGCGCCAACGATAAGCGAAACAAAAAGCCCTCTCCGCTTCTGCGCAGAGGGATTCTCACTCTGCTTCTCCCTCTCCCATTAACGGGCGAACGGCAGCACCCAGACGATCATCGCCGGGACATAGCAGCTGACCAGTGAAACGAGCACGTAGGGCACCGACATGCTCAGGAATTCCCTGAGTGAGCTCGTACGCTGGTCCTCCTTGTCGGCCAGGCTTTTCGCCACGAACAGGGCCGGTGCGCCGGCAATCGTCAGATTGCTCCCCAAGGTTCCCGCCCACAGGACCATCCAGTAAAGCGGCCAGGGGTTGATCCCCTCGGTGCCCAGATCGCGGATGACGTAGAGCAAAGTGAGGATGTAGGCGTCGTGCTCGACAATTCCCACGATCGGCGCCGTCACCCAGTAAAGGACCGTGGCCCCGACGGTGATGCTCTCTTTCATGATCGGGGTGATGCCCGCCACGAGCAGTTTGATCACCCCCGCATGCTCGAGGCCGCCGACCAGGGCGAACAGGGACACATAGAAAAAGACCGCCCGCCAGTCGAGCTCCTTCAATATCTCTTCCACGTCGGGGATTTCCACCGTGAAGCGGTCCTTGAAGAGCGAGAAAAAGAGGATGATGGCCAAGGCGCCCCACATCGCGATGAAGCCCAGATGAAACCCGAAAAACTCCCGGAAGGCCATGGCCAGAATCGTCAGGATAAAAATCCCGCAGGCGACGATGGCAAACGGTTTGTCCTTGATGTGGTCTATGGGATTCTCGCCCACCATGCAGGATAGATCCATGCAAATTCCCTTGTAGGTTTTGCTGAACCTCCAGTAGAAAAACGCGCAGGTGAAGAAGTAGGCGATGAGCAGGATGAAGAAGGAAGAGGGTCGGCCCATGTGCCAGATGAAGCCCCAGAACTCGATCTTCGAGACGCTGTGAAGCATCTGCGGGGGCAGATCGCCCAGAAGCAGCGCCGTGCCCATGAAATTCGAGCACATGCCCATGAAGAGGACCGGCTCGAAAGCGGTGAGCCTAAAGCGCCGGCAGGCGTGGAAGATGACGGGGGCGAACATCAGAACGACCACCACGTTGTCGATGAGCATGGAGACGATCCCGGCCAACGCCCCCACT
The DNA here is from genome assembly GCA_041736435.1 of Desulfobacterales bacterium. Classification (GTDB taxonomy): domain Bacteria; phylum Desulfobacterota; class Desulfobacteria; order Desulfobacterales; family SpSt-501; genus SpSt-501. The sequence continues at coordinate 14,067 of JBGSTS010000214.1, read as the reverse complement.
CCGACCACGAACAGGGCCACGTTTCCTTTTGAGGCCCTCAGGACCAGCGCCGAAAGATATTCAGGGACGCCCGATTTGCCGAAGAAGCCGGAAATAATCCAGATGGAGAGCAGAATGGCGATCAAGTTCCAGTCTACGGTTTTGAAGGCCTCCACATCCGACATGACCCCGAAACAGATCATGGCGGTGACTCCCAGGAGCGCCGCGACAACACTGTCAAACCACCCTGTGATGACCACTATGATCGCCACCAGGAATATGATCAATGCTGCGATTTCGATAAATCCCATTGAGACGTCCCCTTCCGCCCAAAAGAGTTACAGGTGTCTACCATAAATTAACGAGTTAAAACCACCTCTTTGTAAATGAGACACACCCGGACCGGCTTGGGTCGATCATAGCCCCGCTTCAAGTGGAATCGTTCATTTAGTATCATGTGATATTTGACCTGCCCAGAAAATTGCAACAGGGTGTTCACCAGCATAAAAGGCACCCACCGCGGGGTCGGCGGTGGGTGCTCATCCGAAGCGCGGACGGGGGCGGGGTGAACATCTCCCGGCCGCTCAACGCATGTCGCAGAAGGGGTTAGGAAAGGTATCTATACTTGATCCTGTCGGACCTGATGTGTTCGACCGCTACCACCCAGTCCCCGACGGGCATCGGGGCCTCGAGGCGGATGGTCTTCTTGCGATCCAGGATCCACTTGCTCAGCAGGCACACGAACGCCACGAAGAAGACCATGGACGCATACTCCGCCCAGTGGGGCAGGCCGAAAAGATTGACCACAAACGGGTCGGTGGCCATCATTTCGCCCCCGACCTTGCCGAGCACGGCCGCCCCGATCCACAGGATGATCGGATAGCGGTCCATCAGGTTGGCAAGGAGCGTGCTCATAAACACGACAAACGGTATCGAGAGGATGAGGCCGAAGAGCAGCAGGAAAAGATTGCCGTGGCTGGCGGCGCCGACGGCGAGCATGTTGTCGATGCCCATGCTCATGTCGGCTACGATGATGATCCAGAGCGCTTGCCAGATGCCCTGGGCTTCTTTTGCCCCGTGCTCCTCCTCGGCGCCTTCGGTCAGCAGTTTGACGGCAATCCAGATGATGATGGCCCCGCCGACCAGCTTGACGTAGGACATGGTCAGGAGCTGAGCCACAATGAAGGTGCAGGCCACCCGCACCAGAACCGCTCCCCCGGAACCTAAAACAATGCCGAGGGTTCGCTTTTTCCCTTGCAGGCTCTTGACCGCCATGGCGATGACCACGGCATTGTCCCCGGCCAGCACCAGGTCGATCAGGACGATGCTCCCGACCGCCAGAACGAATTTCAATGAAAAATCAATGTAACCAAGCCATCCCAAATCGATCATCGTCCTTCTCCTCTCGCGTAAGTTCCGTCTATCCAAGCTCAACTGAAAGTGTTTCAGGAGAGCGGCACGTGCCGCAACCCAGTGATTAACAAGTTGCATGCCAACCGAGCGCATGGATGGGACGGCCTTGTTCTCAAACAGTTGCACGTTCCCGTTTGAGGCAGACTCGGCCGCCATTCTCTCCAATCGGCGGCTGAAAGCTTTTTTCAGCTGCAGCCCCATAGTGCTCGATGCCAATCCTAACTATTTGTCTAAGTTGATTTTTTGTCATATTGGTCCGGGCGAAACACCGGCCCGAGCCGGCCGGCCTGGTTTCTTGACCCGGGTCGGCCGTCGGCTTGGTTCCCGCAGGAATCAAAACTCGTCGCCCCAGTAGCGGCAAACAGCTGTAACCTTAAAGATGACACGGCCGGATCGAATGAACCTTCCAGGAGACAGCCATCTCTTCGTTCCGGCAAAATTTATCCCAGCGTTTGATTGGCTTTGTGCGTGAGCAGGCGAGGTGGATCGTGGGTGGCGGTCCCCGTGGGCCGCAGGCGTTTTAGCGGGGCCCCGAATGACAAACCGGGCACTTCTGTGATAAGTTTAGGTTTTGGTTTGACTCTGAAAATCTGGTTGGTTGTTCAGCGCTCGAACAGGGAGGTTCTATTTGAGGGCCAGAGATTTTTTTGGATTGCTGATCGCTTTTGCATTTTTAACCGGATGCTCGTCCGCCAGGCTCTATTACAGCGTCCCGCCCATCCGCCATGCGAGTCACGCCGCCTTCGACGCGATGCTTCAGCCTCAGGCGACGGCCGGGCAGGAGCGTTTCAACTCCTTCCGGTTGGTCATCACCAACAAGACCGATAAACCGTTTGCAGTGGATTGGGACGACAGCTATTTTCTCCTGGATGGGCGCCGGCGGGGGCAATTCGGGTGGGTCGGCATGAAGGTGGACGATCTCAAGCAGCTTCAGAAAAACCCGCTGCACATGGTCTCACCCGGCGCCACCCTTGCCGGGGTGATATTCCCCATCGATCTTACGGCCGCAAAAGCGCTGCGCGAGGGCACCCGCCTGGGAACAGGAGGCCCGGACGGGGAGGCGGCCCTTGGGGTTTTGCCGGAGGGGCTGAACGAGTTGGAATTGACGATCAATCTGGATGGCGAGCAGATCCGCGAAACCCTAACCGTGAAGATCACCTCGCGAAGACGATAACCGTCGACGTCAGGCACTCTCTAATCTGAAGAGTGCAGGTTTTTTCGAAAAATCCGTGAACGCCTGCGGTTGACCACATTATACCGGGACCAGGTGTTCACAACGCCCATATTGGTCTCCAGTTCGCGATTGGTCTCGATGTACCGGACGCCAGCCGCCTTCAACGCCCGCCACATGCCCAGAGCCATCAGCGGGAACACCTTTTTCGAGTTGGCCTGCGGGTGGACGCCTGCAAAATAAAAATCGACCGTGTCAAACTGTTTGAAGCCTCTAAGGATGTGAAGGAAACCGAGCGGCCACAACCGCCCCTTGGCGCGTTGAAACGAGCGGCTGAGCGATGGCAGCCCCAAGAAGAACCCTTGGAGGCTGCCTGCGCCGTCCACCGCCAGCTGCAGGAAACGCGGGTCGATGTAACCGAAATATTTCTTTTGGTAAAACGCCTTCTGGGTGCTGTTCAGCGGGGTCACCCCGTAAAGGTGCTCGAATGAGGCCTCCAGCACGTCCCAGAACTGGCCGGCATATTGCAGAACCCGTCGTTTGGTCAGGCCCTCCACGAGTCGGTAGCCATCGGCCCGGGCGGCCGGCAACACCTTTTTTTCTATCATGTGGAAAAGCGGCGGCATCTCTTGCGGGAACTCGATGCGCGTCTCAATGTAGTCAACCTCTTTCTCAAAACCCAGTGCTTCGATCATCCTCTGATGGTAGGGTTTGTTATAGCTTCCGGCAATCGTCGGCTGCGCCTCGAATCCCTCGACCAGCAAACCCTCCGGGTCTAAATCGGTGAATCCGTGGGGCCCGGTCATCTCCCGGCAGGACTCCCGCACAAACCAGTCTTCCAGGTGGTCTAACATGGCGCGTGCGACTGCAGGATCGTCGATGCATTCAAACCAGCCAAACCTCCCGCGCCGGTATCCCAGTTTTTCGGTTTCCGCGCGGTTGATGATGCCGCCCACTCTGCCGACAGGGCGGCCGTCTTGCCATGCCAAAATGAGCTGGGTGTCGGCAATACCGAAAGAGGGATTTTTGGCTGCCGTGAAAAAGTCGATCTCATCGCCGATCAACTGGGGTACAAAACGAGGGTCTTCCCGGTAGAGCTCAAGAGGCAGTTTGACCCAGGTTTTCAATTTCGGGCCACTGCGGATCTCCATCAGCGAAACGGTCATGGGGCACACTTAGATTCGAATCGGATCAGCCGAAGCGATGGCGCCGGCGCTTCATATGGATTGCATTCTTCAATGGCTTTGACTATATATACCAGTTCTCAACCCATACACTATGGCACACTACCGCACCCGGTATCAACACCCCGGTGCGTCTGAAATTATGCGGGTTTCATCCATGAAACGATCGATTATCACCAGGACCGGCAGTTACCTCCCGCCCGAGCGGGTTCCCAACACCCGATTCCTCAGCCGCGAATTTTACGACGATGCCGGTCGGAGACTCCAGCGCCCCAACCCCGAGATCATTAAGAAGCTTAACGAGATTACCGGAATCGAAGAACGCCGGTATGCACCCCCCGAAATCTGCACCACGGACATCGCCACGATGGCTGCCGAGGCCGCCCTCGATGGGGTCGACCGCGAAGGGATCGACTACATCATCGTGGCCCACAATTTCGGGGATCTGAAGGCGGACAACCTGCGCACGGACATGGTGCCGACGATTGCCTCCCGGGTAAAGCACCGGCTGAAAATCAAAAACCCTTACACGGTTGCCTTCGATCTGCCGTTTGGGTGCCCGGGTTGGCTGCAGGGGGTGATCATCGCCGATTATTTCATCAAATCCGGCGATGCCCGCAAGGTACTGGTGATCGGCGCCGAAACCCTCGTGCGTGTCGCAGACCCACACGATGTGGACAGCATGATCTACTCGGACGGCGCCGGTGCGACGCTCGTCGAAGCAACGAACGAGGACGCGGGAGTCATCTCCCACCTTACCCGCTCGGACACCCATGATCACGCGTTTCTCCTGCGAATGGGGAAATCCTACAACCCCGGCAGCAACGGCAACGAGCTTTTTATTAAAATGGACGGTCATGACATCTACAAGTACGCGGTGAAGACCGTGCCCGCGGTCGTCAAGAAGAACCTGGACCATGCCGGCCTGAGCCTTGGCGACGTCACGAAAATTCTCATCCACCAGGCCAACGAAAAGATGGATGCGGCCATTGTGAAGAGGCTCTTCGATCTGTACAAGGTCAAAACCATTCCCCCCGGCATCATGCCCATGATCATCTCCTGGGCCGGCAACAGCTCGGTGGCGACGCTGCCGACCCTGCTCGACCTCATCCTCAAGGGCCGGCTGGACGGCCACACGATGCAGCCGGGCGACATCGTCGTCTTCGCTTCGGTCGGCGCGGGGATGAACGTCAACTCGATGGTTTATCGGGTCCCCTTGAAATCAAACTAAAGTCCATCCAGAAAGGGTGGACTGCGCTTCGGTCTAAGGCTTTAGCGGTTTCAGGGCCCACGCGCTTGCCGGCGGGGATTTCTGCGACACGTTCAAATTTCATAAAAAATATTATAATATATTTTTTATTGACGCAGGGGTGGTCGTTTGATACGAATGAACCAGTCTGCTTGAGCCCCACGGTAATAACCAGCAGCCTCCGCCAGGAGATTGAATGTGCTCAAGTCATCTCTCACCGACAAGGCCCACCACCACCTCAAGCAGTGGATCATTCACTATCATCTTAAGCCGGGCTCGCTTCTCAACGTCGGCGTGTTGGCCCAGTCCTTGAAAATGAGCCACACCCCCGTTCGGGAAGCCTTGAGCATGCTCGAACGCGAATACATGATCGAGCGCCGACCGCAGAAGGGGTATGTCGTTCGGGGCTTGAACTTTCAGGAAATAGAAGACCTTTACGACTTGCGCATCTCGTTGGAAGTGCTGGCAGCTCGCCAGGCAGCCAAACGCATCGGAGAATCCGAACGCAAGAAGTTGCACGCCATTCTGGACGAGGTCGGCCGGAACCTGAAGGCCCCCAACAAACCGCGGATTCTTGATCTCGAGCAAGACTTTCACGTGGTCATCTTTAAAGCGAGCGGCAACCGGATTCTGGCGGAAATAGGGTGCGGTATTCTCGATCGGATCTGGATCATCCAGAACATCAACCTGCTCACCACGAGCCACCTCGCCGATGCGCATCCCCAGCACCTCAAGGTATTTCAGGCGATCGAGAGCGGAGATTCCAAGCAGGCGGCGTCGCTCATGAGAAAGCACATCGTATTTGCGAAGGACTTTGTCTTGTCCCGGCTGAAACGAAGCGATGATGTCCTTTCGCAATGGATGCTGGGGGCCCCCCTACAGGAGTTGAGTCCAAAAGAGCTGCAGAAAAGTACCGGAGATGCTGCGGATCGGCGGCGCCGTGGAACGACCGAAACACCACGAAAGGGGAAACGGCCATGAAGTCCAAGGCCATGGTGCTGGTGGAGCCTGGGCGGCTGGAGCCGGCCGAATTCGAGGTGCAGCCGCCGGGCCCGGATGAGATTCTGATCAAGACCCGGGTCACATCGGTGTGCTCGACGGACATCAAGGTGCTTCACGGTCAGGTGGGGTCGGCACGCTACCCGGTGATCATGGGGCATGAATTCACCGGAGAAGTGGTCGAGATCGGGTCCGCAGCAGCTGAGCGCTACCCGGTGGCGGTAGGGGACAGGGTGACCCCGGAACCCTACGTTCCATGTGGGCTCTGCCCATGGTGCCGGACGAACCACCACTACCATAACTGCCCCGCTGTGAAGCTCTTCGGAATTTCCATGCCCTGCGATCAACCGCCCCATCTGACGGGGGGGTATGCAGAGTACGTTTATCTGGTGGCGGGGGCTGTGCTGCACAAGCTGGTCCTGGATGCACCGGACCTGGCCGGAAGCCTTTCTTCGGTGTTGGGCAACGGGGTCCGGTGGATCAAAACCCTTGGCCGGATGAGTTTCGGCCAGAGCCTGGTGATCAGCGGGGCGGGGTCCCAGGGGCTCTGCACCCTGGCGGCGGCCAAAGAAGCCGGGGTGGGCCCGATTGTGATGTTGGGGCTCTCTTCGGATCATGCCCGTTTCGAACTGGCGCGGGAATTCGGGGTGGATCACATCGTGGAGGTGGATCGGCAGGATCCGCTTCAGGCTGTACCGGATTTGATCGGCGCCGCCCCTGACGTGGTCATCGAGACCTCAGGTTCCTCTACCGGGATCCAAACCGCGATCAAGCTGGTGCGCCGCTCCGGCCGGGTGGTCTCCATCGGCCTGTCCGGCGGCCGGCAAACCCCCATCGCGTTTGACGACTTGGTCTGGCGTGACATCACTCTGGCCTGCGGTAAGGGTCAGGCCGGGAACGTGGCCGATGCCGTTCGGCTGATCAATTCCGGCAAATATCCGTTTGAAAAAATTAACAATACTCATTATGCACTGCCGGATCTGGAGCGTGCGCTCGCGGACACTGAAAAACCGCCGGCGGGGTTCATCAAGGCGGCGATCGTATTCGACGGATGACGTCGAGGTGTGACGGGCCGCAGGAGATTAGCGGCAAATCGTAAAAACCCCAACCACAGGAAGGAGGAAGCATGATGAGCAGGAAAAGGTGGTTTTCGATGGCCGTCGTCGTGATCGCACTGGCCATGGTCTCGGGCAGTGCGGTCGCGGCAGACAAAGTGTTCAAGTGGAAAGGCGAGAGTTGCTTCGGCATTGCCTCTCCCCTGGGCAAGCATACGATCGTGCTCTGGAAGCAGTATGTCGAGGAGATGGCCGGAGGACGGCTGCAGCTCACCCTGCACGACGCGGGCGAGATTGTGCCACCGACCAAGATCTATGACGCGGTAAAGGACGGCATGCTCGACTTCGGGTTGAACACTCCGGCGTGGCAAAAAGGCAAGTACCCTGCGGGGGACCTTTATTATACGCTGCCCGGCGGTGTCCTGGAGATGAATGACCTGATCATCTGGCTATATGGGGCCGGGGGAAAGGAACTCGCACAAGAGATGTACGGGGATGAATTGATTGTATTCCCCCTGGGGTTGACGCCCCCGGAGCAAATCTGGTCGAAGAAACCCGTCAAAACCCTGGCGGATATCAAGGGCATGAAGGTTAGAGCCGCCGGTCTGAGCATGGACCTTTTTCAAAAACTCGGAGCCTCCGTGGTGCTGCTGCCCGGCGGCGAGGTCCTACCGGCGCTCCAGAGGGGGTTGATCGATGGGACCGAGATGCTCGAAGCCTCGTATGATATGAGTCTGGGGCTGCATGAGGTGTGCAAGTATCGCTTCGGCCCGCCGATTCACATGTCCAACAACATCTTCCAGTTGCTGATCAAGACCAAAGCATGGAAAGAGCTGCCGCCCGACCTGAAGGTCATTGTAGAGAAAGCAGCGCTTGCGGCAACGATGCAGGGCTATGCTACTTTCTGGCAGGACACGATTGCAGCGGACAAAAAGCTTCAGGCCTACGGCACCATTACTACGAAGCTCTCCAAAGAGGACCAGGCCAAAACACGCGAGCTTACGATGCAGATTATCGATGAGAAATCAGCAGCCGACCCAACTTTCAAAAAGGTGTGGGAATCGCAGAAGAAGTTCATCCAGGAGTTCAGGCCCTACTTCGACTTCACGAAGTTTGATTGAGGCTTTTATCCGTGTTGCCTGATCCTCGACTGCTCAGTGCCCCGGCGTACAGGGGCATTGAGCTGCATCCACGGAGGCCCGCATGCGTTTTGTCGCGATGATTGAGTGGATCAGTCGCTTCACCGGTAGCGTTGCCGCCTGGTTGATCATCCCGCTGCTGGTGGTGGTGGTTTACGAGGTCGTTGCCCGGCATCTCTTCAACGCCCCTTCTACCTGGGGTTACGACACCTGCTGGATGTTGTTTGCCGCGCAATTCCTGATGGGGGGGGCGTACACCCTCCTTCAGAAAAGTCATATTCGCATCGACATCGTTTACAACCTGCTGTCCGAACGCGGCAAGCTGATTTTCGATCTCATCATCTACCTGGTTGTATTCCTGGTACCCGCTGTCCTGTTCACCTGGGCAGGGATCCATTTCGCTGCGGATGCGTTTGCCTCCGACGAAAGGCTCTCGACCACGAACTGGTTCTTCCCCTCTGGCCCGCCCAAGAGCCTCATTCCCATCGGCTTTTTTCTGCTTGTGCTGCAGTGCATCGCTGAGATCATCCGCAGCATCAAAGATTTGGCGGAAAGGAGGGAAACATGATTCCGGAACAGGCTGCGGCCGTGATCATGATGGGGCTCCTCCTGGTCATGGTCATCGGTGGGGTCCACCTCGCTTTTGCGCTGATGCTGCTGGCCATCGGCTTCGGGGTTGCCTACATGGGGCCGATGATTTTCCCCATGTCCATGCTCTCCTTTTTCGGGACCATGGAAAGCGAGGAGTTGATCGCAGTGCCCCTCTTTGTTTTTATGGGGACCATCCTGGAAAAGACCGAGGTGGCCGAAAACGTCTACCAAGCCCTTTTTGAGGTATTCGGCCCGGTCCGAGGGGGATTGGCCTTTGCCACCATCGTAACGTGTACCGTATTCGCTGCCTGTACCGGGGTCATCGCCGCCACGGTTACGACCATGACGCTCCTGGCGGTGCCTGCCATGCTGAAACGGCGGTACAACAAGGGCCTGGCCACCGGCGTCGTTTGCGCCGGGGGCAGCCTGGGGATCCTCATCCCGCCGAGCGTCATGTTGGTCATGTACGGCCCCATGGCCAACCTCTCCGTGGCCAAGCTCTTTGCTGCGGCCCTGTTCCCCGGGCTGCTGCTCTCCGGTCTTTACCTGATTTACATCGGCGTGGGATCCTGGGTCATGCCCACTCTGGCCCCTGCCATCAGCAAAGCGGAGATGCCCGTTCGCGACAGTAAGTTCTGGCTCAGGGCTCTTTGGCAAATGCTGCCGACCGTGCTCCTGATAGTTGCGGTGCTGGGATCCATCATCGAAGGCATCGCCTCTCCCACGGAGGCCTCGGGGGTGGGGGCCTTGTGTGCCTTGATCCTGGCAGTCTTTTATCGGAAATTGACCTACAGCACTGTTAAGGCTGCGGCCTACACCACTCTGACCGTCACCGCCATGGTGTTCTTCATCATCATCGGGGCCGGTATTTTTAACTCCGTTTTTCTGTTTTTAGGCGGAGGCGAGTTGGTCAAAAGCATGCTGCTGGGCTTGCCGTTCGGCCGGTGGTTCATTTTAGCGGTGATGATGCTGACCATTTTCATCGGCGGTTTCTTCATTTCCTGGCAGGGGCTGCTCTACATCATTGTTCCCATTTTTCTTCCCATTTCTACCGCACTTCACTTCGATCCCCTTTGGTTTGCTATCCTGGTGTGCGTCAACCTTCAAATGTCTTTTTTGACGCCGCCCTTTGCATACGCAATTTTCTTCGTGAAGGGAGCCTCACCTCCTGAAATCGCAACGAAGGATATCTACTGGGGAGTCATCCCCTTTGTGCTGCTGCAGATCGTGGCGGTGGTGGTCTGCGTCATCTTTCCCGAAATCATCTTGTGGCTTCCCCGGGTGACCTTGGGAGGATGAATTGCTCCGGAGGATACCCGGTACCGCAGCCAAGAGGTTGGAAAAATGGCATGGCAGATTGACCTGAGCGGGAAATACGGCATCGTTACTGGTGCGGGCAGCGGCATCGGAAAGGCCACAGCGCTCCACCTGTCTTCAATGGGGGCGCGCGTGGCGCTAGTGGATATCGTTGCGGGCGGTCTCGATGCGACTGCCCGGGAGATCCAGTCGGCCGGCGAAGCCAGCCCTTTGTTGATCCAGGCCGACGCCGCCGACGAGAACCAGGTCGAACGGTCGGTTGCTCAATGCCTCGCAGAATTCGGAGCGATCGATTTTTTAGTCAATGGCCATGGAATTCTGCGTCGCACCCCTTTCTTGGAAATTCAAAATTCCGAATGGGACCTGATGATCGGGGTGAACCTCAGGGGGTGCTTTCTGTTCTGCAAGACCGTGCTGCCCCACATGAAGGCACGCGGACAGGGGGTAATCGTCAACGTGGCATCTCTGGCCGGGCGCAGTTGCAGTATTTTAGGTGGGGCGCATTATACCGCCGCCAAGCATGGACTGATCGGTCTCTCCCGCCATTTGGCGCGAGAGTTTGCACCCCACGGGATCAGGGTGAATGCTTTTTGTCCGGGCGCCACGTTGACCCCGATGATTGTCAACTCCACGCCTCCGGAGGAGATTGATCGCGTTGCGGCCAACATCCCACGGGGCCGGTGGGCCGCCCCGGAAGAGCAGGCCTGTGTGATCGGATTTGTACTCAGCGATGCCGCCGCAAACATCACAGGGGCTTGCATCGACTCGAACGGTGGAACGCTAATGATTTGAAAGGCCACTGGCCGAGCATGGCGTATTCAGAGCAGGGGATGGCGGGACCCTACCCCTATACCCATAGAAGGAGGGCGAATGGTGAAAGTCACCTCTGCACTAGGGGCCCTTTCCGGATTTGTGATGGCCAGGCTGCACCCGGGGACAGACGTCATTGAAGGCGTCACCGAAGTGTGCCGGCAGCATGGAATCCGAAGCGGCTCGATCACCACCTGTATCGGCAGCCTGCAGCGGGCGTCGTTTTTCGTGGTCAAGCCCATGGATAACCGGTTGGGGGGAGGCTACAGCGACCCCATTGCATTGTCCGGGCCGGTGGAGCTTGTCTCCTCCCAGGGAACCGTCGGCGTGGACGAGTCCGGGGCGGTTTTTATCCACCTGCATGGCGTGCTGAGCGACAGCTCAGGGCACTCCCGCGGGGGGCACCTGATCGCGGGGACATGTCCGGTGCTGATCACCTGCGAGGTTCTGATCAGCGGTTTCGACGGCATGGTGGCTGCACACCGGTATGATCCGGAGGTGGAAATGAAAGTGCTTTGCCCCGACCGGTCGAGTGCTTAGGCAGCCGCTGTCGCCTTGGCGGTGCGCGGATGGACCTTTTTACGTGTGCGGGATCGCAGCACCGGATATCTCAGAACGAAGGAGAACCGAAATGACGGCAGACAAGAAGACGCTTTTGGCGATGTACCGCACGATGGTCACGGTCCGCCAGTTCGAAACCATGGCCGGAGAGTATTTCGCGGCCGGCCAGATCCCCGGTTTCATCCACCTGTCCATCGGGCAGGAGGGATCCAGCGTGGGCGTCTGCTCCTGCCTGCGGCCGGACGACTACGTTGCGACCACCCACCGCGGCCACGGTCATATGATCGCCAAGGGGGCGGACCTGAAGCGCATGGTGGCCGAGCTTTTCGGCAAGGCGACCGGCTACTGCAAGGGCAAGGGCGGCTCCATGCACATCGCCGACTTTTCGATCGGCATCCTGGGGGCCAACGGCGTCGTGGCCGGGGGGCTGCCGCTGATCTGCGGGGCGGGGCTCTCCATCAAGCTGCGCAAGACCGACCAGGTGGCGGTGGTCTTCTTCGGCGACGGGGCCTCAAACCGCGGACCTGTGCACGAGGCCATGAACATGGCCTCCATCTGGGACCTGCCGATCATCTTCGTGGTCGAGAACAACCAGTGGGCCTCCACCACGCCTCAGAGCTATGCCTGCGCCCTGGGGGACCTCTGCCAGCGGGCCGGCGCCTACAACATGCCGGGGGTTTCCGTGGACGGAAACGACGTGCTGGCGGTGCGGCAGGCGATGCTCGAGGCCGTGGCGCGGGCGCGCAAGGGCGAGGGGCCGACCATGCTCGAGAACAAGACCTACCGGGTGCGGGGGCACTTCGAAGGAGACCCCCAGAAGTACCGGGACCAGGCCGAGGTGCTGACGTGGCAGGAGAAAAACGATCCCGTGGCCCGCTTCGCGCAGGTGCTCGTCAAGGACCAGCTCCTGACCCAGAAAAAATCCAAGGCCATCTGGGACGCGGTCAACACCGAGCTGGACGCCGCCGTGCAATTCGCCAAAGAAAGCCCGTTTCCGAAGCCGGAAGAGGCCCTTGAAGGCTTGTATGCAAATGCCTGACGCGCAACCCGTGGACGGTGAACCTCTAAACCTGAAACCCGTCTAATGACCGACAACGGCCAATAGCCACTTAGGATCACATACGATCGTTACCGAATAGGAGCACAACATGTCTGATCGCATCATGAGCGCCTCTGCGGCGCTGGCTGAGGGGTTGCACGAGGAGATGTCTCGGGACCCGAGTATTTTCATCCTGGGCGAGGACCTGACCGCCCACGCCGGCATTTTCGGGCAGTTCAAGGGTTTGCCCGAAGCATTCCCCGGTCGCATCATCGACACACCGATCAGCGAGAGCTGCATCGCCGGCTGCGGCGTAGGTGCGGCGCTGACCGGAATGCGGCCCATCGTGGACTTTCATTTCTCGGATTTCGTCACCTGCGGCATGGACGAGCTTTGCAATCAGGCCGCCAAGATCCGCTACATGTTCGGCGGCCAGGTGAAGCTGCCGCTGGTGGTGTGGTGCCCCGACGGTGCGGGGCTGAGGGCCGCCGCCCAGCACAGCCAGTCGCTCGAAGCCTGGTTTGTACACACCCCGGGCCTGAAGGTGGTCGTTCCCTCCGAGGCCGCCGATGTAAAGGGCCTGATGAAGGCCGCCATCCGTGACGACGACCCGGTGATGTTCTTCCAGCACAAGCGGCTGTTTCGCCGGGAGGGACACGTGCCGGCCGACCCGGAATTCATCATTCCCCTCGGCCGGGCCGCGGTGAAGCGCGAGGGCAAGGACGTGAGCCTGCTGACATATGGCTCCGGATTTTTCCTTTGCCTGGACGCCGCTCAGGAACTGGGCAAGGAGGGGATCGAGGCGGAGGTCGTGGACCTGCGCACGCTCAAACCCCTCGACATGGACACTGTGGCCGCTTCGATCCGCAAGACGCACCGTGCGGTGATCGTACACGAGGCCTGCCTGACCGGCGGGTTTGGCGCCGAGCTCGCCGCCCGGATCCAGGCCGAACTGTTCGACGAACTGGACGCCCCGGTCTTGAGGGTGGCGGCGAAAGACGTGCCCATCCCCTTCTCGCCGCCCATGGAAGATTTCGTGCTGCCCAAACCGGCGGATGTCGTCGGGGCGGTCAAGGCCGTCTGCTATCGCTGATGACGGCAGCTGAAGCCCATCTTCTGCGTTACGCGTCGCCCCGCCGGCCTTGCGGCGTACGAAAAGTACGCCTCGGACCTTGGGGTTCGCGCGCGCGGTGCCTGCCCCGATTCAGCGGGGAACCTGGGCTTCGGCCACCGCCATCCCATTTGTGGGTTCGACTGATCGATCTCTGAATGAAAGGGATGTGGTTATGGCGATTGAAATTACGATACCCAAACTGGGCCTGACCATGGAGGAGGCCACACTGGTTTCCTGGAAATTCAAGGCAGGCGACGCCGTGAAAAAAGAGCAGGTCGTGCTCATCCTGGAAACCGACAAGGTCACCTTCGAGATGCCCTCCCCGGGCGATGGCCTGCTGCACCCGGTGGCCGCAGCCGGAAGCCGGATCGAAGTCAGCCAGGTGGTAGGCTATCTGGCCGCCGACCCGGCCGAACTAAAGCAGCTGGCCGCGCAGCATCCGGCGG
>JBGSTS010000180.1:0-6687 GCA_041736435.1 Desulfobacterales bacterium | reverse complement strand
GTCCTGGCCGCCATTGGCCTGGCGCGCGCGGCCGACATTGGCGTGATGGCGCTCAGCATGCGCCTTTGCCGGCTGGATCGGGGGGAGATCTTCCTGGCGGCCGGCAGTCTGGGCCGCGGTCTCCGCCAAGGGCTTATATGGTCGACGGCGTTTGGGGGTCTCGCCGCGCTCGGGTTTGCGGCAGCCCTGCTGTTCGGCCTGGACCCGCTCGGCCTCATCGGCTCATCGGCCGCCGCCCGCGGGCCGGAAGCGGTCCTTTTCTTCGCCGTCGGCGGGATCATCGGACCCGCCGCGGAAGAAGTTTTCTTTCGCGGCCTGCTTTACCGCGCCCTGCGGCACTGGGGGGCACCGGCGGCCATCCTGGGAACCACGCTCCTTTTTACTCTGCTTCACCCCGCCGCGGCCACCATCCCCATTACCCAGATCATCGGCGGGCTCGTTTTCGCCGCCGCCGTGGAGATCGAAAAAAACCTCATGGTCCCCATCACGATCCACGTGCTCGGCAACCTCGCGATTTTTTCGCTGGCCTATGCGGGCTGACAATTTCACGGTAGAAACCCAACTTACCGCATCCGGCTTGTTTTGGATTTCAAACACCTCGCCAAGATCCGACCGTACTTCACTTCAACACCGGCGTAGTCGTTTAAAGCAACTGTAATTAAACCTTTTTTTTATCCATAACGATCCGTTGCCGATCCACTCCCGCGGTTTCAGGTCGGATGGCATGTTGATTGCTAGGCAGCAGGTGGCAGGAACGTGTCATGAAGTTATTGGAGGCAGAATCATGGTCAAACGCAGCCTGATCCTAAGCGCAACGGTTTCTTTGATGCTTGCCGGCGCAATCGCCGGTGCGCCGGCAGCGGAGGCCGTGACCTTCAACCACCGCTCGATCGGCACCCACGCGGGCGTCCTCTGCAACGCCGGCACCGCCACCGTCCCCGAGGGCTCAGTTGTGGTGCGCTTCGAGGAAGTGGTCCTGCCGGCCGCCATCGGCCGGGGCGATGAGATCGTGATCGACGAGGAGGAGCTCTACGTCCTCAGCCGCGACAGCGACACCCAACTGACCCTGCAGACCCCGGCCGAGGCGGATCACGCGGGCCTGGCCTATGCGATCCGCCGCGCTTATACCTCGATCCAGGCCTGGGAGAAGGACCGCCAGGGCAACCTTGTGGCGGAGGACCGCCTTGAGGTAGGCGTGTGCTACAACGATGGGCCGTTCACCTCCCGATCACGGTGGGAGCTCGCGCGGATTAAGGGCTCGATTACGGACGCCGAGCATTTCATGTGGCTCACGGCGGCCGACGGCGCCCAGCACAAGGGGCTGGCCGGAGCCGGGGTGGTCTTGGACGGCCAAAGCCGCACGCGCTACGGGATTCTGGTGGCGGACGACTACACGCGCATCGAGGGCCTCGAACTCAAGGGGTTCCGCCGCAACTTCCTCGCCGCCGCCATCGCGGTGTGGAATGCGCGCGGGGTCGTTCTGGAGCGGCTTCTGATCCACGATTTCGAATGGCCCCGCTTCGAAGGCGCCGGAATCGAAGGGGCGATCCAAAGCGAGTTCACCGCCCGCAATTGCATTATCTATGACGGCGGCGCCGCCGGGATCATCACTCGCTGGCCGCGCTCGTCCGCCCGGATTGAAAACTGCACCATTTTCGGGATGCGCGGATTAGGGATCGACGAGTCCCACGGCCGGGTCTCGGTCGTGAACACCATCGCCATGGGCAACGCCAAGGGAGATTTCCGCATCCGGCGCGGGACACAGACCCACACCATATCCTCGGACAGAACAGCGTCCGGCGAGGGCTCGCTGGTCTTTCTCAAGCCGGCCGACCAGTTCGTTTCGATCGCACCCGGCTCCAGCGATTTTCATTTGCGAGAGGATTCTGCCGCCGTCGATGCCGGGAAGAACCTGGCACTGGAGGCCATGTCCAGGAACGTATCGGCGCTGGCTGCATCCGGTAGCCCGCACCCGACACATGCAGCGGCCGACATCGACGGCCACGACCGCATGGGCGAGGCGGACTGGGACATCGGCGCGGACGAGGTGGTGGCGGCGCTGGAGGGGGTGTGGTTCGTGGATGCCGCCCAGGGCGGGGACGGCACCAGCTGGAAGAGCGCTTTCGATACGATAGAGCAGGCCATCGCAGCCGCCCAACCCGGGGAGCAAATCTGGGTCAGGGAGGGGACCTACGATCTGGCCGCGGAAATTGTGATCGACAAGCCGGTGGCTCTTTACGGCGGGTTTTCCGGCGCCGAGCGCCGGCTGGAACAGCGCGACGGGAGGCAGCGGCCGACGGTGATCGATGGCCGGGGGAAGAGCCGCTGTCTCAATCTCACGGCAGAAGGAATCCTGATCGACGGGTTCATTATGATCAACGCCAATGGAGGCGAAGGAGGAGCGATACTGGCCCGGAACGTGCCCGGATTCACTATCCAGCACTGCCGCTTCGTGGACAACACCGCCGCCAGCGGCGGGGGGCTCTATACCCGAAACTCATCCGGTGTTCTCCGCAGCTGCGTTTTTTCGGGCAACTTGGCCAAAACAAGCGGCGGTGCCGTTTACACCCAATCGTCCGCGCTGCTGCTTGCCAACTGCATCTTCACCGAAAATTCCGCCGGAGCGAGCAGCGTGATAACCTCCGGCGGCGGGGCTGTTTATGCCGGCGGGAACGGGGCCGTTATTACCAACTGCACGTTCTTCGACAACTGGACCGCTCACGAGGCCAACCCCGGCGGGGCCGTGTTCAATTTCCTGGCCGACACTCTCCTCAGCAACAGCATCCTGTGGGGCAACACGGCAACGGTCGGCCCGCAGCTATCGAACTTTTTACTGACGCTGGGACGCACGGAGCACTGCAACATCGACCAGGCCGGTTTCGAAGGCGTTGCCGGCAATATACGGCGGGAGCCGCTCTGGCTCGACCCGGCGCAAAAGGACTTCCGGCTGCAGGCCGCATCCCCCTGCATCGATGCCGGAACCGAAGACGCCCCAGGCTTGCCGGAGTTCGATTTCGAAGGGCACCCCAGGATCTCCGGAGCAACGGTCGACATCGGGGCCTACGAGTTTGGTGAAGATTGACTTCGGAAACCGCGGCAGGGATGTCTATCCGCTGACCGGAAGTCGGCGCACAAAAAGCACCATCGCGGCTGGAAGCCGCTCCCACCAACAGAAAAACCCCTCGCCGCCCGGCCTGGCCGGATATTGCGAAGGGTTTTGCCTTGCGGTCGTACGCTTTTAGCTCGGAATTACCGCAGCATGCCGAGGAGCTGGCGGACCCTGAGCGCGTAGAGCTGCCACTCTTTGAGCTCTTCGCGCCCCGCGAACACCTGCCGCAGCACAGCGGGCCGGGGGAAGATGCTTTGCAGGGCGAACTCGAGCTGATGCAGACCGCTGCCGGCCCGGAGCAGGATTAGGGAAGACCATTGGGGGAGCGGGCCCCTCCGACGCATCCGCAGCAGGTGTTTCTCGAGGGACGAAAGCTCGATAGGCGCCCTTAGCGGTTCGGGAATCCCACCGCCCGAGAGCATGGCGAGCAGATAGCCTGTCACGGCCGGAATCCGCGGCTGGCCAAGTTCCACCGCCCGCGCCCTGAAGGCATCCCAGTCGGGGAGCTTCCAATCGGCAACCAGGCGCCTCAGGTCCGCCAGCCAGACCAACCGCTCCAGGTTGTGTTTGACCGTGTGGATGGTCAGGTAAATCGCCTGGTCCTGGGGGTTTAGGTACCGTAGCTTGCAGCCCTCGTAAACCAGGCAGCGGCAGTTTTCGAAAATCGATTGCTGGTCGATTTTCACGAGAAAGTGTCGCGCCGGTATGCGCTCCGCACCCAGGAGGTGCGTGCGCAGGTCGATCAGCAGCGCCCCCTTGCGAAAGAGCATGGGGTAGAGCGCCGTGTTATTGAATCCTAGGCGTGACAGGACCGCCGTTGCCCGGTCGAGCCCCTCCGGGAGCACCCACAGGTCGATGTCGCTTACCGGTCGCAGCCCGGGGTCTGAGTAGAGATTGACCAGCAGGGAGAGCCCCTGGATGACGGCGGTGCGGATTCCCTCCGAGTTGAACGCAGATAAAACCTGTTTCAGAACGCCAAGATACCTCAGGTTGGTCTGGAGCGTCAGGTAGTAAATGGATTTAAGCCGCTCCCTCTCCTTTTCAAACAGAATCTCCGCCCGGCCGGATTTGTCCAATGCCCGCCACAGAAAACCCGCCATCCCTTCCGCCAGCGCGCGGTCGACCAGACGTGCACTCTCGACCGGCCCGAGCATCGGGGCTACCCATGCCGGCACAGAAAGATCGGAGTCTCCGGCCGCCCACAGCAGGAGTTTGTTTTCAGTAGGCATTATCGTCATGAAGCATATTAACCGTCTCGAAATAGTACCGTCATGCCGGACGTGATTCAGCATCCAGAAGGAGTTAACCTCACTGGATTCCGGCTAAAAGCATGCCGGAATGACAACGTAAAGACAATTATGAGACCGTTAATAAAAATTTCCCGTACTGATTTTTTTAGGAGTCCAGCCATGGCTGGACTCCTAAAAAAATCAGAGGGCGATGAAATTGAGTGCGCTGGCATCCGGCACAAACGCCAGCTCTGCGCAGGGCACCTCAGAGGTCAGCTCGTCGAAGAATTCGAGCGTAAAGCTCATGCCGGCGGCGTCCCAGAGCGGCGGGAAGGAGCATTTGAGGAGGTCGCGGACGGATAACGCTTTCGCCTGGGCACGCACCGCATTCCGCTCCCCGTGCCGGATGAAGAAAATCCGCTCCAGCGGCACCCCGCCGGGCGCGGCAAACGCCGCATCCCCGTGCCAGGGGGTCCCGTAGAGACGGAACAGGCCGTTTTGTCGGCGCACGATGACCCGATCGTCGCTCAGGACCTCGACCCCTTCTGCCTGTGCCCACAACCGCGAGAGCGTGCTCTTCCCCGCGCCCGACTCCCCCGCGAAGACGATTCCGCGGCCGCCCGTGGACACCCCGCAGCCGTGCAGGATCACCCCATCGCCGCGGGCGAGGCGGGTGATCGTCAGCAGCTCGAGCGCCGGCCCCAAAAACGGGTCCCGGTTGCTGCCGCCAAAGGAAAGCAAAGCGCTTTCGCCTTCATCCGGAATGGAGAGGGTGCGCTGCAGGTCCGGGAAGTCGTGATAGATGCCATAGTGCGATGCACCCTGCGAGCGCTCGAGGAACCAGATGGGAGGGCTTTCAAAAACCCGAGTGCCTTTAAGGTGGAAGGAACAGGTGGCCGAAATTCGCAGGACAAACCCCTGGAACCCTGAGGCGATAAAGGTCTGATAGGCGGGGGGAAGCGTCAACGGTCGGTCAGGCAAGGTGTCTTCAACAGTCAACGGCCAACCGGCCAAAGAAAACGAAAGAAACCGCAGCGCCGGATCTATGACCCGACTGTCAAGCATTTGAAACTATCATCATCCGTGCAAAACCCAGCAACCGGGCCGCCGCTGCCTGGCCCCTTGCAGAAACCGAGCACGGCGCACTTGGCATCAAGATTGATGCGGGTGACGACAGGCTTTTCATACCTTTTTTTCGGCTTCTTCTCCTCCATTGCATTTGCCTCGCGAATCAGCGGCCCATATCAAGAACCGCATCGATTGTTTTCATCTCCTGCACGAAAGCCAGCAGGTCCGCTTCGGCCTGGTCCCGGGGCACATCGTATTCCTCGGTGATCAGCCCCGCCACCGCTTTCAGATCGCGCGCGCCGTCCAGGTTCTGCCACGCCAGGGCGGCACTTTCGTTCAGGCTGTAGATCGACTCCAGATCCTCGACGTTGCCTTTGATGGGAACCAGAATCGTCTCACCCTCGATACGCCGGAACACAAAATTGTCGCTGCGGCGGTAAATTTTCTCAAGTTCGGACATCTTGAGCCTTCTCATTCAATTTGTCTATTTTGGATTATTGTACCATGGCCCGGGTCCGTTCTCAACTTTATTAACGGTCTCGAAATTGTCCCGACATCGTCATTCCGGCGAAAGCCGGAATCCAGTGGCCTTTTGGATGCCCCCGTATCGTGGTACGGGGTAGGCTTATCACGTCCGGCATGACGGTATTATTTCGAGACCGTTAATAACTTGAGAGTGCACGCGCCCGAAGGCGCTTGAGGAGCGGCGCTGCGCGCTTTGAGGAGCGCCCCCCGCGCGGGGGGCTTTAGGAGCGCGGCGGCGCCGCTTGAGGCGGAAGAATCAACTACGGGTGACCTCGGAGGGTGTTGATCAAACCGCGCAGTTTGCGGTCTATGTTTTCTGCATGCTTAAATTTCCGCGCAGACAGCGGGTTGCTTGCGGCCCGACGTTGGATGAGCGCTCACCCAAAAAGCAGGCTCGCTTGCGGAGCGGCGCTGCGCGCCTTGAGGAGCGTGGCTGCGCCACTGGAGGCAGAAAAATTCCCCGCTGGCACTTTAACAGTACCCCTCAAGCGAGGCAGCCTTTTTGCCGAGCGCTCCTCAAGGGCCGCCAGGCCCGCTCCTTAAGCCCCCTCTTCCGGGGGCACTCCTGCATCAGCCTCTTTTTCTACGGCTGATCCACCATAGGCAGACCAGCAGCGCCATGACCCCGATTGGCTTAAAGAGCTCCGGGGCCGGGCGCCAGCCGGCAGCTGAGATGAAGCAGCCGCCAGCGCCGCCCCCGGCGCTGCTCACGACAGCACCGCCTTCGCCACCACCGCCACCGCCGGAGGCTGCGAT
>JBGSTS010000174.1:0-6072 GCA_041736435.1 Desulfobacterales bacterium | reverse complement strand
ACAAAGCGCGGCAGGCGGCAATCCAAGGATTCAAATCGGATCTGAAGCAGGCCGAGAGTCAAAGCAAACGTTACTTCGCCAACAACCAGAAGCTTTCGGAAATCGCCAAGACCCTGGTCGCCCGCGTGGAAAAACAGGAATTGGGATCTTCGGTGCTGGTCAAGGAGCCCTTGATCCAGTTCAAGAAGGTGGAGCTGGAAAATATGCTGCAAGAATATCTGGACGGAATCGACAGCGCGAAAATAGTACAATGAAAACAGACACGACATCGAGCCTAAAATGAATCTACGAATAGCCGTGTGAATGCAAAACAAGCGAAAGCGATCCGCCGGGCACAACGTTCCGGCTCCCGGGATGGAAAACGCCATGCGGACCGGGAGCAACTATTTTCTTTCACGCGCAAATTCCTTTTAGCCGCCGCTTTGACAGTGGTTCCTTTAAGCCTCGTTCCTGAAGCCGGCTACGAGCCTATCAACCGTTTGACCGCTTTTCTGGCGGGAAGTATATTGCGGATATTGCCATTTGCTTCCGCGGTGCGCGGCACCCATATCACCTTGAATGGTTTCAGTGTCAATGTCATCGCTGAATGTTCCGCGATTCACCTGGTGGCATTGCTTGGTGCTTTTATCTTCGCTTTTCCGGCAAAAAGTTCCCAGAAATGGATCGGGTTCGGAGCCGGTACCTGCTTGCTGCTGACGGTCAACGCCCTGCGTATCGCGCTGGTGACCTTGATCGGGTGGCAATTCCCCAAATTCTTCGAGACCGCCCATGTTTATTTGGGACAACTATGCATGTTGACCCTCATGGTTGCGATCTGCCTGCTATGGTGCGGCTGGATCGCCGATCCCGGCCGCTTGGATGGTCCCTTTGGATTTCTATTGAGATTCACCGTTTTTTCCTGCCCTCTTTTTCTCCTCTGGGTGCCCTTGAACCGGACCTATATGGGCGCCTTGGACGCGATTATCCAATGGCTATTCGAACTATGCGCGCATCCCATTGTGATTCCGCGAACCCACCAGCTTTACTACCAAACGTTCAGCCTGGTGGCCATGGCCGGTTTTCTGTTGGCGATCAAGGGGGCCGGCTGGGCCGCTCGCCTGCGCTGGATCGGATATGGGGCCGGGGCCTTGACCCTGCTGATACTGGTCCTGCGCTTGTGCAATGCATGGATCTCCGTCTTCGGCTTCCCATGGATGCCGCCTCTGGCCCAAACTCTTTACAATCTTTGCGTTTATGCCTTGCCCCTGGGGATTGGATTGCGTTTTATGATGCGCGTCCGCGCCACGGGCTAGATCCCGGCCCCCCTGCCACGCAAAGGATGAAACGCTAAGTCGTCCGGACTGATCTTCGGCAAGCATTTCCAGGCCATGACCCTATAACGGGATACCTTCATGCGTCAGGTATTGAAGGAATTATTGCCGTTCAGAATTATGCCGCCATCCCGTCATGAATCAAGTAGGCGGTGATGTTTTTTTTCCGGAAAGCACATTTCGTGCACTCGAATGAAAGATCCTTGACGACCGCCTCGTCGAGGCACCTGTCGTAGTGTGGACACATAACATGCCGATGGACGGTGAAGTTCTCCGCCGCTTCATTGTTGATGGCCAGGAAAATTGGGCTGCGCTCCATGTCGGCTCCTTTCTCTTCCCATATGGACCGATTTTATAGAAGAGGCCAAGGGGGACTCAAGCTAGTTTTCGGTTGGGATCCTAACATGAACCCAACCAAGACAAGATGACCCGTTCTTTTGGCATGTTACAGGGACGATGAGGATTGTTAAAAATTGCCGGGCGGCTGGAGGAGAGCCGCCCGGCGAATTGGGGAGGGCTTCCCGGTACCCAAGGATCGGGCCGGCGAAGTACCCTGGCGGGGGAAGAAAGAGGGACAAAGAAGGAGAAAGAACAGATTGAAGCCACCCTATCATTTTAAGATGACCGCGAGATGACACCAAGATTACCACTTGGTCACATTCCCCCATGGTGTGCTTCCGCTCCCAAGCGGGCTTTTGCTTCAACATGCTTGGGTGCCGGAACGGGAAAGGTATTCGAGTGGCATCGGCAGGTGGTGTGGGGGCGGATTCAATTGTTTGCCGTGTTGTGTTGGGCTAAGACAAAAAAACGGTGAGGCACCCGAAGGGCGCTTCACCGTGAAAAAATGTTCAAGAGATGGCGATTGGTTAGCTGACTATGAGGGCCAGGGACGGCCTTGTTTTTAATCCAACATCGAGTTTATGAAGCAGTTGCCTCCAGTGGAAGGAGAGGCGACTTCGCTGTTTGAGTCCAGAACGGCATTCGAGTCGTCCCCGTCCTGGGGAGCGTTGGCCGCTGCTGCCCGTGGCGCTACGATATCTATAATGGTGCCGTTGGCCACACCATCGATATCGTTTTCACCGCCATCCCTTAACACTCGAATGGCCGAAGTTCCATCGGCTTCGGGCTGAACCTCAGAAGCG
Organism: Desulfobacterales bacterium; assembly: GCA_041736435.1. Taxonomy (GTDB): domain Bacteria; phylum Desulfobacterota; class Desulfobacteria; order Desulfobacterales; family SpSt-501; genus SpSt-501. The sequence continues at coordinate 3,620 of JBGSTS010000174.1, read as the reverse complement.
TGGCCGTCCTGCCAGGTCCCATTGGCCCCTTGAACGAGCCAGGCCGCTTGCGGATCGATCGGCTCGCTGAAATAGAGTCTGACGAAAGCTTCCTGGCCGGCCTGCGGTACCTGGATACAATAGCTGATGACCCCATACGATCCAATATCCTGGACCGGCGGCTGCGGATCTTCAGTATTGGGATCAATGGAAACCAGACCGTCAATGGCAACAATCTTTTCACCAGCCTCCTCTATGCTCACTGCCAATGTCCATTGTTGGTCATACGTACTCACGCTCAGCAGGGTTTCGGTCTCTTGCGTGTCTGGTACACCATTGGCGTTGAGATCTGTGGTGATGACGTTCTCCGGGGCATCGGTCAGCACGGAGTCTTGGGTGGTAAAAGTCGAGACCAAAGACCACTCAGAGATAGCTCCATGATTGTCGCAGTAGCGCACCTGGCAGGTGTATTCGGTGTTCTTGCGCAGCACCAGGCTCGGCACCCGGTAATAGGTCAGACAGTGTCCCTTTCGAGTTACCTGGAGCACCGTCTTCTGATTTTTCTTGGAGATGATGCGCCACTCGCTTTTTAAATGGGTGTCCGCCGCGTTGCCGTCGGAGAAAGCAGAAGCATACAGCACGGGCGTCAGGTCAACGGTTGTAGCACCGTTGGCTGGAAAGATCATGGCCGGCTGTGAAGGCGGCAGGTTTGGTTCCCACCGCGTCGCATTATCGGGATAAGCGTCTTGGTCATCGGCAACGCCATCTCCATCGCTGTCAACGGCCGGGGCGCCTGTGACCTGCACCAGGCAGGTGTCAACGGCAGAAATGGCTTTGCTGTCGGTGACCGTCAATTCAAAGATCAGGGTAACGCTCTGACCGATAGCTACCGTGGGCGCCGTGAAGGTTGGTTTGGAGACCGTGGCGGCGGACAAAGCGATGCTCGTTCCACCGGTTTGAATCCATTCGTAGGCGATGGCCTGTTCTTCGGGATCGTAGGATTTGGTGCCATTCAATGTGACTTTTCCACCCGAAGCGATGGTTTGGTTGTCACCGGCATCGGCAACGGGGGGCAGATTGGGTACCGGTGTTGCGGTCGGTCTCGCGGTGGCCGTAGGCATAGGTGTGGCGGTCGCCCGCGGGGTGGCTGTTGGGGTAGGGGTAGCTGTCGTGATCGGCCGCGGTGTTGCTGCAGGTGTTGGGGTGGGGGTAAAAACGTCTTCCGGAACCGGTGTGGGTGTCGGTGTGCTCGTGAGATAGCAGATTTCGTTGGAATCGCCGCTCTCCGCAGTTCCGGAATAGGCACGAACAACGAAGCAATACTGAGTGGCATTGCTGAGATCGGTAAGGGTGCATGTGGCGGCATTGCCTGTCCAGGTCGGCTGGTTGTAGTTGTAGGCTGTGCCTTGGATTCGTCGATAGAGACGGTAGCCATCGGGTGTGGGCGTGTTGGCATCCCACGCCAAGGTGACTTGAGCTGCCCACACAACAGGCGTGCTTAAAAATAGAGTAGCAATTGCCCAGAAGCAGCAGATCCATGCCAATTGTGTCTTCAGAGTTGGGCATGTGCAGTGAACTGCCATAGAACGTGAAAGGGAATTCTTCTCCACCGTGTTGGGACGATCAGGCATACTCACTCCTTGTGCGCCGCTAAAGCTGGGAGTCGCAACCGAACCTACGACCTCCGTGTCAATCAGGCTCCTGAAAAGGGCGGAAGCCGCACACAGGTCAGTCCTTGAGAGTACCGAGTTTTTACATTGTCCCCGCATTCTTATCAATTTTCATGCGAAGTTTCGACGCCTCTATGCCGAGGTCGATCCACTCATCCATCAGCTTTTTAAACCGCTTGTAAGCCGATATTTCCTTGCGGATCTCAGTAACACAATCTGATCGGACGTAATCGCTTCGGCTTCTCATATTGCGGGTGTAACTAATCTGCCAATAGGGGCCGCTATGCGTCTTGGGTTCCTTGTACTGGCGCGTCAGCGATCCCGGACGCATCGGGCCGATCTTCAAAAGCGCATCCTTGATTCGTTCGATTTTTCGCTCGATTTGCACCAGCCTTTTATCGTCCATTTTTAGCTCCCTTTGACAGCCGAACTTAACAGATTTATAGCCTCTTGGCCATCTTTTTCCTTCAAAGTATAGCATATATATGCTACATTATTCCGGATACCCGCCAGAAGTAAAGCAAGAAGGAAAAAGCCGATGCTATGGAATGAATGGTGGAAGCTTGCAAGTCAACTGCGGGGGGCCTGTGCCCGTATCCGCTCATTTTTTTGGATGATTATTTGTCTGGCCGGAATGACGATACGCATAGACCTGTTGGGAGTGACCAGTATCGTACGCGCCCTGGGACTTTTACCGGTCTGCTATGATCGAATTCTCGATTTTCTGCACAGCCCGGCACTGAATATCGATACACTCACCCGTATCTGGCGCGGTTTGGTGTTCAAGCAATCATGCATCCTGCGTTTCAATGGCAGACCCGTGCTTATCGGTGATGGCATCAAGGTCGCCAAGTCAGGAAGAAAAATGCCAGCCGTCAAGAAACTCCACCAACAGTCCGAATCCAACACCAAGCCAGAGTACATCTTCGGCCACTCCTGCCAAGCCGCCGCCATATTGATGCAGGCCGCCTCCAGTGTCTTCGCTGTGCCTTTGTCCTGTCGTATTCACGAAGGGGTCGTCTTTTCCAATCGAGATAAACGCACGTTGCTGGACAAGATGATTGTGTTGCTCGATTCGTTGGACGTGAGTGAACCGGTCTATTTTGCTGCCGACGCCTACTATGCCTCGGGAAAAATCGTTCGCGGCCTCTTGAAAAAGGGCGACCATCTGATAACGCGGGTCAAAAAGAACGCAGTGGCCTATATGCCTGCCGTCAAGCCGAGTGCTGAACCAAATAGACGGGGGCGTCCCAAAACATACGGAGACAAAATCCCCATTGCCGAGATGCTGTGTGATGCAAATTCTTTTTCTTACGCCAAAAGCCCCATCTATGGCGAAACCGGCGTCACGCTGAGTTACCGGAAAGTCGATCTGCTGTGGCGGCCCGTCGGAGTGGTCGTGCGCTTCGTAATTGTCAGACATCCCACTCGTGGTACGATCTTTCTGATGGCCACGGATTTGAATCTGTCACCGCTGGATATCATCGAAATTTATGGATTGCGTTTTAAAATAGAAGTGTCTTTCAAGCAGTCGTTACGGGTGGTTGGCACTTTTGCATATCACTTCTGGATGGCCTCAATGTCACCGATCACACGTAAAAGGGGCAACCAGCATCTGCACATGAAAACAGCCGCCTATCGCAATGCTGTGCGGCGAAAGCTGGCGGCCTATCATCGTCATATTCAGCTCGGACTCATTGCCCAAGGGCTGCTGCAGATTTTATCGGCTACGGTTCCGGAAATGATCTGGAGATCTTTCGGCTCATGGATTCGCACCATCCGTCCAGGGCTTGCACCCTCCGAGCAGGTCACGGCCATCGCTCTGCGAAATACCCTCCCGGAATTTCTTGCCGATGAGGTAAAAGCCCCAAACTGGACGAAATTCCTGCGGGAAAGAATAGACCTTGAAAGGACGGAAGGATTTCGACTCATCGCCTAACCTTAAACGCGCTTGAAATCGGTACTCTCAAG
>JBGSTS010000140.1:0-1916 GCA_041736435.1 Desulfobacterales bacterium | reverse complement strand
GCGGCCGCCCATCAGGTCGCGGGCCAGGCGGCCGATGCGCAGGGCGGCCGCGCAGTGCGAACTCGACGGCCCCCGCATGACCGGGCCGATCACGTCGTTGAAGATGCTGGGGAATCCGGAGGACATAAATTTTTTTGTATTTATTTATACAATTTTAAGAGATAAATTGTAAATAGAAATACATAAAATTTCCCGTAACAGGGGTCAGGGTTCAGCTTGATCCCTCCCCTTTTTTTCCTACCAGACCGGTTGTGCCGTGCGGTTGATGATCTCTTCCTGATGGTGAAGGTCCAGGTCCACGAAGTAGTCGCTGTAGCCGGCCACGCGGACGAGCAGATCGCGGTAGTCGTCGGGCTCGGCCTGGGCCCGTCGCAGGGTGGCGGTGTCCACCACGTTGAACTGGATGTGGTGGCCGCCCATCCGGAAATAGGTTCGGATGAGGTGGGCCAGCTTCTCCAAATCGCTCTCCGAAGAGAGAGCGCTCGGCAGAAAACGCATGTTGAGCAGCGTGCCGCCGGATTTGACCTGGTCCATCTTGGCGAGCGAGTGGATCACCGCCGTCGGTCCGCAGCGGTCGGCGCCGTGGGAGGGGGAGGTGCCGTCGGATTCCGGGGTCCCTGCCAGGCGGCCGTCGGGGGTGGCGCCCAGCATCTTGCCGAAGTAGACATGGCAGGTGGTCGAGAGCATGTTGAGATGATAGACCCCGCCCTTGGTGTTCGGCCGGCCGTCGATGGCGCTGAACAGGGAGTGGTAGACGCGCTGCATGATGGCATCGGCGGCCGGGTCGTCGTTGCCGAAGAAGGGGGTCCGGTTGCGGAGCCGCTGCCGCAGGCCCTCCTCGCCCTGGAAGTTGCGGGCGAGGGCATCCGTCAGCTTCGGCATGTCGACCACCTTCTCTGTGAACACGTGGGTGTTGATGGCCGAGAGGCTGTCGGTGACCGTGCCGATGCCGCAGCACTGTATGTAGTTCGTGTTGTAGCGCGGCCCGCCGTCGTAGTAGTCGCGCCCCTTGGCAATGCAGTCGCTGATGACGACGGAGAGAAACGGCGCGGGTGAGTGATCGGCGAACATGCGCTCGATGAAGTTGTTCACCCGGGCCTTCAGGTCCACGACCCATTCGAGTTGCTGTTCGAAGGCGGCATAGAGCTGCTCGAAGGAGCCGAACCCGGCGGCGACGCCGGTCGGCGGGCCGACCGCTTCGCCGGTCAGGGGGTCGACGCCGTTGTTCAGGGCCAGCTCCAGCACCTTGGGCACGTTGAGGTAGCCCGTCAGGATGTAGGCCTCCTTGCCGAACGCCCCGGTCTCGACGCAGCCGCTGCAGCCGCCCTCCCGGGCGTCCTCGATGCGCTTGCCCGCACGCAGCATCTCGAGCACCGTGGCGTCTGCGTTGAACACGGAAGGATACCCGCGCCCTTTGCGGATCACGCGGCAGGCTTCCCTGAGAAAGCGCTCCGGGGTCTTGTCGCTGATGTGCACGCTTGCCTGGGGCTGAAGCACGTGCAACTCATCGGCCACCTCCAAAATAAGGCTGCTCAGCTCGCTCGCCCCGCTCGCCCCTTCACGCGTCAGGCCGCCCAGATTGATGTTTGTGAAGTCGTTGTAAGTGCCGCTCTCCTTGGCCGTGACCCCTACCTTGGGCGGGGCCGGGTGGTTGTTGACCTTAATCCAGAAGCAGGCGATGAGCTCCTTGGCCTGCTCGCGGGTGAGGGTTTCCTCTTCGAGGCCCTGCGCGTAGAACGGCTGCAGATGCTGGTCGAGGTGTCCGGGGGTCATGGCGTCCCAGCCGTTCAGCTCGGTTATTGTACCCAAATGTACAAACCAATACATCTGCAGGGCCTCCCAGAGGTCCCGCGGGGCGAGCGCAGGCACCCGGCGGCACACGGCAGCGATGCGGGAGAGCTCCTCGCGGCGGCGGG
>JBGSTS010000110.1:0-3073 GCA_041736435.1 Desulfobacterales bacterium | reverse complement strand
AGGGGGGCCGAGGCTTCCGGGGCAAGCGGGCGCACATTCTCCGTGGGCGGCTTTATCTCCTGAACCATCGCCGCATCACGGCCCGGGGCAGCAGACGGCTCGCGCCCCGAATCGGTCGACAGCCCATCCGGACGGCGATGTCCTTCGGGTGCAGTGGGCGGCGCCACCACCGGTCGTGGCAGGTCGTTTGCATTGGCGGCAGGCTCGGGAGCAGGAGACGTGGATGCTTCCGGGCCGGCGGCATTTCCGCGCGCTTCCGCTGCGTCCGGTTTGCTTTTTCCAAAAACTTCGCGCAGCAACCCCGCCAGGGCGGTGCGCCCGGCATCATCGAGCGGCACTTCCCCTTTCTGAACCAACCCGGTTTCATCCGAATACGGCGGTGGTGACGGTGCTCCGGCACTCTGCCCCGTGATCAGCTCCGCCAGCCGCCCCCAGGGGATTCCGGGGATGCTCTCCTGCGCCAGCGCCAGCCATTGGTGAATGCGCCCGGGCAGACTGTTCGCTTCAGTTCCTTCGCGCCCAGCCGGAACCTGGGTCAGGACGTCCAGGATCTGGGCCAGGGTTTCAACCGACTCGGCCCGACCTTCACCCTGAGCGGTTTGAAGTTGCTTCAACAGATTGATGAAGCGCAGGAACCCTTCGCCTTCCTCGCCGACATCGGCCTTAGGCGGCTCCTCCAGGGGCTGGGAGTCCGCCGCCTCGGCGAGCCTGGCGGACGACTGGATCATGCTCTGAATCAGCTGCACCAGCTCGTTCAAGGCGGGCTCGCCCCCGATGGAAAATTGGGACATCCGGCACATCCGTTCTGAAGGCTGATCGTCCACGGCGTCGGCTTTAGTGCGGTCAGTATCCGGCGCAGCTTCCCCGCTGCACGGCACCGCATTTAGACCCTCCGGTGCCACGGATTGCTCGGTGTGACGCAGGATGCTGTGAAACGAGCCTTGGTTGCCGGATGCGGCCGCACGCGATGCCGTGGCCGCCGCCGGCCCGCACGCGGCTTTCAGCGATGCGCCGTGTGCACCCGGACCGGCTCCGGGACTACCGAGATTAAGCGCAGGATCTAATCCGATGTCGACTGCCAGCATGGGTCGCCTTCCGTCCTCCTCTGCCCTCGAGTTGCTCGATCCGGGCTCCAGTTTGCAGAGAGCATGCCAGAATGAGTGCACCTGTTTCCGTCAGATGCCAGACACGTGTGTCGCGGAGCCGAACAACTTGAAAATAAACGCTATTCATGTTGAATGCACCACCGCGTGGCTGCACGCATAGCAGCGGCCGCGCCGTGTGCGGAGGCGCATTTATATCGGCAAGATTTTCCCGCACTGGCAATACTTACCGTTGGACGCGTTGATTTAAAAATTGACTGAGCGGATTCGAAAAGAACTTCTGGATTAGCGGCGGCTGTGCTGCTGAGCGGCGGACTCGTCGTGCACGCGCTGCTCGCAAACCGCCGCTGCGTGCCGGAACTCGCGCGCCTGCTTCTCCCGGAGTTTTTCCAGGATCTTGCGATTTTTCACGGCCTCGATCAGCACGTGGCGCTTCTGGCTGACCTTGCGCTCGGCCGCGGCCACGCGCCGGAGCTGTCCATCGATGGTCTGCTTCAGGCGTTCGAGGAAGGGGTAGTACAGCAGGACGTCATTGACGCGGAAGCGCTCCTGCTGCGCCCGGCGCATGTCGCGCATGCACTGGCTGCGGGCGCGCTTGGACTCCCGCAAGGCTGACTGCTCAACCGACAGGGCCTGGCGCGCTTCGGTCAGCTCCAGTTGCAGCGCATCCTCGGCATGCCGGCGCTGATTGAGCAGTGTTTCGAACCGAAATGAAAACATGGATCCGGGTGCCGGGGTTCATGAAGGCTCAGGCCGGGTGAAGACCAAACCGTGCCTGCGCCTCATCGGTCATGCATGGTCGAACAAGGCGTGCAGCTGCGCGATGCTATCGGCCAGCGGCACGCGTTCATCGACCTGCTGTCGCAAGTATTCGTTGATCCGGTCGATCATCTTGATGGCGTAGTCGATTTTGGGGTTGCTGCCGGCGACATAGGCGCCGATGTTGATAAGGTCCTCGGCCTTGCGATAGATCGCCAGGGTTTCCTTCAACCGGCCGGCATCGCGCTTCTGGTCGGCCGTAATGACATCGTCCATCACCCGGCTGATACTGCTCATCACATCGATGGCCGGGTAATGGTTTTGCATGGCCAGATCGCGTGTGAGGTTGATGTGGCCGTCCAGGACGGACCGCGCCGCGTCGGCGATCGGTTCGTTGGTGTCGTCGCCTTCCACGAGCACCGTGTAGAGCCCGGTAATCGAGCCGCGGCCGGCGCCGGTCCCGGCACGCTCGAGCAGCTTCGGCAGCAGGGTGAACACCGACGGGGTGTAGCCCTTGGTGGTGGGCGGCTCGCCCAGAGCCAGCCCGATCTCGCGTTGGGCCATGGCGAAGCGCGTGACCGAATCCATCATCAGGTTCACGCGGCAGCCCTGGTCGCGGAAATATTCGGCGATGGCAGTGGCGACAAAGGCCCCGCGGGTTCGAATCAACGGCAGCCGGTCCGAGGTGGCGACCACGACCACGGAGCGGGCCAGCCCCTCCGGCCCCAAATCCTTTTCCAGGAAGTCGTTGACCTCCCGGCCGCGCTCGCCGATCAACGCAATCACATTGACGTCGGCGGCCGTGTTCCGGGCGATCATGCCGAGCAGCACGCTTTTTCCCACCCCGGAGCCGGCAAATACGCCCATGCGCTGGCCGCAGCCGATCGTCAGCAACCCATTGACGGCCCGCACCCCCAGGTCCAGTGGTTCGCGGATCCGGCGGCGCTGTAGCGGGTTGATCGCCTGGGCATAGAGGGGAACCTCTTCGGTCGTCTCCAAGGGCCCTTTTTCGTCGATGGGGGTCCCCAAACCGTCGACCACGCGCCCCAGCAACGCCCGCCCGACGCGCACGGTGTAGGTGCTCTCCGCGCCGCGGCAGCAGGCATCAAAGGAGACAAAGAGGTAGTAGTAGCCATCACGCTCGACGAGAAAGGGGGCTTCGACCGCGCCATCGTTGATAAAGCGTTGGGCCAGCGGATAGAGGGTTTCGT
>JBGSTS010000093.1:0-5410 GCA_041736435.1 Desulfobacterales bacterium | reverse complement strand
GCGGCCGCGCTGGCGGCCATGCGTGCTGGCGGCGTCGCCGTGGTGGGATCGCTTCAACTGCCGGAGGAGTGATCCGCAAGCGCCGCTGTGGGTTGCTGTCGCGCCTCGGCCCTAAAGCGGATGGATTTTTCGATGCTGACGACGACGCTGACCATTGCGCTGCAGCCCAGGACCGCCACCCAGTCCAGGACCCCCATCGGGTGGCTGCCGAAGATCCGGTTGAACAGGGGGGAGTAGGTGTAGAGGATCTGCAGCGCGGTCATGATCCCGATGCCGCCCCAAAACCAGCGATTGGAGAAAAACCCCAGGTCTCGAACCGGACGGGTGAGAGATCGGCAGTTGAACAAGTAGGCCATCTCCCCGAACACGAACAGGTTGACCGCCAGCGTGCGTGCCAGTTCGATGCTGCCCCCCCATGCCATGCTCGCTTTGAACAGCCCGAAGGCTCCGATCAGGAGCAGGATACTAGTCAGAACGATCCGGGTGATAAGCACGCGGGTCAGGATCGGTGTCTTGGAATCTCGAGGCATGCGCACCATAATGCCCGGCTCCTTCGGCTCGAAGGCCAGCATCAGCCCGAGCAGGACCGAGGTGGTCATGTTGATCCACAGGATCTGCAGCGGCAGGATCGGCAGATCCAGGCCGAGAAAGATGGCCACGATCAGCACCAGCGACTCGCCGCCGTTGGTGGGCAGGGTCCAGGTGATGAACTTGGTGAGATTGTCGAACACCCCGCGGCCCTCCTCCACCGCCGCTTTGATCGTGGCGAAGTTGTCGTCCGTGAGAATCATGTCGGCGGCTTCCTTGGAGACCTCGGTTCCATTGATGCCCATGGCGACACCGATGTCGGCTTTTTTGAGGGCCGGGGCGTCATTGACCCCGTCTCCGGTCATGGCCACCACATGCTCCCGCTTCTGGAGCGCCTCGACCAGCCGGAGCTTCTGCTCCGGTGAAACCCGGGCAAAGACCGCGGTGTGCTCGGCGGCGTCCTCCAGTTGATCGTCCGAGAATTCCGCAATCTCCCGGCCGGTAACGACTTCGCCGGTGTGCACGGCACAGGACTCGCCGCACAAGCCCAGTTGGCGGCCGATGGCAGCGGCGGTCCCGGCATGATCGCCGGTGATCATCTTGACCAGGACCCCGGCCTGCTGGCAAGCCCGCACGGCGTCAAGCGCCTCCGGCCGCGGGGGGTCGATCATGCCCTGCAGGCCGATAAATTCCATTCCGTTGCGGAGGTCTTCATGCGTGATGCGGGTAACCCCCGGCGGCATCTCCTTGCGCGAAAACGCTAGAACTCTCAGACCGGCGGCGGCCATCTCCTCCACCCGACGGTGAATGTCTCGAGGGTCCGCGAGCGTGGGAGTTCCGTCCACGCCTACCATGAGGCCGCACTCCGTGCAGATGCTTTCGATCGATCCCTTGGCGTAGAGCACCTTGGGGTTGCCGCCGCCCGGGTCGTGCAGGGTGGCCATATACTGCCGCGCCGACTCGAACGGGATGGCGTCGATGCGCAGCAGCCGCTCGGCAAGCTGCGCAGCATCGATCCCGGCCTTTGCGGCCGCCGCGAGCAGCGCACCCTCGGTGGGGTCGCCCTCCACGCGATAGCCCTCCCCCGTTTGTTTCAGAACCGAGTCGTTGCAGAGTGCTCCGGCCGCGAGGAGTTCGGGCAGCGCCCGATTGGCGTCCGGCGCGGGCGCGTCGGCCTCCGGTCGGATCTCACCCTCGGGAGAATAGCCCACTCCGGACAGGGTGTAGCCGGTGCCGCCGGCGAGGATCCGAGTCACCGTCATTTGGTTCTGGGTGAGGGTGCCTGTTTTATCCGAGCAGATGACGGTGGTGCTGCCCAGGGTTTCGACTGCGGGCAGCTTGCGGATGATGGCGTGGCGCTCGGCCATGCGCGCCACCCCGATGGCCAGCGTGATGGTCAGGGCGGCGGGCAGCCCCTCCGGAATGGCACTGACGGCAAGGGCCACGGCCGCCATAAACATGTCGCCCCAGAACTGGCCGTGCAGGTATCCTGCCAGGAACGTGACGGCTGAAAGGGCCAGGATCGCGTAAAGCAGCACTTCGCTGAAGTGTTTGATCTTGCGCGTGAGCGGGGTGGCCATGACCTCGGCCGTCTCGATCAGCTGATTGATGCGCCCGATCTCGGAGCGCTTTCCGGTGGCGACCACCAGCCCCTTGGCTGCCCCGTGCACGACCAGGGTCGAGGAGTAGGCCATGTTGTGCCGGTCGGCCAGAACCGTGGAGGCTTCCAGCGGGGGGTCACTCTTTTGAACCGGGAGGCTTTCGCCGGTCAGGGTGCTTTCGTCGACGCGCAGCTCACGGCACTCGAAAAGCCTCAGGTCGGCCGGTACCTTGTCGCCCGACTGCAGCAGCACGATATCACCCGGGACCAGGTCTTCCGAGGAGATCTTGAGGCGCTTCCGGTTGCGCAGCACGAAGGCGGTGCTGGTCATCGAGCGGGCCAAGGCGTCGATTGCCCTGAGAGCCTTGGATTCCTGGACGAAACCGATGACGGCGTTCACCACGATCACCCCGAAGATCACCACGGCGTCGACATATTCCCGCAGGACAAGCGTCACCCCGGTTGCGGCCAACAGGATCAGGACCAGCGGCTGGTAGAACTGGAGCAGGAACCGGGCCAACGGGCCCTGGGTTTTTTTCGGCTGCAGCCGATTGGGTCCCTGGGTCTCCAGGCGGTGGGAGGCATCTTCTTCCATGAGCCCTTTGGCGGGATCGCTTTTCAATGCCGCGGCGGCATCGTTGATGGTTATGCTGTGCCAGGTGTGGTTGTTCATTGGGGTCCTCCTGGTGGTGATGGCGGTGGAGTCTGCGTCCTGCCCGAGTTTCCACTGTATCGGCTGTCGGAATAAAGATCAACCACTTGACAGTGATCGTCAAAGCTGGCTTACTGCTGCGGCAAGCAATTGGCCTGAACTCCTCGCCGGCATCCCCGGCTGCAGAAAGGCTCCTGCCATGCGGCGCTTACTTCTCCTTCTTTTCTTGAACTTCCTTTTTGTATGCGCACCGCTCTCGGCCCAGGAGCCGCCCAGAGTCCTTGAGTTTTCGCCCCGGGGGACCGTTAAGAACGTGCGCCAGGCGAAGGCGGGCTTCTCCGAGCCCATGGTGGCGTTCGGTGATCCACGGGCGGCCGCGCCGTTCAGCGTGCTCTGCGCCGAGCCGGGCCAAGGCCGATGGGTGGACCCTCGGACCTGGGTGTATGACTTCGAGCGCGATCTGCCCGGCGGGATCCGCTGCACCTTCACGCTGAATGCCGGCGTGCGATCGCTCTCCGGCCGGGATCTTGGCGGAGCGCGGGAGTTCAGCTTCAGCACCGGGGGGCCCGCGATCCGCAACGCCCTGCCGTCCGCCGGCCTGCGCGGCATCAGTGAGGACCAGGTCTTTATCCTGGTCCTGGACAGCGTGCCGGAGGAGGAGACGGTTTTGGCCCGGGCACGCTTTACCATCGCCGGCATTGCGCAGGCGGTGGGGGTCGAGATCCTCGCGGGCGAGCCGCGCAAGGCGATCCTTGATGCCCACCCCTGGCTTTTCGAGCATGGCGTCGAGGCCAGCCGGTGTCTGCTGCTGCGGTGCCGCCAGCGGTTTCCTCAGAAGGCCAAGGTGAACCTGGTGTGGGGCAAGGGCATCCGGTCCGCCTCGGGGGTGGCCACCGACCAGGAGCAGGTGCTGGCGTTTGAAACCCGTGAAGCCTTTCTGGCCGAGTTCACCTGCGAACGCGAGAACCCCCGGTCCGGCTGCATCCCGGTCCTGCCCATGCGCCTGCGGTTTAATGCACCGCTCGACTCCGGTCAGACCGGCGAGGTGGTGTTGAAAGGTCCCGGCGGGACGAGCTGGAGCGCCCCCCTGGGGAAGGACAACGGGGCGCTGACCTTCGAGGGGCCGTTTCCCGCGAATGCCGACTTTCAGCTCGAACTGCCGGACGGGGTCCGGGACGATGCCGGCCGGGCGCCGGCCAATGCCGGCCGGTTTCCACTCAAGATCCGCACGGCCGGCTACCCGCCCCTGGCCAAATTTGCGGCGCGGTTCGGGATCATCGAACTCAACGCCGAACCGATGCTGCCGGTCACCATCCGCAACCTTGAGCCCGGGCCCGCCGCGCGGATGATGAAGGTGGACGTGGGGACCACGGGCCGGGTGAACGGCAAAATTCTGAACCTGGGGCCGGGGCGCATTGACGACGTTCAAAGCTGGCTGCGCCGGGTCACAGCGGCCCGGCGGGACTCCTCCCTGTTGGCGGGGGAGCCGGCGGCGTCCGACTTCAAACTCCCTCAGGCCCTGGGAGCGGGCGCTTTCGAGGTGATCGGGATTCCACTCGAGACGCCCGGGCTTTACATCGTCGAGATCGAAAGCGCCATCTTAGGCAAGGCCCTGCTCGACCCCCCGCGGCCCATGTATGTGCCTGCCGCCGCCCTGGTCACCAACCTGTCCGTGCACTTCAAGCAGGGGCGCGAGTCTTCCCTGGTGTGGGTGACGACCCTTGACACGGCCGCCCCGGTACCCGGTGCGGATGTGGACGTCCGGGCCTGCGACGGCCGCGTGCTCTGGAGCGGGCGGACAGATCCGGACGGCGTCGCCCGCATCGAGGCGGAGCTGCCGCCGGCGGCCGATTCTGCCTCCTGTGCCCACGACCTGTCGGACGCCGACAGCTTCGAGCTGTCCGGCTCGATGGTTCTGGGGGACGGGCTTTTCATCACCGCTCACACCGCAGAGGACATGAGCTTCGTGCACTCGAGCTGGAGCGAGGGCATCGAGGCCTGGCGGTTTAAACTGCCGGAGGAGGTCGGCACCGGGCCGTTCATCGCCCACACCATCTTCGATCGCAGCCTTCTGAGGGCCGGCGAGATTGTGCACATGAAGCATCTCATCCGCCGCCACACCATGGAGGGCTTTGCCGTGCCGCCGCCGGACCGGCTGCCGGACACCGTCTCGATCCGCCATGCCGGTAGCAGCCAGACCTACGAGCTGCAAGTGGTCTGGGATGCCGTCGGCGTGGCCGAGAGCCGGTGGGCGATTCCCAAGGAGGCCAAGCTGGGCAGCTATAGCGTCAGCCTGATTTGCAAAAGCGCTCCGGCGGGAGAGGCGGGGGCCGGTGAGAGTGCCGACGATGATGGGGGCGAGCCTCAGATTTTTCGCAGCCTGCTCTCGGGCCGTTTCCGGGTAGAGGAGTTTCGCCTGCCGCTGCTCAAGGGGAGGATCCAGCCGCCGCTGAAGCCCCTGGTCAATGCGCGCGAGGTTGCGCTCGATCTGGGTGTGCAGTATCTGGCCGGGGGCGGGGCGGGGCTGCTGCCGGTGACGCTGCGCGCCGATGTGGCCGCCAGACGCCTCCCGGCGTTTGAGGGATTCGAGGAGGTCGTTTTCGCCAACGGGCCGGTCACCGAGGGGCGGG